>JBKPTR010000260.1:0-6722 GCA_046735615.1 Actinomycetota bacterium
CGACGAACTCGTGGAACTGGGCCGCGCGAACGATTCGGACCGGGAGCGGGCCTTCGAGCAGCGTCTGTTCCTGCGCCACCTTCGCCGCGTTGTAGCCGCCCTGGAACTTGTCGATGCCGATGATCGAGACGACGACGATCCGCTTCGCCCCGGCTGCGGCGCCGGCTCGCTGGATGTTCCGTGCCGAAGCGGTGAAGAACTCCGTCGCCGCTTCCTGGTCGGGCGATGGCCCCGTGGCCGTGTCGATGATCGTCTCGGCCCCGGTGAGCGCCTCGTCGAGACCATCGCCGCTGACCACATCTACACCCTTGGAGCGGGCGATCGGGACCACATCGTGTCCGCGCTGCTCGAGGATCTCGACGAGGTGCGATCCCACCCGGCCGGTTGCTCCCGTGACGGCGATCTTCTGGCTCCTGTTTTCGGTCTGCATCGTTCGTCCTTTCCCAGCGCCGGCGGCTCGGCGCCGGCAAGATTTGATCTGTAACTCGTTTGACACCCGGCGGCGCGGAGATGTGACCGATTCGGGGCGCCCGAGGGCGGTCGCGCGGACGGTCGCAAGGGAAACGTCGGTGAGACGACACAGCCGACGACAGTGAAATGACATAGCTGGGCGGCGGCGGCGCCCGTGGCGTTTCGTCAGCGGTCGATGGTGGCCATCTGCTCTTCCTCATGCCGCTCGCCGGCGGCCGGGGCGAGGTTGTTCAGCCGTTCGATCTGCTCGGCGCTCAGCTCGAGCTGGTCGGCGGCGGTGTTCTCCTCGACGCGGGAGACACGCTTGGTGCCGGGGATCGGGGCGATGTCGTCGCCCTGAGCGAGCAGCCAGGCCAGGGCAACCTGTGCCGGTGTGGCGCCCGCCTCGGAGGCGACGGCCTCGACTTCGTCGACGATGCGCAGGTTGCGCTTGAAGTTCTCGCCGGTGAAGCGCGGGTTGGTCTTGCGCCAGTCGTCGTCGGCGAGCTGCTCGGGGGAACGGATCTTGCCGGTGAGGAAGCCGTGCCCGAGCGGCGAGTAGGGGACGAAGCCGATGCCCAGCTCGCGCAGGAGCGCCACCAGCTCGGCTTCCGGGTCGCGGGTCCACAGCGAGTACTCCGTCTGCAGCGCGGTGATCGGATGGACGGCGTGGGCGCGGCGGATCGTTGCCGACCCGGCCTCGGACAGCCCGATGTGCCGGACCTTGCCCTCGGCGACCAGCTCCGCCAGGGCGCCGACGGTGTCCTCGATGGGGGTGTTCGGGTCGACCCGGTGCTGGTAATACAGATCGACGTGGTCCGTGCCGAGGCGCTTGAGGGAGCCCTCGACGGCACTGCGGATGTTCGCAGGACTGCTGTCGAGCACCCCGGGGCCTCCGCCTGCGTGCGAGACGAAGCCGAACTTCGTCGCCAGCACGACGTCGTCGCGGCGGCCCTGGATGGCTCGGCCGACGAGTTCCTCGTTGGCGTAGGGCCCGTAGATCTCGGCGGTGTCGATGTGGGTGACGCCCAGGTCGAGCGCCCTGTGGATGGTGCGGATGGACTCGGCTTCGCTGCTGTTCGGGTCGAGGTAATAGCCGGACATCGCCATCGTGCCGAGCCCGATGCGGGAAACGTCTAGTCCGCCTAGCGAGATGTGCTTCACGGAGGCCTTCGAGTCGGTCATGTGTCGGTGTCCTTTCGATCAGGTAGCTCTGGGGTACCTCCAAGAAAGCACGGAATCGCGCGAAGTGAGAGTCCCTGTTGATGGGGGTATTGACAGGGTCCCCCAGCACTAGCCGGACGGGTCTACCCTGATCTCGTGGATGCCAAGGGCGAGATCCGGGAGTTCCTTACCTCCAGGCGGGCCAAGCTGACGCCAGACCAGGTTGGTCTGACGTCACGGCCCAAGGCGTGTGCCGGGGCTGCGCCGGGAGGAAGTCGCAGTCCTCGCCGGAGTCAGCGTCCCCTACTACACGCGGCTCGAGCGCGGGAACCTCAGCCGGGTCTCCGAAAGCGTTCTGGAAGCGCTAGCCCGCGCCTTGCAACTCGACGACGCCGAGCGGGCGCACCTGTTCGACCTCGCACGCGCGGCCCAGCCCGCGGCCCCGAAGCGTCGCCGCCGAACACGGCAGCGCGTCCGGCCCAGCGTCCAGCGGATGGTCGACGCGATGACTGGCGCGCCGGCGTTGGTGCAGAACGGGCGCTTAGACATCCTCGCGGCCAACGCGCTCGGGAGGGCCCTCTACTCGGAGCTGTACTTCGACCCGGTGCGGCCCGTGAACCATGCCCGCTTCGTCTTCCTCAGCCCACGCGCGCCCGACTTTTACGGCGACTGGGAGCGCGCCGCCAACGACACGGTCGCCATCCTTCGTACCGAGGCCGGCCGCGACCCGTACGACAGCGCCCTTTCCGACCTCGTCGGTGAGCTCTCGACTCGCAGCGAGGAGTTCCGCACGCGCTGGGCCGCGCACAACGTCCGCATCCACCGAACCGGCGCGAAGAATTTCCACCACCCGGTCGTGGGCGACCTCAGCCTGACGTACGAGATGCTGGATCTGTCCGCCGACACCGGTCTCGTCATCCTCACGTACACCGCCGAGCCCGGTTCGAAGTCTGCCGAGGCACTCGACCTTCTCGCGAGTTGGACCGCGCCGATCGACGAGGCGGACGCGGCCGAGACGTCGGAGAGAGCGTAAGCAGGCGACCGCGAGGCGGCCAGCATCCGCAAACGACCGTTTCTGAGAGACGCATCCGTGCTGTTTTCACGCGGAAGGGAAAGCGACGGCTCCGGGGTGCGGGACCCGAGGTCAGCGTCGGCCGTCAGCGGCCCGACGCTTCTTCGAGATCTTGGAAGGCCGTGCGCTACGTCGCAGTCGGCGGTCCGAACCAGGTGGTGAGCACGTCGGGGAGCCCCGGATGGGTGAGGTCTCCCACCCAGCCGACATATCCGTCGGGCCGGATCAACGCGGCAGTGGGAGCAGTGACCGCGCCAAGTAACGGAAGCTCCCACGGGCCAACGTATTTGGCGTCGATCATCTGAACCCGATCTGCCCATGGAGTGATGTCGAAGCCGCCGGGCTCACCGAGGTTGAGTAGCACTGGCCGGGCGTCGTGCAGCAGAGTGAAGACCCGCAGCGGGCCGTTGGCGGTGACCAGGTCGAGATCGGGCATGCGGCGCCCGAGCAGCGGGTGTCCCTCGCCGAGGTCGTAATGAATGTCCAGGCCGGACAACATCGCGGCGAATCGTCTGCGAGGCTCGTCCATGCTGAGGAGCTCGGCAATGGTGTCGCGCAAGGCCTTGGTGCGGTCGTCCGGGCGGCGAAGCGCGACTTGCGCCATCGTCTTGCGCAGCACGCGGGCAGCGACCGGGTGACGCTCGGCATGGTAGGTATCCAGGAGGCTTTCTGGGGACGTCCGGTTGACCACCTGGGCCAGCTTCCAGCCCAGATTCACCGCATCCTGCACGCCGGTGTTGAGGCCCTGTCCACCATCCGGGGCATGCACGTGTGCGGCATCGCCGGCCAGCAGGACCCGTCTGTCGCGGTAGGCTGCGGCCTGCCGAGTCATATCAGTGAACCTGGAGATCCAGGTGGGACTGTGGATCCCGTAGTCGGTCCCGTATACGGCGATGAGCGCCTCGCTGAGATCGCTCAGGGTGGGCTCGCTCGCGGGTCCGGGGTGCCCTTCGGTCACCATGATCCGTACCGGTCCCCCATCCATGTAGACCACCTCGCCGTCGCGGACCTCGTACTCCAATCTGCCGAGGGAATGGACGCCGAGGGCGTCCCGGCGGATGCCCAACTCCGGCTCCTCGGCCATCTCGACCTCGGCGATCAGGCTGCTCGTTGTCGGATCCCACCCCGGGAACTCGATGCCGGCTGCTTTACGGATCAGACTGCGTCCTCCGTCGCACCCGGCGAGATATTGCGCCCGCAGCGACTGGCCGTCGGACAGCTCGACGTCGACGCCGGTGTCGTCCTGCGCGAAACCGGTCACCTCACGTCCGCGATAGATCGTCACCGCCAGCTCGCCGACCCAGCCGGCCAGTATGCGCTCGATGTGGTTCTGCCAGAGCCCGAGCCCATAGGGATGCCGGGTGGGAAAGTCGCTGATGTCCAAGGGGGTCCCGGAGAAACCCTGGACCTGGGCCACCTGCCCCTGCGACAGGAACCGATCAGCGATTCCACGCTGATCGAGGACCTCGATGGTGCGTGAGTGCAGACCGCCTGCGCGCGAGCCGGGGAGTTCCTGGCTGGCGCGCCGCTCGACAATGGCAACGTCCACGCCCGCCAACGCCAACTCGCCCGCCAACATCAGCCCTGTCGGACCTCCTCCGGCGATCACCACCGCATGCTCGGTCATCGCGCGCATTTCGCTCCTCCCATTCCGTTGTTTTGGCCCTTCGGCCGGCGATTATGCGGCACGATCCGCGGCTTCATGAGGGCCTCCGGAGCGCTATAAATTCGGAGTGGAGAGGAGGGGGACTCTCCACTCCGATTGCCGTCCGCGGCGGACGGACGACCTCCTCGCGAAACGGCGACGCACCGGGTACGGCGATACCGCCGGCCCAGGGAGTTCTCCCATGTGCTCACGGCGGCCGTTAACCCGCGGGGACGTTGCCGCCGAAGTTCCACGACCGGACGAGCACGGAGCCGCGCAAAGCGTCGACCGGCGGCTTCCGCTTCTCGCGCGGGAAGCCTTGGCCATGCTCGAGCGAACCTCCCCCGCCCGAACCGTGTCCCGTAGGCGGATCGTCCTGCGGGGCGCCTATTTCGCGTGCAACTTGCGTGGGGCGGGGGCGAGGAGGCCTGGCACATCACTTCTGCTTTCGCGTGAAAGGAGGAAGCCGTTTCAGGCCTCAGGGATCTCGCGTCCGAAAGCCTCCAGCGTGATCGCGTCCGGCTCGGGGCCGCCGCGTCGACCGGTGTCCAGGCCGTCGATCGCTGCTATTTCGTCGGCGGACAGTTCGAAGTCGAACACGTAGATGTTCTCTGCGATGCGGCTGGGCTTGGTGGACTTCGGAATGACCGACCGACCGTGCTGTAGACCCCAGCGCAGCATCACTTGGGCGGGGCTCTTGCCGTAGGCCCTGGCGATGCCTGCGATGACCGGGTCCTCGAGCGTGCTGCCGTGGCTACCGTCGCGGTAGAAGGTGGTGCCGCCGATCGGCGACCACGCCTGCGTGAGGATGCCGTGCTCGGCATTGAAGTCCTGAACCTCCCGCTGCTGGAAGTCGGGGTGGCACTCGATCTGGTTGACCGCCGGTACCACCGTGGCACGGTCAAGCAGCGTCGTCAGGTGCTCGACCATGAAGTTGCTGACCCCGATCGCGCGCACCTTACCGTCGCCGAGGAGCGCCTCCAGGGCGCGGTAGGCGTCCAGGGTGCGATCGAATGCCGACGGCAGCGGCTGGTGCAGGATCAGCAGATCGATCTCCTCGACGCCGAGCTTGCCGGCGCTCTTCTCGAACCCGTGCAACGTCTCGTCGTATCCGTAGTCGCTGATCCAGATCTTCGTCTCCAGGAAGACCGCCGACGGGTCCAGGTCGGAGCCTTGCACCGCCTCGCCGACCTGGCGCTCGTTGTCGTAAGCCGCCGCGGTGTCAATGTGCCGGTATCCGGCGTCGAGTGCGCTGCGGACCGCGTCGCGGGTCTCGTCGGGAGGCGTCTGGAAGACGCCCAGACCGAGGGCGGGCATCTCGACGCCGTTGCTGAGGGTGAGCTGGGAGCTCTCGTTCGTCATCAGCATGTCTCCATTTGTTCGTATGGTCGGACGATCGCGGGGGCCGCCAGGATCGGTAGTCCGGTTAGGTTGCGGGCGTGGCCGCGTACTCCTCGTCGGTGACGTGCTCACCCCAGGTGACCGGACTGCCCGACTCGTCGACCTCCTGCATCGCCAGATGGGTCATGAAGCGGTCGCGCGCAGCGCCGTGCCAGTGGTCCTCGCCCGGCTCGAAGTAGACACGGTCGCCGGGACGAATTACCTCGATTGGTCCGCCGCGGCGCTGACATCGGCCGACGCCGTCGGTTACGTAGATAGTCTGCCCTAGGGGATGGGTGTGCCATGCGGTCCGCGCACCGGGGGTGAAGTGCACGCTGGCCGCGGCGAGCCTTGACGGCTCCGCCGCTGTAGCGACCGTGTCGATGTAGACGTCGCCGGTGAACCAGTCGCCCGGGCCGGCCGCCGTCTCGAGCGAGTTTCTGGTGATTTGCATCGCGATGCCTCCTTATCTCGCTAGGCCGTCTGGCCGCCGTCGACGACCATCGCATGTCCCACGAGGAAAGAGGCCCGCTCGGAGCACAGCCAGACGACCGCCGCCGCGATCTCCACTGGTCTTCCCATGCGCCCGATGGGCTCCTGAGCAATAACCCGTGCCTCGCCCTCGGTGGTACCTCCGGTAAAGCGCTGCATCATCTCGGTCTCGATGATGCCCGGGCAGACCGCATTAATTCGAATGGCAGACTGCGCGTAGTCGAGCGCTGCGGCTTTGGTCAGGCCGATCACGCCGTGCTTGGCGGCGGAATAAGCGGCTTGGCCGGCGAAGCCCGCGACGCCGGCGCCCGAGGAGGTGTTGACGATCACGCCGCCTCCTTGCTCGAGCATCAGCGGGATTTCGTGCTTCATGCACGTGAACACCCCGCTGAGATTGATCGCCAGAATGCGATCCCACTCTTCCTGCGTGAGGTCAGCCGCGGCTGTGATCGGCTGCTCGATACCCGCGTTGTTGAAAGCGACGGTCGGCGGGCCGAACTCGGCGGTGGCCGTGTCGAG
>JBKPTR010000261.1:0-30512 GCA_046735615.1 Actinomycetota bacterium
TGATGTCTGGCATGATTCCTCGCTGCTAGATGTGGAGCGGACCGGAAGCACGTCGAACTCCGCAGCGAGGATGCCGGCCCTAGGGGGCCTCGCTGCGGCAGTCGAGGAGGAGCAGCGCCCAACGACGCTGGCTGTTTGCCACGGCGTCACTGTAACACCCTGGCTCGTGTGAGAGCCAAGCGCCGTCTCGAATTTGGTCGAGCTGCGAGCGTCGGATCGCGCCCCGCCGTGCTGAGGAGGAGCGAGCAGACACGCCTTATCGTCTGCGAGCGACGACGAAGTAGGGGCTCCAAGGCGCGATCCGCGCGGAGCGAGCGGAGCAATCAACCACGGCATTGCGCGAGCAGCTCCCAGAAAATCGCGTGGCGGGACGGCGGCTGGGTGCGGCACCCTGGTGTGATGCCTTTCGTACGCGTCAATCCCGATGACCTGAGCCAGGTCACCGCAGTCGCCGACGTCCAGGAGGCAGCGCGAAAGGTTGACGACCCCGATGCGTTCCCGCCCATCCCCGAGATGCTGGCCGGGCAGATGCGTTACGGCTGGGACCTCGATCCTGAAGAGAACTATCTCTACATACCGGACCGAACATCCGATCCAGTCGGCGTGCTGGTGCTCGACATGCCGACGCGAGACAACTTGCATCTGGTCTGGGCACAGATCTCCGTACATCCAGAGCACCGCCGCCGAGGCCATGGCTCGGCGATCATGAACGAGGCCTTGCGGAGGACACGAGAGGCGGGCCGTAACACGATCTGGGTGGGCACCGCTGAAGATGATCAAGGAGCACGCAAGTTCGTCGAAGGCTTCGGGTTCAGCTACGCAAGCCATGACGCCCGTAGGCGTCAGGCGCTTGCTGATCTCAACCAAGCCGAGGTACGGCGGCGCTGCGCCGAAGCTCAGGAGGCAGCGTCGGACTACTGCCTCGAGCGGCTGCACTCACCCGTCGCAGATCAGGTGCTGGCCGAGCTGGTCGAGGTCACTGCGGCCATCAATGACGCGCCAATGGGCGATCTGACGTTCGAGGACGAAAAGTTTGACCTGCAGCGACTTCGCGACATCGAAATGGCATTGCTGGGCCGTGGAGATCGCGCGTATCGAGTCATAGCGAGACATCGCAAGACCGGCGAGGTCGGCGGGCACACCATGGTGATGACGCACCCGCTGCAACCTGACGTCGGCGGTCAGGGCGACACCGCGGTCGCACGTCACCACCGCGGCCACCGGCTCGGTCTGCTGCTCAAGATCGACATGATGCACTGGCTGGCCGAGGCGGAGCCACAGCTGAAGATCATCGAGACCTGGAACAACGTTGACAACAAGTTCATGATCAATGTGAATGAGGCGCTGGGTTACCGGCTGTCGCGCATCTTCAACATGTACGAGCTGAGCCTTTAGTTTTGAGCCGCTCGCGCAAGCATCGAACGCGGCCAGCCTCGAGAAGAGCTTCCACAGGTCCTCCCTAGGTCGGCTCCGGGCCGGCCTTGCCGGCGGTCATAGCCCTATGCGGGACGGGCGGGCATCCAAGCGATGCGCAGCACTGGCAGCTCCGTGATCAACATGCCTGGACCCCAGGGGGCATTGATCGATCGGTCTCCCCCATCAGCCATCGGCGGACGTCGTGGTTGTGCTCGCCCAGTCGCGGTGGAGCCGCGTACCGGGTCAGTGGCGTCTTGCTCAACGTGATGGGGTTGCGGGTCTGCCGTGGGGCCTCCGAGCCAACGGACACAGTGGGCTCCAGCCCGAGGCGCTCGGCCAGCTCAAAGGCGTCGGCGATGGAACCGACCCGTCCAGCGGGCACGCCCGCGGTAGCGAGCCGGGTGGTCCACGCGTCGACGGTGTCGACCGCCAGCGCCTCCTCGAGAACGTGCAGGAGGTCGTCTCTGTTCGTCACCCGGGCACCATTGCTGGCGAACCGCACGTCGTCGGCAGTGCCCGGGATACCGAGCACGACAGTCAGTTTCCGAAACTGTTCGTCATTTCCACAACAGATGGCGAGATGCCCGTCCTTTGCGGCCAGAGTTTCGTACGGAGCAATCGACGGGTGCCGGTTGCCCATGCTCGCGGGTATGTCGGTAGTCGCCAGGTAGGCCGAGGCCTGGTTGGCCAGCGAACCGAGGAGGCTGGACAGCAAGTTGACCTCTACCCGTTGCCCGGTTCCGACGGACTCTCGCGCTCGCAGCGCCGCCAGAATGCCGATGACCGCATCCTTCGCCGTGAGTACATCGACGAGCGCGACGCCGACCTTCATCGGCTCCCCCGGAGTTCCGGTGATGCTCATCAGGCCGCCAACCGCTTGGACGAGGAAGTCATACCCGGGCAGGTCTTTTCCCCCTTGCCTGCCGAACCCGGTGATCGAGGCGTACACGATGCGAGGGTTCTCGGCTGCGACCTGGTCGTAGCCCAGACCCTTTCGCGCCAGGCTGCCGTCACGGTAGTTCTCCAGCAGGACGTCCGCCCGCCGCGCCAGCTCTCGCGCTAGCTGCAGATCTTCCGGCTCTGACAAGTCGAGCTCGACCGACTTCTTGCTTCTGTTGGCTGCCTCGAAGTAGGAGCTTGAGTTGTCCGTCCACGGAGGCCCCCATTGCCGAGTGTCGTCACCGACCCGGGGGCGCTCTACCTTGATGACGATGGCGCCTAGGTCGGCGAGCATCGTCGCGGCCAGGGGCCCGGCCAGGACGTGGCTGAAGTCGGCGACCAGCAGACCTTCCAGGGGCAGGCTCATTGCGTCGCGCCACGCGGTTGTAGCACGCCGTTGACCCGACGGGAAAGGTTCCATGGGTTTGCCGCCTGGAGCGCCGGTGGCAGCCACTCGTCCCTCAGCGATTGATAGGCCACTGGGCGCACGAACCGGTCCAAGGCGGCAGCGCCCACCGACGTGGCCCAAGAGGCGGAGGTCGACGGCCACGGACCGCCATGTTGCTGCGCCCAGGTGTATGCGACACCGGTCGGCCAGTCGTTGGCGCACAACCGACCCACCTTCGGCGACAGCAACGCCAGATAAGCCGCAGCATCCGGGTCGTCCTCATCAGCGGTGAACACACTGGCGGCGAGGGAACCCTGAAGGCGATCGACCGCAGCAACGATCTCGGCGAGGTCCGAGTACTCGACGACGACGGCGACGGCACCGAAGCACTCCTCAAGGAGCCTGCTGCCGTCCTGGAGCGCATCGATCGACGCCTCGAGGACCGCAGCCGGCGCGCACCAGCCCTCAACGGACGCCTCGACGAGCTCAACGACGCGAGCACCGGCGAACCTCAACTCCTCGAGCCCCTCGGCTGTCGATCTTGCGATTGCTGCGGTCAGCATCACCGGCTCAGGCGAGGCCTGTCTTAGGGCCCGACCGATCGCCTCGACCGCCGCTGCACCCGCCGGAGCGAACAGGAGACCGGGCTTGGTGCAAAACTGACCCGAGCCCAGCGTGAAGGAACCCACGAACCCCTCGGCGATCTCCTCCATCCGGGTGGCGGCCGCCGCCCTGGTGACCACGACCGGATTCACGGTCGACATTTCGGCGTACGTCGGAATGACCGTTCGCCGCTCGTTCGCGATGCGCCAGAGCGCGAGGCCAGCTGCCTGTGAGCCGGTGAACGCCAGGGCGGCGACGCCTTCGTCCCGGACCAGAGCGACGCCAGCGTCGTAACCGACCACTATCTCGAGGCTGCCGTCGGGAGCCCCGGCGTCGAGGAGAGCCGTCCGCGCGAGTCCCGCCAGCCGGTCGCTAAGCAGCGGATGCGCTGGGTGAGACTTGGCAACCACTGGACAGCCGGCTGCGAAAGCGGACCCGAAGTCGTTCCCGAGCACACCGAAGGCAAAGGGGAAGTTGCTTGCGCCGAAAACGGCGACAGGGCCGAGCGGCTGGTTGACCCGCGCCAGGCCGGACGTGGTGCTGGTCGGGCTGTCGATCGTGGCAGCGAGGTAAGAACCCTCAGCAGCGACGTCGCCGTAGAAGCGCAGCTGACCGGCCGCGCGCGATATCTCCGACGTGAGGCGCGCGTAACCCAGGGCGGTCTCTACCTCGGCCAGTTCGACAAGTTCAGCGGTCTTCGCCACGAGGGCCGCAGCGACGGCGTGGAGCCAACCGCGCCGCTGCCGTGGGCTGGCTGCCGCCACGGCCGAGCTAGCGTCAGACGCGCGCTTGACGGCGGCCTCGACCTCGTGAGGGGACATCTCCTCGACCGTCCCGTTCGCCTGGCCCGTCCGGGGGTTGTATGACGTGATGGTCACGACGCTGCCTTGAGAGCGCGTTCGAGCACGTCCAGCCCATCGGACAGCAGCCCCGGGCTGATGACGAGTGGCGGCAGGAGCCGGACGACGTTGCCGTAGGTACCACAGACCAGCATGAGGACACCCTCGCTGTGGCATTGCGACGCTACCTGGCGGGCCGTCTTCGGAGCAGGCTCTCGAGTCCCGGGCTTGACGAACTCAATGGCCAGCATGGCGCCGCGCCCGCGGATCTCGCCGATGACAGAGTCAGCTCCCGTCAAGGAGCCAAGCCGCCGCATCACCGCGGCCTCGATCTGCTGCGCCTTGCATACCAACTGCTCGCGCTCGATCGTTTCCAAAGCACCGAGCGCTGCGGCGCAGGCGACTGGGTTGCCGGCATATGTACCGCCGAGGCCCCCCGCCGGAACCGCATCCATGAGCTCAGCACGGCCCGTGACAGCGGAAAGCGGCATGCCGCCTCCCAATGCCTTGGCCGTCGTGATTAGGTCGGGCACGACCCCCTCGTGCTCGCAGGCAAACATCGCACCGGTCCGTCCGAATCCGGTCTGAATCTCGTCAGCGATGAACACGATGCCCTGCTCCTTCGCGAACTCCTGGACGGCCTTCAGGTAGCCTGCCGGCGGCACGATGAAGCCGCCCTCGCCCTGGATCGGCTCAGCGATGATCGCGGCGACGTTGTTCGCACCGACCTCGGTGATCACCGTGTCGCGCATGGCCGCCAGCGCCTCCTCGGCGCACTTCTTGGGGCCGCTCGGCCATCGGTAGGGGTACGGCGAGGAAACCCGGTAGACCTCCGGAGCGAATGGACCGAAGCCCTGCTTGTACGGCACGTTCTTCGCCGTCATGGTCATCGTGAGCAGCGTGCGTCCGTGGTAAGCGTGTCCGAGCACGATCACCGCCGGGCGACCGGTTGCCGTACGAGCGATCTTGATCGCGTTCTCGACCGCTTCCGCACCAGTGGTGAACAACGCCGTCCGCTTCGGGTGGTCACCCGGGGTAAGCCGGTTGAGCGCAGCGGCTACGTCGACGAACCCCTCGTACTCCGTGACCAGGAAGCACGTGTGGGTGAAGCGCTCAGCCTGCTCCGCAATACGTCTGACCACGGCCGGGTCGGACGCTCCGACGGTTGTCACCGCGATCCCAGACGCGAAGTCGATGATGTGATTTCCGTCGACATCGACCAGGATTCCGCCTCCGGCTCGCTCGATGAAGACCGGCATCGCGACGCCCAGACCGCTGGAAACCTCCGCGGCGCGCTGCACCTGCAGCTTCTGTGACATGGGACCTGGGATGCTGGTGGCGAGGATGCGGCGCTGCTCCGGCTGCGACATGTGATTCCTCCGTCTGGTGGGCTATCGCCACGCTAAAAAGAATCAATGCCCGAATCTTGGTGCCATCTGCTCATTGGCCAGTTGCGCCTGTGCATTCTGACCAATGAGCCATCCGCCGAATTGGTGACCCCAAGGGGCGGCGCTAGGCCACACCGCGTTCACGCATCAAAAGCCACAGCCGGGCGGCGCTGTCTGGATCGTCGATGTCGACACCGAGAGCGTCGCGGGCACGCGAAAGGCGATAACGCAAGGTGTTGCGGTGCACGCCCAGGTCACGCGAAGCTTGTGCCCACTGCCCACGGTGGCGTAGGTAGGCGGCCACTGCCGCGATGACGTCCTTGCTTTGCGCTTCAAGGAAGTCATCAAGTCTTGTGGCGACCAGGCGGGCGTCCCCGAGTGGGAACCCATCAAGCGCCAGCTCTCCCCGAGACAATTCACGCAACCGGTCCCCCAACCGGGACCGAGTCCTACCGATGTCCTCGAGGCGAACGAGTTCGGAGACGACCGCCGACGCCGTTGGGTCCGCCTTCAACAGCGACCGACCCAGGTCTGCCAGTCGCGGGTGCCCAGAGGGAAGCAGGTACCACGACTCGGCCCGCGTTATGGCCACCGCCAGCACGTCCGCGGACCAAGACTCGACCACTCGGACGACCTTCTCGCTGTCCCGGGCGTGCACAAGGAGGACGCGACCCTCACGCTGAAGCATGGGTAGGCGTTCCAGCGCGGCGAGCTGGCGGGCCGCCTCAATGTGCCCGAGGTCCACCAGGCTCGCCACGCAGCGGGCCGTCGCCTCACGCGCAGGCGCCGCGCGTTGCCAGTGCATCGAGTCGATGCTCAGCAGGGCCACGGCAGTGAGCACGACTCGGCGGCGCATCGCGGACAGCTGCTCGGTCGTGCCGACGGCCAAGTAGCCCACCACGGTCTCCTCGACCGATAAAGGAAAGATCGCGACGTAGCGCCCGCGTGCGACGAACGACCCTGCCGAGTGGGCACCAGCGACCTCCAGACGCTCTACCTCTGACTGGAGGGAGTCCGCCTCCTCGACCAGGCCGGCGGGATGAATCTGATCAAGCTTTCCAGTGGACGTGAGAGTGGCCGCCCACCCGTCCACGGCCCTTGCCAACCGTCGGAGGACCTCGGCCGCCGGATCAGGCGAAGCAGCCGCGTCGATGAGCGCACGGTGCGCCGCGACCGCGTCGTGAAGGTGCTGTTCAGAGGAGCGCGCTCGCGCCGTCCAGTACGTCTTGGAGATCGTCAGGAAGGGTGTTGGAGCCGGGACAATAAGCAGTGTGAGCCCACTGACTTTGCACGCCTCAACGAGCGCCTCTGGAGGTTCGGAGTACCGCGGCCCCAGGCCGATACCAAGCGCTGCGATCTTGATGGTCTTGAGCCGCGAGACGTATCCCTCCCACCCGATCCTGCTGGTCGGAAGGGTCAAACCAGTGGTCAGCAGCAGCTCTCCGCCCGACACATACAACGTCGGGTCGACGAGCTCAGAGACGTGCACAGCGGTGACCGGTGTCTCGGGGACCACGAAACCGTCGGCCGGGTGCAGGTCCTTCCCCAATGCACGGCACAAGCTCGCCACCGTCGGGAGCGCCACGCCATCACACTCCTTTGTTGCCTCCTACACAGTCTGCCCGCGCAGTGCTAAGCCACAGCACATCAAAAGCCCGTTCACGGGTACAAATCGGCTCGATCGGCATGGGACTCAGCCTCTCGGGCGGTCGTAGCTGATCATCTAACGAGGTTTCAGCTCGTCGCCGCCGAATGTTGAACCGACCTGCGTCATTTCGTCACTCGAGAACCAGGTCAGAGGTAGGGTCCCGGCATGGTGCGCGAGCCACTGATGTCCGGTTTCCCACCCCCCGCGGAGTCGCGGGTCACACTGGCCAACTGGCAGGATCCCCCGTACAACCGATGGTCGTTTCAACACCTGCGCGAGCTGATACCGACTCAGCGGATCTCTCGCAGGCACGGTCATTCGCCTGCCTTAGCGCAGCATGGTGGTTCACCGGTCCTTGACGAGATCACCGTGTACCGGCTCGCGGGGCACACGTCAACATTCGCCGAGGTGATTGCGGAGACCTGGACGGATGCGGTTGTGGTGCTGCACGAGGGTCATATCGTGTTCGAGCAGTATTTCGACGGAATGCAGGATGAAACCCCCCATCTGCTGATGTCGATCACCAAGTCCGTAGTCGGCTGCATCGCAGGGATCTTGGTCGAACAAGGCCTGCTCGATCCGGACAAGCAAGCCAGCACCTACGTCCCCGAGATCGTCGGCTCGGGGTATGCCGGTGCAACTGTCCGCCACCTCCTGAACATGCGCACAGGAGTCGCATTCCGCGAGGAGTACACCAACCAGGACGCCGAGGTGCGGGTGATGGAGCGGTACATGGGCTGGCGGCCCGGTGAGGAAGATGACGGGGCACGGGGGATGTACTTCTACCTCACCAAACTCGGCACCGACACCGATCACGGTGGACGGTTCGTCTACCGATCAGCCGATACCGACATGCTCGGCTGGGTGTGTGAACGCGCCGCGGGCGCACGCATGGCCGATCTCATCTCCCTATTGATCTGGCAGCCGATGGGCTCAGAGTTCGACGCCGAGATCACCTGCGACGGAGTCGGCTCGGCCATCCATGATGGCGGCATGTCGGCTCGAGCACGAGACGTGGCCCGGTTCGGCCAACTGCTCATGGACGACGGCTATGTCCACGACACCTCGATTGTGCCGGAACGGTGGCTACACGATGCCCGCGCGCTAGATCCAGACACCAGAGGTGCCTTCGCGGCCTCCGACTCGGAGCCAGTACTCACCGGTGGCTGGTATAGCAACCAGTTCTGGTTCGTTCCAGGACCGCTGGCAGACCTCCAGCTGTGCCTAGGCATCCACGGTCAGATGGTGCTGGTCGACCGGGCGACCAACACGGTCTCGGTAAAGCTGTCCTCATGGCCGTCCGCCCAAGATACGGCGGCCTTGATCGACACCATCCGGGCATTCGTCGCAGCAGGGCGTCACCTGGCTGGGCTTACCGGATCTGCCGATGCTCGGAGCGCGCGTGGACCGATCGGTGTCGTCGAGGGCCGTGAGCGCGGACGCAGTTGACCTACGAGAGTGGGGAGGGCGCATGTCGGCGTGCCTCACTGGGGAATCCGTTTCAACCATCACTTGACGTAGCCGATGGGTACGACCAGCGGTGGCTCTGGCATCGCCTCACTGCTGTACATCGAACGAATGCCGTCGATATAGCTGCGGCAACGCCTGGTGAGGCCATCTGGGGTCTGCATCCGGCCTTTGGTAACGAGCACTCCCAAGTCGGCGCCTTTGAACCGGTAGTCGCCTGGTCCGTAGACGCGCATGAAGAAGCACTCGTCTTCGTGGGTCACGTCATGCCAATCGTTGCTGACACGTACGAAGGTCAGATTGCCGTCCTCGTCAAGCCGGTAGGTGCCGGTGCGTGGAGCGGCGAGGATACGCTCCACAGAGTCGTTCGGCTCCTTCATGATCAGCTGCGCCCAGACGTCGACGGCGGCAAGCTCGCGCCATCGCTCGTTGATCTCGTCGACGTCCACGGTGTAGTCGACCCCCATGAACTCGAGCAGGTGGAAAAGGAACAGCGGGATATCGGCATAGGCTCCCGCGGTGACGTTGGTCATTGATGACGCACCAGAAATCCGCGGGTTCAACTCGCCAAGGTAGACCTCCCCAGAATCGAGATCAATAAGGACGTCGACCTCGAAGAAGCCCTTGTAGCCCTCCTGCCGGAGGCGGTCGCCCAGCCGTCGCACATGGCTGATCGCCGTCGCGCGGTGCGCTTCCGAAAGAGCCTCGGGGAAAAGGTCGTTGCCGCACCAACCACCGCGGTAGGGGGTCAGTTCGGGATAACCCGTGAGGTCAGTCATGAACGGACCCACGACCGTGCCGTGCCGAGTGTTCACCGCCTCGACCGCTGCGGCGTGGTTATTGATCCGCTTCATGATCTTCAGCTCTTCACCGATGATGTTCTCGCTATCGCGTCCCCAGTCGGCTTCAGAAGTGATGAAGAAGGTTGTCTTGCCAGAATCGCCATATGGCGTCTGGACCACAAGGTCCGAACCGAGCCCGGCCTCGCTGGCGAGCTCGTTCAGCTCGCCGTAGTTATCCGCACGACCCAGCACATTGGGAACCGATGGTGCCCCAGCCTCCTCTCCAAGCCTTGTCGTGACGATCTTGGAATCGAGGCGTCGACGAAGCTCATCCGAGGGCAAGATCAAGTTGTAATCGAGCTCCCTGCAGATCTCCTCGGTTTCCCCGTCGAAAAAGACCATCGCGACCATCGGACGGAGGCCCGATCGTGACCGCGACTCCATGAACTCCTGCACTTCGCGATCTCGCAGCAGGTAGTTGTTGATCTCCTCGCTACTCCCGAATTCGACGTATGGCTTGTTAACAGGTGTGAACACCCGCGGGTGGCCGGAGTCCCACGAGTCGTAGTAAACGATGTACCCGAAGTTGCGCACCCAGCGGTCGATGCCGAGCAGATTGAACGCCGTGGGGCCGATAAAGAAGATCGGCTGCTCATTCGTTCTGAAGAACGTTCGGATGTCTGAGATCCCTTTGAGCTTGCGGGATCCGAACAGCCTAGAGATTGGGCTCTTTACGTCGCTCATGTCTGCCTCCTGAGCCATCGTCACATGGTCTGGTCGTGCGTGTCCACGCAGCCCGACCGGTGCACCGACATCGCCCAGATCACCTACGCGGGCTAGCGTCCACCCCTATCTCCCCGATAACAAATCATGATCAATGTGAACGGTGCGTGGATTATTGGGCCACCTCGGCGTTGATTGCCTCAAAGGCGGCCAGTGTTGAGAACAACTTCCAGGGATCTTGCGGGGTCGGCCAACTCGATAGCTTGACCGCCACCAAACCGCTAGCGCGGTTGATGTAGATCATCTGACCATGAATACCCAGACAGAGGAGCACCTGCCGGTCCGGCCATGGGAGCCAGAACTGATTGCGGTACATGCCACCGGGCATCCGGGTGTCGTCCGGGGTCGACGCGAAGGCCTCACGAGAGTCCAGCCCGCCAGCAAAGCAGTCTTCGATCCAGCTCTCCGACACTACCTGGTGGTTGGTCATGGACGTTCCATCTCGGGCGATCATCACGCCGAAGCGTACAAGGTCACACAGTGCGGCTGAGATGCCGCCGTCGAACAGCCCGGTGCCCTCGGCGTCGATCCCGATATTGGCGTCGAAGTCCGCCCCCAGCCGTGACCAGATCAGCTCGCTCGCTAGCTCGGGAAACCGTTGCCCGGCGGCGGCCTCACACACCCAGCCCAAGACGTCAGTCTCACAACTGCGGTATTCATATGGGCCGCCGTGCTCGCGGATCTGACGGAGGGTAAGCAGGAAGCCGCGAAGTGTCGGCGGCACGTCCGGTGAGCGGCGAGGGGCCCAGCCGATAGCCTGCTCGAGCACCCGGACCTCTGCGTCGGAGTCGAGGTACTCCTCGGAGAACGCAATGCCCGAGCGCATGTCCAGCAAATGACGAACTGTGGCGCCGCGGTAGCCGCTTCGCTCGAGCTCTGGCACGTACGTTGTGACCTGCTCGTCAACATTGAGTACGCCCTTGTCAGCCAGAGCACCGACAAGGATGCCGACGATGGACTTGCTGACCGACATCAGCAGGTGCAATGTGTCCGGCTCCATCGCGCCCGCGTACTGTTCGGCGAGCAACTGGCCATCGCGCACCACCATCCACGCGTCGGTCTCGGTGGCCTTCATGATCGCGCCGACCGTTGTCGACTCCCCGTCCGCATCTCGGCAACCAAGGTCGGTCAGCGGGGTGGTGTGCCGAGGGAGGGGAACTGCCGCCTCGGATCCGCGCGAGATCAATGCCGTTGGGAAGATCTCCGCGATATGGCAGAAGGTCCAGCCAACTTGGTCCGCCGTCTGCCAGTTGTCGAGGGTGACCGGGAAGGGCGGACGGCTCGCTGTTGAGCCAATCACGGCCGCGCGTCACTCATTTAGCCATTGATGGAGCCGCCGCGATGGGCGCAGCTTGCGCCCCAGCACCCGCCAGCGGCTGGCCGGTGTACTGCCCCCGGATCGAGTCGATGAGATGTTTCGCACGGATAGTCAGCGTATCCGCTCCACCCTCTCCTCGCCGCTGCAGGCGGCCCTTAGTGACGAGCACCCCGAGGTCGGCACCCTTCCAGCGGTAGTCCCCGGCTCCGTAGATCCGCAAGAAGAACGCCTCGGACTCATTCTGGAGCTGATGCCAGTCCAACGCCGCACGTCGATAGACCAGGGCGCCTGAGCGGTCGTAGGAGTACTGTCCCGTCAACGCAGCTGAGGTGATCAGCTGAACCACGGACGAGGTCTCCTTAATGACCATTTGGCTCCACAGGTCCGCGGCCGCCAGTTCCCGCCACCGCGCGTTGATCTCGTCGATGTCGAGCTCGAAGTCGACGTTGAAGTACTCCAGGAGATGGAAGGCGAACAGCGGAATGTCAGCGTACGCGCCGGCGGTGACGTTCGTGATGGAGGAAGCGCCGCTGATCCGGGGGTTCAGCTCGCCGAGATACACCTCATCGGTGTCGGTGTCCACCAGTACATCGACCTCGAAGAAACCTCGATAGCCCTCGGCACCAAGACGGTCGCCAAGCCGCCCGACGAGGTCGCCTGCCTTGCGCCGAAGGGCCTCATCAAGTACTTCCGGGTACATCTCGTTGCCGCACCAGCCACCACGGTACGGGGTGAGCTGTCGGTGTCCGGTCAGCTCTGACATGAACGGGCCGACGACAGTGCCACTGCGGGTGAGGACCGCCTCTACCGCGACCGGGAGGTTGTTGATCCGCTTCATCACCTTGACCTCATTGCCGATGATGTCGCGGCGGTGCCGCTTCCAGCCGGTCTCATCATCGATAAAGAAGGTCGTCTTTCCCGAGTCACCGTACGCGGTCTGGACGACCAAATCGGTGCCGAGGCCGGCATCCGTCGTAGCCCTGAGCAATTCGTCATAGTCTTCGACGGTCACCAAAACGTTGGGCACGCTTGCTGCGCCGACGTCGTTGCCAAGGCGGGTCGTCACGAGCTTGGAGTCCAGGCGCTCGCGGAGCTCAGCTGAAGGGAGGATGAGGTCGTAGCCGAGCTCGTCGCAGATCTGCTCGGTCTCGGCATCGAAGAAGACCATCGCAACCTTCGGTCGCTGGCCGTCTGGAGTTGGGCGGGACATGTGGGCCCGCACCTCAGGGTTGACGAGCAGCCAGTTGTTGATCTCCTCGCCGGACTCGAATTCCATATACGGCTTGTGCTTGGGGGTGAACACGCGTGGGTGCGCGCCGTCCCAGCCGTCGTAGTAGGTGACATAGGAGAAATTGCGGACCCATCGGTCGAGACCCAACAAGTTGAATGGCGTTGCCCCGAGGAAATAGATCGGCACCTCATTGGTCCGGAAGAAGTGCCGCACTTCGGAGATGTTCCGCAGCGGCCGGCCGCGGCGGTTTGCCGTCGCTGGTGCGTATGCGGCATCGGTGCCGACAGTGACCTCGGGAGCCTGATCCGCCTGGACCGATGCGGTATTCGGGTCAGCTTCCGATGGGGCCGTCTCGCTCATGCTCGTCTTTCACTTCTCCTGATCGTGGCCGAGGTGAGTGTGGTGATGTCCGGGCATCGTGCCCTCCGGGACCGGCGCCTCTCGATCACTGAGCAACGGGAGCAGTGGATCCCATCGCGTACCATCGCGGGCGTCTCTGCGTTTCCGGGCAATCGCGCACAGGGCTTCCAACACGACCCGATTGGCGAGAGCCGCGGTGATGTCGGCGTGGTCATATGGCGGACTCACCTCGACAACATCCATCCCGACGACTGGTAGCTCCAGGCAGATCCGACGTACTGCATCGAGGAGCTCGCGGGGTGTCAACCCGCCAGGCTCAGGTGTCCCCGTGCCCGGCGCGTTCCCTGGGTCGCAGACGTCGATGTCCACAGAAAGGAACACCCCGTCGCAATCATCGGTAGCTATCGTGAACGCCTCAGTCAGGCATTCGGCCAAGCCTCTGTGCACCACTTCGGTCATCTCGTAGGAGCGCATGTGCTGAGCGGCCATCCAATCCAGAGTCTCCGGCGGAGGCCAGTAGCCTCGCAGCCCGATCTGCAGGAATCGGTCGCCGCGCAGCGCACCCGACTCGATCAGCCTGCGCATGGGCTGTCCGTGACCCCAGAGTGAGCCGAATTCGATATCACCTGTGTCGGCGTGGGCATCGAAGTGGATCATCGACACTCGGCCCGCGCCGATGACATTGGCACATCCTTTGGCGTCCGGGTAGGCGATCGAATGGTCTCCGCCGAGGGAAACCGGTATCGCCCCAGCTTGAACCACCTTCTCTACCGCCGCCTCGAGCGCCGGTAGCGCAACCTCGATATCGCCGGAGTACATCTCCACATCACCGGCGTCGTAGACCTTGAGGTCCTGCAAGCCATCGGTCCGCAATGCCAGCGAGGGCCGCGATCCGTCGTGTGGCAGGTAGTCGGTCATCCGGATGGCTTGTGGGCCAAACCGCGTGCCGGCGCGGTAGGAGGTGCCGCCGTCGAACGGCGCCCCCAAGATCACGACATCGGCATCCGAATAGCTGGGCTCGTCGTCAAGATCGCATTCCGGCACGCCGAGAAACGTGAAATCCGGGCCGAACTGGGCGCCGTAGCGAGTCATGTCACCAGATGCTCGTGCGGCCGCATGGCGTGCGCCGACTCGTGGATGACAGTCTCGCCACGGAAGAATTCCGGCTGGCGGGCGCGAATGATCAACATGACCACAACACCGATCAAGATCAACCCGAGGCCGAGGATCAGCACGAGTCCGACGCCTCCGATACTCGCGCCGCTGCCATAATCCGGGCTCGCGCTGTCTCGCAGGGTGATAACAAAGACGACGAAGAGTCCGATGCCACCGAGCAGCGGGAACAGGAACTTAAAGACGAAGTTGAACGCGTTATCGAAAAGCGTATGTCGGAAGAACCAGATACAACCGAAAGCCGTCAGGCCGTAGTAGAAGCAGATCATGATGCCCAGCGAGTAGATGGTGTCGGTCAGCACGCTCTCGCTGAGGAAGGTCAGCACGGTGTAGAAGGCCGCGGCGCCGATCCCTGCGGTGAACGTGGCGACGCTCGGTGTTAGATGCGTTGGGTGCAGCTTGGCGAAAGCGGGGGGCATCGCCTTATACGCGCCCATGGCGAGCAAGGTTCGCGTGGTTGGCAGGATAGTTGTGATCAAACTTGCGGCCGAGGACGCAAGCACCGCAAGGTACAAGGCGAGGTCGAGGGGGTGGCCAAGGACCGGTATAGCAAGGCTGCCGAAGACATTGTCGGAGGTCTCTGGATTGCTCAGGCCAAGCCCGGTTTCTCCGAGCCCGGCATACATCTGGGTGGCGACGGCGACCAGCAGATAAGTGAGCAAGATCGACAGCACGCACAGCAATGCCGCCCGACCGGGAGTTGTATCGCTGTTCTTGGACTCCTCGTTCACCGTCAGCGCGGTGTCCCAACCCCAGAAGGCGAAGATCGACCCTGACAATCCGGCGATGAACGCCGATAAGGTGAGGCCGGCGGGGCTGAACCACGACCAGCTGAACGGCTCGCCGAACTCCGAGCCGCCGGACTTGGCGATTGCGAGGGCGGAGAAGACCAGCAGCATGACCAGCTGAAAGATCACGAGCACCATCTGCACATGCTCGGTTGTGTCGATGCCTCGATAGGCGACGTATGTCGCTATCGCAATGAAGGCCAGACACGTCACTACGTTGATCAGCTTGTTCTCCCACAGACCGCTGATCATCTCCGAGTTCGCCGCGCTGCCAATGAACTGGTAGAAGAACTGGACGGCGACACCCGCGAGGTTGGAGAGCACGATGACGCACGCGACCACCGCCGCCCAACCACCCAGCCAGCCGATGTAAGGACCGAACGCCTTGGACGTCCAGGTGAACGAGGTGCCCGCGTCGGGCATGACCCGGTTGAACTCGCGATAGGCGTACGCGGCGAAGAACATCGGCAAGAAGCCGGCGATGATCACCACCGGTGTCTGGGCGCCGACGGCGGCCGCGAGTAAGCCGAGTGTGGCCGTCAGCGCATATGCCGGCGCCACCGATGAAATCCCGAGCATGGTGCCGCCGAAGAGACCGACGACATTGCTCTTCAAACCCTTTTCTGCCATCTCGTCGGCCCTTCTCGAGTTGGAATTGTGAGTTATGACGAAAAGATCAACCCTCGAATCCGTGGTACTGCATGACGTGCTTGATCCGGGTGTACTCCTCTAACGCGTAGGAGGAGAGGTCCTTGCCGTAGCCGGAGTGCTTGTAGCCGCCGTGCGGCATCTCACCCACGAGCGGGATGTGACAGTTCACCCACACACAGCCGAAATCCAGGCGGGCTGACATCCGGGCCGCGGTGCCGGCGTTTGAGGTCCAGACAGAGGAGGCCAGCGCGAATTCGCTGTCATTGGAGAGCCTCACTGCCTCGTCCTCGTCGCTGAACTTTTGGACCGTGATCACTGGTCCGAAGATCTCGGTGGTGATCAACTCGTCGCCCTGCTGAACGTCGGCGATCACCGTGGGCTCATAGAAGTAGCCACGGTCGCCGACCTGCTTGCCGCCGGTCACAACTCTGGCATGATCGGGAGCCCGATCCACCATCCCCGAAACGTGTCGCAGCTGGTTGGCATTGTTGATCGGACCGTAGAACAAATCCTCGTCATTAGGGTCATAGCCTGTTCGAGTCCCCGACGCTGCCCTGCCAAGCTCGGCCACGAAATCGTCATAAACGCCGGATTGGCACAGGACGCGGGTTGCGGCCGTACAGTCCTGACCGCCGTTGAAGTAGCCGGCTACCTTGATGCCCTCGACAGTGGAGGGGAGATCGGCGTCGTTGAACACCACGACGGGGGCCTTTCCGCCCAGTTCGAGATGGGCGACCTTGACGTCGGCTGCCGCCGCCGTCGCCACGGCAATGCCGGCTCGCGTAGAGCCAGTGATCGACACCATCACCGGGATCTTGTGCGACACCAACGCGGCACCGGTATCCCGATCACCGCAGACCAGGTTCGTCACGCCTGTGGGAAAGATCTCTTGCATCTTCTTCACCATCCACTCCGCCGAGGCAGGTGTGGTGTCCGAGGGTTTGAGTACGACCGTGTCGCCTGCGGCAAGCGCGGGCGCGAACTTCCAGACCGCCATCATCATGGGGTAGTTCCACGGCGCCACCTGACCGACCGGACCGCGGGGCTCTCTGCGGATGTAGGAGGTGAAGCCCCTCATATATTCGCCGGCAGACTTCCCCTCGAGGACGCGCGCGGCGCCGGCGAAGTAGCGGATCTGGTCGACCATGGGAACGATCTCCTCCGACAAGGTCACTGAGAATGGCTTGCCGGTGTTCTCACTCTCGATGCGCACCAGCTCCTCGGCTTCCGACTCGATCAGGTCGGCCAGCCGCAACAAGAAACGCTGGCGTTCGGTCGGCGTGGTCCATCGATATGACTCGAACGCAGCCGCCGCCGCCTGGAAAGCAGCGTCTATGTCTTCTGGGCCGGAGTTGGGCGAGGTCGCATACGCCTCGCCTGTGGAGGGGTTGATGATGTCCAGGGTGTCACCCGACTCCGCCGGGCGCTCTTCACCATTGATGATGTTCGAGAAGACTTTCTTCTCTGTCATAGCCGTTACCTTTCAGCCTTGTTGGTTCGAAAATCCCATCATCGCCCCGTATGTTCAGGGTGGCTATGGCCGCCCATGCTGGACATGGTGTTCGGGGCATCGAGGGAGGGGTTCTGGTCGAAGAAGCCGAACGGCTTGAGCCAGAACGAGATGATGTCGACTGGCATAATCGGCCAGTCCTCGATTCGCGTGATGTGGTGGATGCCGAAGACGTACCACAGCACCACATCGGTTCCCTCCAGCGGTGCGTCATCTGCGATCCAGCGTGTGATCCCGGTGTCCTCACTCGACTGCGTCGGATAGTCACCCGCTGGCCAGCGTTCGGCATCGTCGTACGCGGTCACCCAGACCGTGTGGGCAATGACCGGAGAACGCTGGTAGACCGGCGATGAGGAGTCCAGCATCGATGGGATTGCCGCGCCGGGTACCAGCTTGTAGGCGGTGTTACTGCCGTGCCGGTTCACCTTATTGGGGTTGATCACCTTCCAGATTCGCTGCGTCTCCCAGTTGAAGTCCCTGGCCGACTGGCTTTCCGCCTCAATTGTCGTGGCCTGGGTGGACAGCGCCAGCCCATACGGGTTGTCGTCGCTGATGGGGTCGGCGACTGAATCCACCTCGACCACCGTGTTCTCTGCGCCGTCGATGTCGAGATCGAGTTTGGCGACAATGAAGTGCTGGTGGAACGGCGCGTACGTCCGCGTGTCTACCGTCGTGCCGTACGGAGAGCTGTCGCCATCGTGCTGCATGGGAGTCGTCACCATCAAGCCGGATGCGCGCACCTCGCATTCGATGTTTCCGTCCTGATAGAACCGCCAATAGACCAGGTACTCGTAGTTGGCCACCGTGATGTGTGCAGAGACAACCATTCGACGTATTCGACGGACCTGGGCGCCGGTTTCGGCATCAACGTGCTTCCACAGCACTGCGCCGTCTTCCTCATGGAGGCAGACGGCGCGCGGGATCTCCATCGGATCGCCCCGAGTATCAGGCACAACGGCATCGACGTAGACAATCTCTCCGAGGCAGTCGCAGCCCAGCTCCAGCGAGGTTGTCATGTAACCAAGGCCCCACTCGCCGATGTCGAATGCAGTCCGTCGGTAGTGGTCAAAGCCCGGATCCCGGTACGGCACCACCATCTCAGCGAACGACATACGATAGGCGATGTCTCGCTTGGTTCCCTGATCATCGAAGGCGACCTGATAGATCACCGGACCTTCGCGATAGTTGAACCCCAATCGCATCGACCAGTTTTGCCAGCGCAGTTCATAACCGTCGACAGTGAAAGAGACGCCGTCGGGCTGGCTGATCTCGAGCGGCTTGAGGTCGGTGCGCTCTTGCGTGCCGCGTACCCGCGGATCGTATTCGCCGTCGACCTTCGGAAGACCGTAGTCGTGGTGATCCTCGATCTCGAGCACCTCGAGGGTGTTCACGTCGACGATGATCTTGAGCCCGGAGATCAGGTGTGCGTAGGGATTTCCTTCCGGCGTCTCGCGCATCCACAGGTCGCACCAGCCGAGCCGACGGTCGCGCCACTGCTCAGGCATCACCGCTGCGCCGTACGTCCAGACGTCGAAGAGCACCAGTGAAGGGTCGGTTATGCCTCGCGCCGCGAGTCGGGCAAGTACCTCTGGATGCTCATGCATGGCGTGATCGACGTCGTGATACTCGTCGAGGGTGAAGTTGGGACAGACTCCCGGCTGGTGAGTCCACGAGTCAACCCGCTCACCGACAAGATCAACAACCGCCTCGTATGTCTGGTTGGTCTCCCGATCCAGTAAGACGGAGAGCGAGCGCCTTGGCACTGCGTCCCCCGGGTTCCAGGCCTTGACGTCGGCCTTGGCCGGCTCCTTGAGCTCGATCGACGTGAAACGCCAGGAGTCGGTGACGCCCTGGTCGCGCCGCAAGATCGCCGCTGTGTTCTGGAATTCTGTCGAGGAAAGCGGGTCAAGCGGATGAGCAGCCATGGGCGGTGAATCCTCTCTTCGGCAAGCCCACGGCCAAGCGAAATGCCCACCGGTGGGCTGAGAGTGGCGAAAAGCCTTACGTCCAGCATGATCGCATGCTCGAAGCGCGCACGGAAGTAGTCAGGTTGCCAGGCAAGGAAAACTAGAAGCCCAGCCTGTTCAAATGCTTCGGGTTGCGCTGCCACTCTTTCAGCACCTTCACCCGCAAATCGAGGTAGACCGGCGTTCCGAGCAGTGCCTCGATCTGGTGCCGGGCTGTAGCGCCAATCGCGCGCAACCGGCTGCCGCGGTTGCCGATCACGATGCCTTTCTGCGAATCTCGCTCGACGATCATGGACGCATAGATGTCGAGCAGCGGTTTCTCGGCCGGTCGACCCTCACGGAGTCCCATTTCATCGACCGTGACCGTGATCGAATGCGGAAGCTCGTCGTGTACACCTTCCAGGGCAGCCTCACGGATCAGCTCAGCGACGAGTGTCTCCTCGGGTTCGTCAGTGATCTCACCCTCGGGATACAGCGGCGGACCCTCTGGCAGCAGATCAATAAGGGTGTCGATCAAGACATCCAGCTGAAAGCCCTGCGGCACAGACACCGGAATGATGTCGGCCCAGTTGATGTCCAGCGAGGTCTCCAGCGCAGCAATGGTCAGCAGATGCTCGGCCATCCGTTCCGGTGGGGCGAGGTCGGACTTCGTCGCAATTGCCACCAGGATCGGCTTCTTCGGTAGCGCGGCAAGCTCACCAACCAGATAGCGGTCACCAGGACCGATCCGCTCGTTGGTGGGCAGGCACACACCGATCACATCGACCTCTGACCAGGTCGCCCGGACGACATCGTCAAGCCGCTCGCCGAGCAGGGTTCGTGGCTTGTGCAGACCTGGAGTGTCGATCAACACGAGCTGGGCATCCGGCCGATGCACGATGCCGCGGACGGCGTGCCGCGTGGTTTGCGGCTTTGAGGAGGCGATGACGATCTTCTGGCCGACCAACGCATTGGTCAGCGTGGATTTACCGGCATTGGGCCGGCCCACTATGGAAGCAAAGCCCGACCGAAACGGCGGTGACCTCCGCGGTGGCGCGATAGGCGTCACAACTCGATCACCGAGATCATCTCGCCGCGAATGTCCACGTGCCAGACGGCTGCGGTCGGTTGCGAGAGATCGCGCAGGACATCGAGGTCGCCTTGGTTCGGCCCTGCTCCGGCGACAGCGGCGGCTTCGAGCCCTCCGGCGCCAGATGAGGCCGCCATGGCGACGGCGACTGCGACTGCCGACAGCTCCAGATGGGGTATTCGGACGCTGGCCCCGGCATAGGTACGCCCGTCAGAATCCCGTACGCAGGCACCCTGCGCCGCTCCGGTGTGGACAGCGGCAGACCGGGCAAGAGTGATCAGCTTCAGGTCCTCCGGATCCTCAGGAATTAAGGACTTCTCGACAGCGGCACCGCTCACGAGGCGCGCGCCTGCTCGGAGACGATTCGCGTGGCTGCGTCCGCTCGGGCGTCTGCTTCGGACTCCACCGAGGAGATCTTGGTGACGATCACGGTCCCGACTTTGTTACGACGGCCGGCAGATCGCTCGGCCACGAGCTCCAAACCGTCGTACTTGACCACAGAGCCGGCGATGGGCACCTTATTGAGCTGCTTGGCCATCAGGCCTCCGACTGTCTCCACGTCCTCGTCGTCGAGCTTGAGGCCGAAGAGTTCACCGAGTTCGTCGACCGGCAACCGTGATGAGACGCGATAACGGCCTTCGCTTAGCCGGACGATGTCGGTGTTCTCTTCGTCGTACTCGTCGACGATCTCACCGACGATCTCTTCGAGGATGTCCTCGATGGTCACCATCCCGGCCGTGCCACCGAACTCGTCCACCACGATCACCAGGTGCACCCGCTTGGCCTGCATCTCCTGCAGCAACTCGTCTGCCGGCTTGGAGTCCGGGCAGAAGACGGGCTTACGCATCATCGAGCCGACACGCTCTGTGGATTGCGCATCCGGCTTGTCGTAAATCCGTCTGATCACGTCCTTGAGGTACAGCACTCCCACCACGTCGTCGATCCCGTCGCGGATTACCGGGATCCGGCTGAAGCCCGATCGAAGGGCCAATGAGACCGCCTGGCGTAGAGTCTTGTATTCCTCGATGAAGACCATGTCGGTCCGGGGCACCATCACCTCGCGGGCGATCGTGTCCCCGAGGTCGAAGACCGAGTGAATCATCTTGCGTTCGCCAGATTCGATCTCATCCCGGGCCTCGGCCAGATCGACCAGCTCACGCAGCTCCGCCTCCGTCGCGAACGGTCCGTCGGTGAAACCCTTTCCCGGAGTGAGCGCATTTCCGATCATGATCAGCAATCGTGGGAAGGGCCCAAGCACGGT
Source organism: Actinomycetota bacterium (assembly GCA_046735615.1). Lineage (GTDB taxonomy): Bacteria > Actinomycetota > Actinomycetes > Propionibacteriales > Propionibacteriaceae > Microlunatus. Next base: position 21,582 of record JBKPTR010000261.1, read on the forward strand.
AGTAATCGCCACAATCGGTCCTGCGGCTGCACACGCGACCCGATCCGCATGCTGACGGCCTAGGGTGCGGGGTGCTACGCCCCATGCGATGTAGGAGACGATGATCATAATGCCGGAAGTGACGGCACCGGCCTGCCACGTCTTGGGGATCAAGCCAAAAATCACATTTGCGACCAGAACGATCGCCGAGATCTCGATCATGCTCCGTACAAACAGCGCCGTGTTCAGATATCGGGGTGGGTCGTCGACGATCTTGCGGACTCGTTGTGCGCCGGGCCTACCCTCCTCGACAAGCCTGTTGGCTCGGGCCTTCGAGAACGACGACAGAGCCGCCTCTGCCGCCGCAGACAACCCCGCCAAGATCATCAGCACGAAGGCGATGCTGAGCTGGAGCCAATCTGCCGCTGTCATGATGAGCCTTCTGGACGGTCCGGACGCTGCGCGGCCCACGCCGAGATGATCTTGTCGGTGAGACCGAACATCTCCGCCTGGTCTTCGGGGTTTGCATGGTCGTAACCCAGCAGGTGCAACAACCCGTGCACCAACAGGTACTCGGCTTCTTCGCTGGTGGAACGTTGATGCTCGCGCGCCTGTCGGTCGGCCACTTCTGGGCACAACACGATGTCGCCGAGCAGACCGACCGGAGGCTCCTCGCCGTCGGCCGGTGGGCGCAGCTCATCCATCGGGAAGCTCAGCACGTCGGTAGGACCGGGCTCGCCAAGATACTTCTCGTGGTAGGCGCTCATGGTGGCTTCGTCGACGAGCAGAATCGAAAGTTCGGCCAACGGATGGATTCTGAGCTGATCCAGAGCGAACGTAGCGAGTCGGACGAGAGCCGCATTGTCAACCTCGATACCGGATTCGTTGCTGATGTCGATGCTCATATCCGAGCTCCCAACCGGGGCCGGATCACTACGGCCATCGCCCTAGCGACCCGGACGCAACGACGGCGCAGATACGGCCGACTCCGCCCGCGGGGCGTCGGCATGACCCGCCTCGAACTTGTCGTACGCCGCGACGATTCTGCCGACCAGTTTGTGCCGCACCACGTCATGGTTGGTCAGGTTGCAGAACGCGATGTCGTCGACCTTGTCGAGAATGCCCCGCACCACCCGCAATCCACTGCGCGTACCACCGGGCAGGTCAACCTGGGTGATGTCGCCGGTCACCACCATCCTGGAGCCGAACCCTAGACGAGTCAGGAACATCTTCATCTGTTCCATTGAGGTGTTCTGAGCCTCGTCCAGAATGATGAAGGCGTCATTGAGGGTGCGCCCCCGCATGTACGCCAGTGGCGCAACCTCGATCGTGCCGGCCGTGAGCAGCCGGGGAATCGAATCCGGGTCGAGCATGTCGTGCAGCGCGTCATAAAGCGGCCGCAAGTAGGGGTCGATCTTGTCGCTCAGAGTGCCAGGGAGGAAGCCGAGGTGCTCGCCGGCCTCCACCGCAGGGCGGGTCAGGATGATCCGGTTGACCTGCTTGTCCTGCAGGGCGCGAACAGCTTTCGCGACTGCCAGGTAGGTCTTTCCGGTTCCAGCAGGACCGATGCTGAAAACTACGGTGTGCTTGTCGATCGCGTCGACGTACCGCTTCTGATTGAGTGTCTTCGGCCGAATCGTCTTTCCCCGCGAAGACAAGATGTTGTGGGTGAGCACGTCCGCGGGACGGGCTTCCTCACGTGCAGTCAGCATTGCGCAGATGCGCTCGACCGCGTCTGCCGTCAATCCCTGGCCGGTTCGTAGCACGGTAACCAGCTCAGTGATCACGTCGATGGCAAGGTCGACCGCTGCCGGAGAACCAGTGAGGGTGATCTCGTTGCCCCGAACGTGCATACCTGCCTCGAGCTCCCGCTCCAAAATGTGCAAGAACTCATCGCGGGGGCCGAGGATGTTTACCATCTCCACCGAAGCCGGAACCGTCAGCCGGCGCAGCTCCTCCAAACCGCCGCCATCGGCTCTCGGGCCCGATGCCTTCCTCAGCGAATTCGAGGCAGACGATTCTCGAGGGCGGGCGCTAGACGCATCAGGTGCGCTGGCCGTGAACTCTGACCTACTCAGTTGGTTCCTCGCAGACGATGGAGAATGTCAACACCTCATCCTAGGTCAAGAGCCCGCAGGAGCCTCAATACTTTAGCTGCGAGCGTCGGCAATCGCGCGCCACCGCACGGAGAAGGAGCGAGCGGAGCGTTTCCTCTGCGAGCGACGACGACGGCGGCGGGTCCACCGCGCGCGATGCGCGAGCAGCTCTAATTTTGCGCAGTCATGTCCGCTTGGAGCGCAAAACGATCGGTGGCCGCAACCAGCGCATCGAGGATGCCCGGCTCGGAGAATGCGTGACCGGCGACCGGCACGATTGTGAATTCGGCATTTGGCCAGGCTTTATGCAAGTCATACGCCGTTACGGCGGGAGTCGCCACGTCGTAACGACCTTGAACGATGACGCCCGGAATGTCGGCCAGCCGACCGGCATTGGCGATCAGCTGACCTTCCCCGAACCAGCCGCGATAGAAGAAGTAGTGATTCTCGATGCGCGCGAAGGCCAGCGCGTAGCTCGGATCACTGAACTGAGCAATCAGGCTCTCATCCTTCTCAAGGGTGATGGTGGCCGCCTCCCAGGTGCTCCACGCAACACCGGCCGGCCCATGTACGGCGGGATCGGGGTCGAAGAGCAAGTCGTGATAGGCGGAAATGGTGTCGCCAGCAAAGGAGCGACCGCCCAGCGGGGCGAGGAACATCTCGTAGCGTTCCGGAAATAGCTGCCCGGCTGGCCCGTTGTAGTAGAAGTCGAGCTCACTGCGCCGGAGTGTGAAAATTCCTCGCAACACAAGCTCTGTGACCCGGTCACCGTGCTCTTCGGCGTACGCCAAGGCAAGCGCGCTGCCCCAGGAGCCACCGAAGACTTGCCACCGCTCGATAGCGCGATGCTCACGGAGCCGCTCCATGTCTTCAACCAGGTGCCAGGTGGTATTGGCGCTGAGGTCGGCTCCCGGTTCGCTGGCGTGCGGCCGGCTCTGGCCACAGCCGCGTTGATCAAAGAGCACGACGCGATAGCGTGTCGGGTCGAACAGCCGGCGCGCCTTTGGATTCAGCGCTCCGCCGGGGCCGCCGTGCAGGAAGAGTGCCGGTTTGCCTGACGGATTACCACACTCCTCCCAATAGATCTGCTGGCCATTGCCAACATCGAGCATCCCACGGGCGTACGGCTCGATCGGTGGGTAGAGCGGGTCGGTACCCCGGTGTCCGGGCACGTGCGTTGTGGAGGCGTCGGCTAGAGCGGACGCTCGATGTCGGGAACGATGTGAACAGCGGCCTCCTCCGCGCTGGCGGCGCCACCGTCGATTCCGACATCGGTACCAACCAGATCGGACTCGGCATCCGGTCCAATGCCCTCATTGGGCTCGACCAGCCGACCGGCCCGCTGCTCCCCTACCTCGCCGTCATTCACGATGTCCTGATCCTGCATTACGTCCGGGTCAGGCTCGGGGATCTCTTCCGCAAGGCGCTCGTCCAAGGTCTCGTGCTCACCCTTGCGGATCAGTGGCGAGTAGCGCTCGGGCGGCGAGTAGCCCTCGTCGAGTGGATCATCCACGCCACGATCGACCAAAGATCGTTGTGGCTCAATCTGGTCTAGCTGCTCTGACTCGTCGGGGACCTCGTTGGAGTACTCACTCATGTGGCCAGCCTGCCATGACCGCCCCTAGGATCGCTCGGCGTGACCACACTGCACGACACCCAGCAGCGGGATTCTTCCTCCGCTGTGTCGTTCGCGACCGCACCAAGCGGCACCTACGCCGTTATCGTCGCAGTCTTCTGCGGCCTGCTGCTGATCTCCAACATCGCCGCAACCAAGACGATCACCGTCGTTGATGGGCTGCCTGAGTTTCTTGGTGGCGGCATCTTCACTGACGGCGGCGCGTTTCTCTTCCCACTGACCTACATCGTCGGCGACGTGCTCGCCGAGGTGTACGGCCTTCGCCAGGCCAAGCGAGCGATCTGGGTTGGCTTCGCACTGGGCGCCCTCGCCTCTCTCACCTTCCTTGCGGTCGGCGCAGCACCGCCTGGACCCGGGTACGAGAACCAGGAGGCGTTCCTGGCAGTGCTGGGTTTTGTGCCGCGGATCGTGCTGGCCAGTCTGGCCGGATACCTGGCGGGTCAGTTGCTCAACGCGTACGTGGTAGTCAAGATCAAGGAGCGGACCAAGGAACGCCACCTGTGGGCGCGGCTCATCGGATCGACTGTGGTGGGCGAGTTCGCCGACACGGCGTTGTTCTGCTTCATCGCTTTCGTTGGGGTCTTCCCGACCTGGGGTGGACTGATCAGCTACGCCGTAGCGGGCTACATCTACAAAGTAATGGTGGAGGTGATCTTGCTACCGGTCACCTACGCCGTGATCAGAGCGATCAAGAAACGAGAGCCCGGGTACGCGGTACAGTCCGGCCTGGGAGCCGCCGTGCGCCAGATGCGCCTGGTGGTCGCCGTCGACGATTACGACCCCGCCGTGCGGTTCTATCGTGACGAGCTGGGGCTGGTCCTTGAGGAAACCTACAACGGAGAGAACGGCGCTCAGGTGATGATCTTGGGCGCCGGCCGGGCAACGCTCGAGCTGTCCAATCGGCCTCAGATCGACCTGATCGACACGGTGGAGGTCGGTCGGACCGGCGTAAGCGGAAAGTATCGGGTGGCCTTCGAGGTTCCGGACTCTGAGAGTGCCACGAATCGGCTGGTCTCTGCCGGCGCTGAGCTGATCGCGCCCCCGACGACCACCCCGTGGCGCTCGCTCAACGCACGACTACAGGGACCGGGCGAGGTGCAACTGACGATCTTCACCGAACTAGGCCCTTCTCCATCCCAGTAATTGTCAGCAGATCGCAACCGAACTACGCGTCGGATGCGATCTGTCGACAGTTATTTGGGTCTGAGTGGCGGGGCTAACTTATCCGGCCGGGCACTCGATCGATTGCGGATTCTGGTGCCGTACGCCAGGCCTTTCGATCGAAGATCAAGATAGCTACGGCGAGCAGTGTCCATGCCAGCAACCAGGTCCAGGCCAAGCGATCGGCGTCGGCTCCAGCCGGCCAGAGGCTTTGGGTGTTGATGCATCCCTCGGTCACGTGAGCGATGAGCGGCAAGAGCACGCTGCCCCCGGTCCGGTTGAACAACCAGGCATACCAGAAGGTGACTGCCATTGTCGACGCGATGTCTGGCAGACCGAGGTCGAACTGGGGCATGAAGACCAGTGGCAGGTGCCAGCCCGTGATCAGCACAGCGAGGAGGGCGGTCGACGCCAAAGGTGACCACCTTGATTGGAGTCGCGGCTGGGCGAAACCGCGCCACGCGGGCTCCTCCCCAAGCGGACCGTCAGTGAAATTCACCATCCGGAGGCCGAACAGCAACAGCACGGCGTACCACGGCTGGAATTGGGTCAGCGATGGGGCTGTAGCGCCTGCCGCCATGTTCAGACCGATCGCCACCGCGTGGACCAGCAGCGGCAGACCGATCGCGGCCGCGTACCAGATCCAGTTCACCCGCCATTTGATGAGGCGCCGACCCAGCCGAGCCAGCCCCGGCAAGCCCTCGGCGATCAGCACGACGACGATTGCCGACACGATTGGCGCAAAAGCGAGGAAGCTCCCAAACGGCAGCGTTGACCAGGCGATCAGGTACGAGAGGGCGAAGAAGATCACAAGCTCATGGCGGCGTACGAAGGCTCGAAATCCATGCGTCGGAGTCGTCACGGAGCTTCCTGCCACCTCGACGGTTTGGCTTGTCGGCGTCCCAGACGCCTCTCCGGAAGCGGGATCGTTCGGCTCGTCTTGCACAATGCGGGTCTTCATGCCAACTCCTTGGGTCGGATCGCGCGCCGCTGATCGGAGGACGAGCGAGGAGACCACGCTTTTCGTCTCCGAGCGAGGACGACGACAGCGGGTTCCAAGCGCGATCCGTACGACGCGGAGCGTCGCAATGTTGTGGTGGTTGCGCTCCACAAAGGTCCCACCTGGCGGGCAGCGACGACAGACGGCACACCAGTGACCCAGGAGGCGGTTTTCTGGTGAATCGCGCGGCGGTCCTGTAATTCGGCCGAACGTCAGCACTATCGTGAACTGGCGAGGAGAGGGTTTGGATGGCTGCAGTTCTCCCGCTGTTGCCCGAACGGCACAAAGCGGCTCCAAGGCCAGCCCTGCTGTGGGCCCTGGGAGCAGCGGCTGTCGCATCCTGCGTCGTAACCGCCGGCCTGGCGTCGGTCAACGACGAGCTCTACCAACCGGCTCTCCGCGTGCTGCTCGTTTGGTGGATCACGCTGCCGTACATCTTCGCTGGAATTGTGGCATGGCGGAGGCGTCCGGATAGCTTCTTCGGGCCACTGATGATCTTGGCAGGCTTTGTCACCCAGCTCTCTATCTTGCAATGGACCAGCCAGCCACTGTTGAACACCGTGGGGCAGCTTTGCGACCTTCTGGTCGCGGCCGTCTGGTTGCACCTTTTCCTTGCCTACCCCTCAGGTCGGCTCGCCGGCCGGCCCGAGCGGGTCGTGGTGATCATCGGATACGTTGCCGCCGTGGGGCTCCAGGTCGTGATCTTGATGCTGGGCGGGTTCAACGATCTCCATCTGCTGACGGTGGTCAAGCGGGAAACTGCGGCCGAAGCGGTACAGAATGTGCAGCTTCTCACCCTCAGTGCGCTCGCGGTCATTGGCGTTGGGTTGCTTTGGTGGCGCTGGCAATCGCTGCCACGGTGGCAGCGTCGGCGACCTGCTCAGATCTTGATCAACTGCTTCAGCGTCTCACTCGTAATGCTGGCTGTGCTGTTGACTGCGGGCACGTTCCAGGTTCCCGGCTTCGAGATCATCCGGCTGGCAACCTTCACGGTGGCCGGGTTGGCGCCGCTCGCTTTCCTTGCAGGACTGCTCGATACGCGCCTGGCAAAGGCAGGGGTCGGTCAGCTGTTGGTACAGCTGCGGACTGATCCTGCACCAGATCTACGGGAGCTCCTGGCCCAGGCGCTGCGGGACCCGACCTTGTCCTTGATTTACTGGCTACCTCAGTACGGAAGCTGGGCTGATCAGGGCGGCAATTCAACCACGCTCCCAGAACAGGACAGCGGCCGCCGTGTCACCTTCGTCAAGCAGAACGGGGAGCAGATCGCAGCGCTGGTCTACGACGCCGCGCTCGGCGACGAGCCCGAGCTGGTTGAGGCGGTGAGTGCCGCGGCCGGCATCGCGTTGGAGAACGGCCGGCTGGAAGCTGAACTTCGGGCTCGGCTGCGGGAGCTTCAGGACTCGCGTAGCCGGGTGGTCGAGGCCCAGCAGAACGAGCGTCGTCGTTTGGAACGAAATCTCCACGACGGTGCACAACAGCGCCTGGTTGCCCTCGCACTCGAACTCGGCTTGCTTGCCGAGCAGGCGGACAACGATCCCGGTACCCAAGACAGGCTGAAACACGCTCGGAGCGAAGTGGCGGAATCGCTTGACGAGCTGCGCGACATAGCTCGCGGCCTGCATCCGGCGGTCGTCAGCGGGCATGGGCTCGCCGTCGCTTTGGAATCAGTGGCGGCCACCACGCCGTTCGAGGTGCAACTGCAGACTGATCGACTGCCCCGACTTCCCGAGCAGCTTGAGGTCGCCGCCTACTACGTCGTCTCCGAAAGTCTCACGAACGCCGCAAAGCATGCGCAGGCAGATCAGGTCACTGTGGAGGCGGGCATTACCGACGACACCTTGATCGTCGAGATCGTCGATAACGGGATAGGCGGCGCAGACAGTGAACGCGGGACAGGACTGCGCGGACTCGCCGATCGTATTGAGGCACTCCACGGCCGCCTGCGAGTCTGGAGTCCCGTTGGCAAGGGCACCCGCGTACGAGCGGAGATTCCATGCGCGTAGCCATCGCGGAGGACAGCGTGTTGCTGCGCGAGGGTCTCGCGCAGCTGCTGACCGACGCAGACATCGAGGTCACCGCTCGCTGCGGCACAGCCGATGAGTTACTGGCACGCATCGCAGAAGACCCGCCCGACGCCGTCGTCGTCGACATCCGGCTACCCCCGAGCCACACCGATGAAGGGATGCGAGCGGCTCTGACGATCCGGCAGCAGTATCCGGATGTCGGCGTACTGGTTCTCTCCCAATACGTCGAAGTCGGACTGGCGATGCAGCTACTGGCCGACTCAGCTGAAGGGGTGGGCTATCTGCTGAAGGATCGGGTGAGCGAGGTCAAGGAGTTCATTGCCGCGCTTCGACGGGTTGCCGACGGGGGTTCGGCGCTGGATCCGACCATTGTCTCGACCATGTTGAAGCGGCACCGCAGCTCGGACCCGCTTGATTCCTTAACGCCCAGGGAACGTGAAGTGTTGGAGCTCATGGCCACCGGAGCGTCCAACGCCGGCATTGCGGAATCGATGGTCATCACTCAACGCGCGGCTGAGAAGTACGTGTCGACCATCTTCACAAAGCTGGGCATTCCTGCCACCGGAAGTGAGTCACGGCGGGTGTTGGCGGTACTCCTGTTCCTCCGGTCCTGACTCTCGGTGCTGGATCGGTCCGCCGTACGCGGGGCGCGCGTCGGCGGGCAAGTTGAGTCACTTCCCCGAGTTTGGGTATGTGCAACTTTTGTGACGACGTGACCGCGCCCTGCACAAGTGAGGGTTCTGGTCCGCAGGACCGTGCAATGGAGGTTCACATGCCTGACCACAGCGCCCCCGTCTATGAGTGGGGGGAAGCCGACCGACTTCCCGCTCATAATCACGAGGTCTACAACAGGATCGCTCGGGAGAGCGACTTCGTGGAGCTGCGCCGCAAATATCTCAGCTTCGCCTTCCCGGCGACGATCGCGTTCATGGCCTGGTACATCCTCTACATCGTCTGCAATAACTGGGCCCGCGACTTCATGGACACCCAGGTCATCGGGAACATCAACATCGCGCTGGTGTGGGGATTGCT
>JBKPTR010000262.1:0-21108 GCA_046735615.1 Actinomycetota bacterium
CGTGTGCGCTTGAGCAGTTTGCGATGCTTCTTCTTCGCCATCCGCTTGCGACGCTTCTTGATGACCGAACCCACTGTGTAACCTCTCGCTCCCGAGACGTCACTCCGGTCCCGGACTTGATCACTGCCGGCGCCTGTCGCCGGACAACTCCCGAATGCTACCCGGCCATGACCAGCAGATGCGAGTCAGAGGTCTTTATGCGCCCGGAGCTTGTCTCTGTGCCCTCAACCTGTCGAAGGGCACGCAGCAGGCTTCGACAAGCTCAGCCCGCATAGCACTCACACGAGATCACCAGATCTCATGTGCCCTGCGCTTGTCTCTGCGCGCTGAGCTTGTCGAAGGGCACCCGGCGGACTTCGACAAGCTCAGCCCGCATAGCACTCCCAAACGGCTCACTACGAGACTGGTTCCGTGACCAGCTATCTCGACGACTTCTCTCCTGGAAGTGGCCGCCGCAGCCGGCCTCGGGCTTGGCTAGCGACGGACGCTCCGATGCTGAGCCTCAACGGTGATTGGAAGTTTCGATGGTCACCGGTAGCACAGGGCCTGGACGATGCTGCCGCCGATCCTGATTTTGACGACACGGCGTGGGACACAATCCCAGTGCCGTCGCATTGGGTGCTGCCCGGCACTTCCGCGAACGCTCAGGAAGGCAGGTACGGCCAGCCGATCTACACCAATATCCGGTATCCATTCCCGATCGACCCGCCGCATGTCCCCGACGAGAACCCAACTGCTGATCACCGCCGGACTTTCGAGCTGCCGGACTGGTCGGCGGAGCGGGTCCTGTTGCGCTTCGACGGTGTGGAGTCGGTCTACCGCGTCTGGTTGAACGGCATCGAGATCGGGGTTGGCAAGGGCAGTCGGCTGATGCAGGAGTTCGACATCACCGGGGTGGCCCGACCAGGCCGGAACGTGATCTTGGTCCGGGTGCACCAGTGGTCGTCGATGAGCTATCTGGAGGATCAAGATCAGTGGTGGCTGCCGGGAATCTTTCGCGATGTCACGGTGCTGGGCCGTCCCTACGGAGCAGTGGAGGACGTCTGGCTGCGCACCGAGTACGCGGCGGACGGCATGGGATCGATTGATCCAGAGATCATCGCCTCCGAGCTGGCTTTCCCCATAGTGATTCAGATTCCCGAGCTCGGCGTGGAGCAGCGCTTCGGGCATCCCGGTGAGATCGGTGCCTTCTCTGCGGGTCGGGTTGAGCCGTGGAGTGCGGAGGTGCCCAGGCTCTACGAGTCGCGTGTCAGTTCCGTGGGCGAGACGCTGAGCCTGCGGCTGGGGTTTCGGCGGATTCAGATTGATGGTGACGTGCTCAGCGTCAACTCCAGACAAGTGATCTTCCGCGGCGTTAACCGGCATGAGACCCACCCGGTCCGGGGCCGGATGTTGGACGAGCAGTACGCAAAGGCTGATTTGATCATGATGAGGCGCGCCGGGATCAACGCGATTCGGACCAGCCACTATCCGCCGCATCCGCGCGTACTTGATCTTGCTGACGAACTCGGCTTCTGGGTGATCGACGAGTGCGACTACGAGACGCACGGATTTGAAGTTTGTGCCTGGCAAGGAAATCCGAGCGACGATCCGCGCTGGGCAGAGAGCTGCCTTGACCGGATTACGCGTACCGTCGAGCGCGACAAGAACCACCCGTCGGTGATCATCTGGTCCCTCGGCAATGAGGCAGGAACCGGGCGCAACCTCGCGCAGATGGCCGAGTGGGTGCGCAGCCGCGACCCCGAGCGACCGGTGCACTACGAGGGTGATCACACCTGCGATTACACCGACATCTATTCACGGATGTACCCGAATTACCTGGAGACCGAGGCGATCGGCGCGGAGCGCGGTTTCATCTTCTACCTCCAAGACTCAGCCGATGCCGAGCGAGTCCGCAGTAAACCCTTTCTGATGTGCGAGTACGTGCATGCGATGGGCAACGGCCCAGGCGGCATGACCATCTACGACGAGCTGACTGAGCGCTATCCCCGACTGCACGGCGGTTTCGTCTGGGAGTGGCGTGATCATGGACTGTTGACGCGTACGCCAGACGGCACCGAGTTCTACGGTTACGGCGGGGACTTCGGCGAGGTACTTCACGACGGCAACTTCGTCATGGACGGCATGCTGCTGCCGGACGGTACGCCGACGCCCAGCTTGGCCGAGTTCACGCGGGTAAATCAGCCGCTCCTCTTCGACTTCGATGGCCTCGTCACGGTCCGCAATCGCTACCACACACTGTCCACTGACCACCTTCGCTTTGTCGCCGTCAGAGAGGTGGACGGGCATCCGGTTGCCGAAGAGATCTTCCAGGTGCCCGCGATTGCGCCGGGTCAACAGTCAGATGTCACATTGCCAGAGGAGCTAATGCGGCCGGGTGTTGGTGAGAGCTGGCTGACACTGAGAGCTGAGCTGGCCGAGGCGACAGTATGGGGCGATCGCGGCCATGAGGTGGCCTTCGGCCAGTTCGAGCTCACCAAGCCCGAAACGATCTCCACACTGCCACCCTGGCCGACGGCGCCAACGCTGGAGCCGACGGACTCCGTGATCATGCTAGGCCCGGCCAAGTTCGATGTTCATAGCGGTCGGCTGCTGCAGCTCTACGGAATGGATGTCGACGGCCCTCGGCTCGAGCTGTGGCGGGCACCAACCGACAACGACCGCAGCAACTTCCGCGGCTCATTCGAACTGGCCAGCCCCGAGGAGACCCACGGAGAAGGGACACCCGGACCGTCGTCCGAACAGCGCTGGCGGGAGCGTGGCCTGGACCGGCTGGTGCATCGACTAGATCGAATCTTTCACGAAGATGATCAATTGCTAGCAGTGGTACGAGTATCGGCGGCCGGAACCAACCTCTTCGTCGATGTCACCTATCACTGGTGGTTGACGGACAGACTTGTTCTGCTGGTCGGCATCGCGCCCTCGGCCGGCTGGGACTGCACCTGGCCGCGAGTCGGCGTACGGTTCGACCTGCCGCGCGAGCTGCGGCATGCGAGCTGGTTCGGCACAGGTCCGAACGAGTCCTATCCCGACACGCGGCAGGCGGCACGGGTCGGCCGTTTTGCAGCAGACATCGACGAGCTGAACGTCGCCTACTCCCGCCCCCAGGAGACCGGACACCGCAGCGAACTGCGCTCGCTGGTCATCTCTGACGGGACGGCTGAGCGGTTACGCGTATCGACCTGGCCGAACCGGGAGCAGCACCGCCCCGGCTTCACACTGACCGCATACACGCCACAACAGCTCGATCGAGCACGCCATCCGTACGAGCTCGGTCAAAGCGATCGCATCTATCTGTTCCTGGACGACGCAGTACATGGCATCGGCTCACGCGCGTGTGGCGTCGATGTGTTGCCCGAGCATGCGCTGTGGCCGGGACAGCGACAGTTCGGGTTTGAGTTTCACCAGCCGTAGCGTCAGCCGGCGCTGAAGTAAGCGTGCTCCAGATAAGTGTTGAGTGCCTTCTCCGTCACCCGAAAGCTGCGGCCGAACTGCACAGCCTCGAGCTGGCCGGAATGGATCAACCGATAGACCGACATCTTGGAGAGTCGGAGAATTGCGGCTACTTCGGCGACGGTAAGGAACTTTCCGGCCTGAAGATTGCTGGCGAGCGGAGTCACGCCACTGGCTGACTCTGCCGACTTCGATTCGTCGTTCATCTTGCTCTCAATCTGCACCTCGTCAGCGCCGGCTTCCCCTCCAGCGTCGTTGGTACTGTAGTGAGAATAGTGGCAAAACGATGCTATTGGTACAGCAGTTACGTAAGAAATCTCATCGACACGCCGCTCAGATGATTGACGGCGAGCCGATTAGCAAACTTAGCCGGTCAGCTATTTGCTCACAGATTTGGATCGAGACCTAACTCGGGAAACACCGCCTGCCGCGTTGCCAGGATCGCCTGATCGACGCGACTGTGCGGCGTGAAGCCGGCATCGAAATGCCGGAAGCTGGCATCTGAGCCATCGGACATGGTGAGCGGCGCTGACTCTCCTACTTCAGCGCGCCAGCTCTCAGGTACGCGCGTGCTGGGATCGATCGATTCGCCGCTGACAATGCCGAGCAGATGGGTCCAGGCCCTGGGAACCACGTTGCGGATTGAGTAGCCGCCACCCCCGGTGCAGATCCAACGTCCGCCGCACAGTTCGTCGGCCAGGTTTGCCAGCGCAAGATAGGAGGCGCGCTGGCCATCGACCGAAAGGTTGAGATCGGCCAGCGGATCTTGTCTGTGGGAGTCGCAGCCGTGCTGGGTCACCAAGACTGTCGGCTGGTGCGCCCCAAGGGCCGGTGGCACGATGGCATGGAAGGCCCGAAGCCAATCCGCATCGGTGCTGCCAGGGGGAAGTGCGACGTTCACCGCCGTACCCTCGGCCCCCCGCCCACCCGTCTCGTTCGGGAAGCCTGTTCCTGGGAACAGATATGCCGGCGTCTCGTGCAGGCTGATGGTCATGACGCGCGGCTCGTCGTAGAAGATCGCCTGGACACCATCCCCGTGGTGCACGTCGACATCGACGTAACCCACGCGCTCGCAGCCGTTGTCCAGCAGCCAGCGAATTGCGATGGCGACATCGTTGTAGACGCAAAAGCCGCTCGTCATGCTGGGCATCGCGTGATGCAAGCCTCCGCTGATGTTGCAGGCGCGTTGGGCATCGCCAGCCCAGACCCTGCGGGCCGCCTCGACGCTTGCCATGCTGACCCACGCGGCGATCTCGTGCATCCCCGGAAAGACCGGATTGTCACTCGTCCCGAGTCCGTACCGCCGGTCGGGCTCGCCTCGCTGCACAGCAGAGATGTAGTCCGGCGTATGCACTGTCTTCAAGAGTGCAAGATCAATTTCGGGTGGTGGCACGATCTGAAGCCGGTCCAAGACACCGAGTTGGCGAGCCAGCGAGATGGTGTTGGTGACCCGGCCCGGTGCCATCGGATGATCGGATCCAAAGTCGTACTTGGTCAGATCGTCCGAGAAGACGAGCAGCCCGGTCATCCGCGTCTGCCCGTGCCCTGCTTGTCGTCTCGGGCGGCGGCGGCGGCAAGCTCACGGCTTCGATCGCGTGCCGCCTCCATCGCACGCAGGAAAGCGGCCCGCACCTTGTGATCTTCGAGCTCGCGCACCGCCGCTGCCGTGGTACCGCCTGGCGAAGTGACACGCTCGCGCAACACGGTGGGATGCTCGCCGGTCTCGCGCAGCAGCTTGGCTGAGCCGAGCATTGTTTGCACCACCAGCTCTGTGGCCGTATCGCGCGGCAGTCCCAGATGCACCCCAGCTTCAATCATGGCTTCGACCACGAAGAACAGGTATGCGGGGCCGGTGCCCGAGATCGCCGTCACAGCATCTTGGTAGCGCTCTGGCACGGTGATCACGCGGCCGGTCGCTGACAAGATCTCCGTCACCCGGTCAAGATGATCTTGAGTGCTGTGCGATCCGGGTGAGATCGCGGCCATTCCCTCGTCCACCTGAGCGGGCGTATTCGGCATGACCCGCACCACGGCAACCCCTTCCGGCAAGCGTGACTCGATGAAAGTGGTATCGACTCCGGCGGCGAGCGAGACCACGAGTGTGCCTGGCTTGATCGCTTGTGCGATCTCCTTGAGCAGGTCGCTCATGTCCTGCGGCTTGACGACCAAGATCACCGTCTCGGCTTCGGCCACTGCCTCGGTGTTCTCGAGCATCTTGATCCCGTATCGGGCGGTCAGCTCGTGCTGCCGCTCCAGCCTGCGGTCTGTGGCCACGATCTGATCGGCGTGCCAGCCGGCCCGCAGCAGACCTGAAAGCACGGTCTCGCCCATGACACCCGCACCCAAGATGGCCAGTGGATGCGCGCTTGAAGTCAAATCCGGCGAGGTCACAGGGTTCCAGCCCGCCCGCCGACAACCAGCTGGGTGGTCACCAGCTCAGCAATCTGCACGGCGTTCAGCGCTGCGCCCTTGCGCAGGTTGTCGTTCGAAATGAACATGATCAACCCCTTGCCGGCCGGCGCCGCTTGATCAGCCCGAATCCGTCCGACCAGACACGGATCTTGGCCGGCCGCATCGAGTGGTGTTGGTACGTCCATCAGCTGAACGCCAGGAGCGCGAGACAACAGTTCGGTCGCCCGTTCGGGACTGAGATCGTTTGTGAATTCCGCGTGGACGGCGAGCGAATGCCCAGTGAAGACGGGCACGCGTACGCAAGTGCCAGAGACGCGAAGATCAGGAATGTGCAAGATCTTCCGCGACTCATTGCGCAACTTCTGCTCCTCGTCGGTCTCGCCTGTGCCGTCATCGACAAGTGAACCTGCCAAGGGAAGGACGTTGTACGCGATGGCTTTGACGTACTTGCTCGGGGCCGGGAAGTCGACGGCACGGCCGTCAAAGGCGAGCTCACTCGCCTGATCAACCACGGCCTTGGCCTGGCTGTCGAGCTCCTCGACACCTGCGCCACCCGATCCTGATACCGCTTGGTAGGTCGCAACTTGCAGGCGAACCAGACCGGCGGCGCGATGGAGTGGGGCCAGTACCGGCATGGCGGCCATCGTGGTGCAGTTTGGGTTCGCGATGATGCCCTTCGGTGGGCGAATCGCGTCGTCAGGGTTGACTTCCGAGACCACCAGCGGAACGTCCGGGTCCATCCGCCAGGCAGAGGAGTTGTCGATCACGATGGCACCGGCTGCCGCCACCTCAGGCGCAATGGCCCGCGAGGCTGTCTTGCCCATGGAGAAGAGCGCGAGGTCGAGGTCAGCGAAGTCAGCCGTCGCGGCGTCTTCCACGATGATCTGATCGTCACCCCAGGGGAGGTGTTTGCCAGCCGATCGAGCTGAAGCGAAGAACCGTACCTCGTTGATCGGGAACGGGCGCTGCTCAAGCAGCCTCCGCATCACGCCGCCCACCTGACCGGTGGCTCCGAAGACCCCAACACGCATGACGCCAAGCCTAAGTCCTCGCATCTGACCACCCTTCTCATTCCCAGACCTGACCCGGTGTCACCGAGGCGACATCCGCCGTCCTTGAGCGCGGCGCTGCGCAATGCCATCCACCACGACGTCGATGATCGCCTGGAGGAAGTCGGGGCTAATGGGCTCGCCGGTGAGTAGCAGCCGCAGGTGAATCGGGCCGAGCACGGACTCGATGACCTGGCGCGGCTGGGTATCGGGCGCGGCCTCATCACGCTCGATCGCCTGCTCAACGATCATGCCGTCCAGGGCGAGGCGCTTGTCTCAAAAGCGACGGTTCGCGGAGGCGAGCCTGCCTCAGAGTTGCGTTTGTTAATTTCGTATAATGCAGAGCTACTGGCAGGCTCGCCCGCTGCACCGGCTTGCGCGACGAACCGCGGCCACCCGCCCGACGGCGAGGATCTACGGTGTGATCCAGCAGCCTCTGGATCAGCTTGTCTATCGCCTCAGCGGCGGGAGGACGACCGCGACGTCGTGGCTCGCCGGCGTCGAGATCATCATGCTGACCACCACGGGCGCCAAGACGGGAATGCGCCGCACGCTGCCAGTACTCGGCCTGCCTGACGGCGAGGACACAATCCTGATCGCGTCCAACTTCGGCCGGCCGCGTAACCCGGCCTGGTATTACAACCTCCGCGCGAACCCCAACGCGACGATCGCCCGGAACGGCATGAGCCAAGAGGTGGTCGCACGCGAGCTCAGCGGCTCGCAACGAGAGGTCGGCTATCAGCGTGGCGAGGAGATCTTCCCCGGCTTCACCCAGTACCGCCGCTGGGCAGCGCATCGTCAAATTCCCGTCCTCAGGCTGAAGCCGCTCTCCTGAGCTTGCGTCACATCAACCGAGGCTCTCACTCGAGTGCAGCTTGGCGTGATTCCAGATCGCCGTACAGAAGGCAGGATGGGCGTCGTGACACAGCTGGAAGCGCCTGAGACCGCAGTGGACCGGAGACGCCTGGGCCTCGAAGTCGTGATTGTGCTCGGTCTTTCACTTGGCCAGTCGGCGGTCTATGCGGTGCTCCGCATCATCGAGCGGCTGACCCGCAATGTGCCGCTGGCCCAGCAAACCTCCACTTTGAATCCTTCGGTCACCCCAGACCGTCCCTGGCTTGACCTGACCTACCAGCTAGTCGGCATTGCCTTCGGTCTGATGCCTGTCCTGCTAGCCCTGTACCTGCTCAGCCTTAGCGACCCGCCGGCTGGCCGCACCATCGGATTCGACTTGACTCGGCCTCGATTCGACCTCGGTTTCGGAGTGCTCATCGCTCTCGTCATCGGAGTACCCGGGCTCGGTCTTTACGTCCTTGCTCGGGCGGTCGGCATCAACACCGAGGTACAGGCTTCGGGCCTGGCTGACAACTGGTGGACGATCCCAGTGTTGATCTTGTCAGCTGCTCAGAATGCCCTGCTGGAGGAGGTCGTCGTCGTCGGATATCTTTTCACTCGACTGCGCCAGCTCGCCTGGAATGCCGTAGCGATCATTGCTCTTAGCGCGATCGTCCGTGGCTCGTACCACCTCTACCAGGGCATCGGAGGCTTCATCGGCAACCTGATCATGGGAGTGATCTTCGGCCTGATCTACTTTCGCTGGAAACGAGTCGGTCCGCTCGTGGTGGCCCACACCCTGCTCGACGTCGCGGCCTTCGTGGGATACGCCTTGGTCGCTCCCCACGTCGACTGGCTCTGAGCGCACTCAATTCTTGGTGATCAAACTGCGGGCGAAGAATCGCAGGTTTGATGGGCGCTCGGCGAGGCGCCGCACCAGGTAGCCGTACCAGTCCGTTCCGTAAGGGACATATACGCGTACCGCGTGACCCAGTTTGGCGAGTCGTTGCTGCTCCGTAGGACGGACGCCGTAGAGCATCTGGAACTCGAAGTCTCCCGTGCCCCGCCCATGATCACTCGCGAGCTTGAGGCCGATGTCGATCAAGGTCGGATCATGAGTAGCCAGCATCGGAAAGCCATCGCCAGCCATCAAGATCTTCATGCAGCGTACGTATGACTTATCGACCTCCTGGCGATCTTGGAATGCCACGCTCTCGGGCTCCGCGTACGCCCCTTTGCAGAGCCGTACCCTCGATCCGGCTGCAGCCAGGTCCCTGCAGTCGTCTTCGGTTCGGTACAGGTACGCCTGCAGCACCGCGCCAGTGTTGGGGTACTCCTTGCGCAGCGTATGCAGGATCTCCAAGGTCGAGTCCGTTGTCAGGTGATCCTCCATGTCGAGGGTCACTGCGGTATTGGCCCTGCGCGCCGCGTTGCAGATCAACTCTGCATTCTCCAGTGCGAGCTGGGGACCGTCTCGGAGATGCTGGCCCAGTGAAGTCAACTTGATCGAGACCTCTGCAGAAGCGCTGAGGCCAGCCTCCCGAAGCTTGGTGAGCAGATCGAGATAAGCCACGACCACCGAGTCGGCATGTGTCGGATCGGTGGTGTCCTCCCCGAGATGATCAATGCTGACCAGCAGGCGGGCACCGATCAGGCGGCGAGTCACAGTCACCACTTCGTCGGAGCTCTCGCCTGCGATGAAGCGTTCGACCACACCGGCGGTCACCGGCGCCGTGGTCACCAGTTTCTTGATCTTCTCGCTGCGGGAGATTCGAAGCAGGGCACTACGCAGCATTCGCTTCCTCCCTTCGCAAATGCCTGGAGTTGCACGTGCACCTTCTGCGAACTGCCCCGACTCTAACCTTGGCTCATGAGCATCGGCCACACGGTCGTGTTGTTGCCCGGGTTGCACAACACCGCTACCCAGACGACCGGCCTAAGGGCGGCGTTGGCTAACGTCGCGGATGTTGCCCAGGTGCTCACTCCCGACATCACGGTCAGCCGCAGCAAACCGGTGATCTTGGAGGATCCGGCGCACAGGGTGCTCGGCGCCCTCTCGGCGGCCGGCATCGATCGAGCAGTGCTCATCGGCCATGGTTGGGGAAGCATGATCGCGCTGGAGATCGCCGCCACTCGCGGCGAGCGGGTCAGTGCACTCATGCTGAGCACCAACGCCCGCCTCGAGAGGATCGTGCTCCGCTCCCTCTACTACGGCGTCCTCAGCTTGCTTCCTGCCACCGTTGTCCAGCAACTCGGTGGCCGGCCACCTGAGGTCCTGGAGCTCTTCGACCAGGTCCGGCCGGCGGATTTCCGATCACTTGCCAACCGGGTACCGGTACCTGCCCTCGTCATCCTCGGCGAGCAGGACGTCGCGAACCGAGGGCCCAGCGCAACCCTAGCCAAATCGCTGCCGCTGGGTAATTTGCGTGTGGTGCCGCGAGCAGGCGCAGGCTGGCAGGCACAGCAGCCCGAGGTGGTCGCCAAGCTGCTGGCTGAGTTCTTGTCCAGCTTGAGCTGACGGGTCGACGGCCCTTCGACAGGCTCAGGGCGCACTGTGGTGCGAAGTCGAGGGTCGCGTTGTGGGGCGAAGTTGAGGGGCGGCATTGGGAGCGAAGGTCAGGGCGCATGGCGGCCGATGAGTTTCCCGGCTCGTCCCAGGTCTAATGATCAGGTCGGGCGCATCCCTGTTCGACAGCTTCGATCACGGATGGCGGCTCACCAAGGCCCGGGTGATCGATGGCCCCAATGTCACGTACCTGCGCTATCGCGTGGATGGTGCCGCTTCACCACGGTCAGGCTGATCTTCAGGGAGCCGACACAAGGAGATCCGCTGAGAGACCGGCGATGTTCGGAATGCCGAGCAGGCCCATGGTCAGATCGAGCTCCGCAATGATGTTCTCGATCACCTGGCGGACGCCATCTGCGCCGTCAATCGCTAACCCGTAGAGGTAGGGCCGACCGAGCAGGCATGCGTTAGCCCCCAGCGCTAGCGCGATGAGCACATCCGTGCCGGACCGGATGCCGCTGTCCAGCAAGATCGCCGGCTGGGCACCGACCGCCTCCCGAATGGCTACCAGTGCATCAAGCGAAGCCACCGCATTGTCGATCTGTCTCCCGCCGTGGTTCGACACGATGATCCCGTCGACGCCGAGCTCGATAGCCCTGTGAGCATCGTCGGGATGGAGGATTCCCTTGAGCAAGATCGGCAACGAGGTGCGCTGGCGAAGAGTCGCGATGTGGTCCCAGGACAGTCCAGGGTTGGAGTAGATGTCGAGAAACGCCTCAACGGCGCTCCGCGGCTCAGGTGATCGCAGGTTCTTGCCGAGCGCTCCCGGGTACTCCCGAGACATTGAGAGCAGAGTGCGCACCGCGCCCAGGCTCACACGAGTCTTCGCGCGCCCAGCAGCGGCAGCAATTCGATCTTGGACGATCTCGATGAATCGAGGATCAGAGGTGTATTGGGCAATGCCGCGTCCCTGCGCGAACGGCAGCGAGCCCAGGTTCAGGTCGTGTGGCCGCCAACCCAGAATGGTGGTGTCGAGCGTGACGACGAGCGCCCCGGCGCCGCAATGTTCAGCCCGCTTGATCATCGAGTCGACCAGTGCCTCGTCGGTGGACCAGTAGAGCTGATACCAGAACGGCGAACGCCCCATCGCCGCAGCGGTCTCCTCCATCGGATTAGACCCCTGGCACGAGATCACATACCCGGTACCGGCTGCCGCAGCGCCTCGAGCGATGATCACGTCGCTGCTCGCCGTTACAACCGAGGCAGCACCAATGGGCGCCAGCAATAGCGGCGATGACAGCTGCGTACCGACGACCGATGTCGTCAGATCGCGCTGCGTCACCCCATGCAACATGCGCGGCACGATCCGCCACCGCCCAAAGGCCTCGCGGTTGTGCTGCATCGTCCGGCCCTCGCCCGCTCCGCCGGAGACATAGGCCCACGCGGTTGGTGACATGGCCTTCTTTGCGCGTCGCTCAAGGCTCGACGCATCGGTGGGAATGGAAGGTGCTCGTCCCAGCGCTCCGGCTCGATAGATCGCGCTTTGGCGCGCTCGACCGGGCCCAAGGACAGGTGGACGGTTGCCCTCTGATGTCATCGTGCCATCACTCATGAGTTCAGTGTCGATGTTTGGAGGCTCCTTGGCTGAGCAAACCCAGTGGCTGCACGTCTTCATCGACGTAGCGCCAAATGTGGCCGAGGAATCGGCGAGCTTCTGGTCCTCGGCGTTGGGCTGGCCGCTTGGCGGGCCGTGGCCGGGCCACACGGAGTTTCGCAGTTTCGGCCCACCCGAAGGCGACTCCTATATCCACCAGCAGGTTGGGAACCATGGCCCTCGCATCCACTTTGATGTCGAGGTGGCCGACCGCGGCGCCGCTGACCGGCTGGTTGAGCTGGGAGCGGTCGTCACCGGCCAATTCGAAGGGTGGTGCCCGATGAGATCGCCTGGTGGACTGCCGTTCTGCCTGGTGGAACGTCAGGATCACGTACGCCCGCCTGCGCCGGCCTTCGCAGAGCACCGTAGCCGTCTCGTGCAGATATGCATCGATTCACCGCCGGCCGTACATGACCAGGAGGTGGCGTTTTGGCGAGCGGCGACCGGCTGGCGCTGGCGCGAAGGCAGTCACGACGAGTTCGCCGGCAAGTTGTACCCGCCGACAGGCTCCAGCGCCCAGCTCCTTTTCCAGCGGCTCGGCCTCGACGACCCGGCGACCGCCGTGCGAGCCCACATTGACCTGGGGACCGACGATGTCGAGGCCGAAGCGGCCCGGCTGGCTGAGCTGGGTGCCGAGATACTTGGGCCCGGCCGAGGCTGGATCGTGCTCCGTGACCCGGTCGGGATGGTGTTCTGCGCGACCGGCAATTCTCCCGACGACCCGTAAGTCGGCTATGCCTTCGCTAAAGCGCGCTGGCAACCCCGGCTGCGTCTACGGCGTACGAAGGCTGAACCGGCGCGGCGAGGTGCAGCCGTGCGAAAGCCAGCGACTCAGCCAGGTCAGCCTCGCGCTGGGCTCGAGTGCCGCTTTTGCGCGAATTGACTTCGAGCACTATGTGCCCGGAGAAGTTCCGCTCGGCCAGGTACTGCAATACCCGGCCTGCCTGCTGGTCGCCGCGGCCGGGCACCAAGTGTTCGTCCTTCACAGATCCTGTGCCGTCAGTGAGATGGACATGCCGGAGTCGCGTTCCCCAGGAACGAACCAGATCCATCGATTGCTGATTGGCTGTCGAGGCGTGAGAGAGGTCCAGCGTCAGATCGTCGTAGTCGAGCTCAGTGGGATCCCATCCGGGCACGTACGCCTTCAGCTCGCCGCCTGGTGTGCGCCAGGGATACATGTTCTCGACAGAGAGCAGAATGCCGGTGCTCTCCGCCAGCCGCCGGATGCCTTCAACGAAGCCTCGGGCGTAGTCACGCTGCCAGCGGAATGGAGGATGGACGACTACGACGTCCGCGCCGAGCCTGCGCGCTGCCTCGGCTGATCGCTCAAGCTTCGACCACGGATCGGTCCCCCAGACGCGCTGGGTGATCAACAAGCACGGCGAATGGATCGCTAGCACTGGCACACCGTGGTAGTCCCGCAGCTTCTCCACCGCATCGATGTCGGCCGCAACTGGATCGATGCCGATCATGATCTCCACGCCGTCGTAGCCCAGCCGGCGGGCAAGTTCGAACGCGCTCGAGGTGCTCTCCGGGTACACCGACGAGGTGGAGAGCCCAATCCGGGCCGGTGGGATCTTGATCAGCCGACCCTCCGCGTTCTGCACCAGCTCAGCGTCCCGCGCCGTCGACGGTGACGAGCGATCTGCTGGCACGCGCCCAGCCTAGACCCCGTTTTGTAGGGCCGTTCGCGCATCGCGCGTGGAATCCGCCTACTTCGTCCTCACTCGCAGACGAAAGGCGTGTCTGCTCGCTCCTGATACGTTGCTCGCTGCGCTCGCTGGGGCTGGCGCTCGTTAGCCGTTGCCTTCCTCGCTCGCATTCGCTCGCTCGTCCAGGACAGCGGCGCGCCAGCCTGGCTCAGCACGGTGGCGCGCGCTTACCGACGCTCACGGCCCGGCGCCAGGCATACACTGGCGCGCGTGCCAGAAGTGCTGATCGGTTTCCCCCGCGCATTCGTGGAGTTCGGAGATCCAGCCGACAAGCGCCAGGTATTTCGGTGTGATCTCACCTGGCTCACCTCACGTTGGGCCTGCATCTATGGCCAGGGCTGCCGAGGAATCTATGCCGACCGGCCGCATGACGGCTGCTGCACCCTGGGTGCGCATTTTGCCGACGCCGCGGACGAGAAGCGAGTCGGCAAGGCGGTCAAGCAGCTCAAGGCCAGCCAGTGGCAATACAAGAAAGACGCACGCGTCGGCGGCTGGGCCGAGGAGGAGCGTCCTGATCATCTTGCCGAGGGTGAGTTGCCCGGCCGCAAGACGAGGGTGATCGACGGTGCGTGCATCTTTCTCAATCGTCCAGGCTTCCCAGCCGGTCAAGGCTGCGCGCTGCATCTGCTCGCGCTGAGCCAGGGCCGGGAATTCCTGGAAACCAAGCCCGACGTCTGCTGGCAGCTGCCGATCCGCCGCCAGTTCCGTACCGTTACCCGCACCGACGACACGACGTACACCGAAATCACTATCGGCGAGTACGGCCGTGACGGTTGGGGTCCCGGTGGAGCCGATCTCGACTGGTACTGCTCATCCAATACCGAGGCGCATCATGGCGTACGCCCCGTGTACCTGGAGAATCGCGCCGAGCTGGTTGCGCTGATGGGCCCGGCCGCGTACGAAGTCCTCGTCGAGATGTGTCAGGAGTTCGAGTCCCGGCGCGGCCAAGCGATGCGTCACCCGGCCGATCCGAAGGCCTAAGCACCAAGAGCCCCGGGAAGAGGCCGCCTGCTCTGCGCAAAAGGCCCCCGGCAACAATGTGGGCATGCATTTGGATCACCTGTCCTTCGCTGCCGGGCCGGAAGGCCTGGAGGCCACGGCACGGTGGCTCGGAGCGCAGCTGGGGGTGACCTTTCGCGACGGCGGATTCCATCCGCGGTTCGGCACCCGCAACTGGATCTTGCCACTGACGGACGGGCACTATCTCGAGGTAGTCGGGGTTCTGGATCACCCTGCCGCCGATAAGGCGCCGTTTGGCCAGGCAGTTCGGGCACGATCTGCGCAGGGTGGTGGTTGGCTGGGTTGGGTGATCGCAGTTGATGATCTTTCTCCAATCGAGCAGCGCGTGGGACGCCCGGCGATCGAGGGCCATCGCTACTTGCCAGACGGATCGATCCTGACCTGGCACCAGCTCGGCGTCAAAGATCTTCAGGTTGATCCCCAGCTGCCCTTCTTCGTCCAGTGGTCGCATGACACCATCCATCCTTCGGTCGGCGGCCGTGAGGTCGAGCTCCTCAAGATCGAGATTGCCGGCGATCCAAAACGTGTCGACGAGTGGCTCGGTGGACGAAGCAAAGAGATCTTGGTCGATGTCGACATCGGCTGGTGTCAGCCGCGGGACCGGACTGGTCTCGCCGCTGCGATCTTCAGCACACCGCGCGGTGAGGTGCGGATTTGATCAGGTTGCGGTCAGCTATCGGGGGTCTGCCGGTATACACGGCTGGCAAGCCTGCTCCTCAGCTGGTTGAGGCGCCCTCGTTCAAGCTGTCCAGTAACGAAAATCCGTTCCCGCCACTTCCTAGTGTCATTGAGGCCACGATGGCTGCGGTAGGCAGGATGAACCGCTACCCCGACATCACGAATGCTGAGATGACCAGCGCGTTAAGTAGCCGGCTCGGTGTGCCCGGCGAACAGCTCGCCTTTGGGACCGGCTCGGTGGCGGTGCTCTATCACTTGCTTCAGGCCACCTGTGAGGCTGGCGATGAGGTGATCTTCGCGTGGCGCAGCTTTGAGGCGTATCCGATCGCGGTACCGGTGACAGGCGCAACGCAGGTGCCGGTGCAGCTGGGTTCGGGCGCTGTTCATGATCTTGATGCCATGCGGCGAGCGGTTACGCCGGCTACAAAGGCGATCATGCTGTGTACGCCGAACAACCCGACCGGTCCTGCGCTCCAACATCAACCGGTGATCGACTTCATCGACTCGCTACCTGATCACATCATGATCGTGCTCGACGAGGCGTACGCGGAGTTCGTCACGGATCCGGAAGGTCTTCGAGGCCTGGAGGCGATGGCCGGACGTCCCAATGTCGTGGTGTTGCGAACGTTCTCCAAGGCATATGGGCTCGCCGGATTCCGCGTCGGTTACTGCGTGGCCGATGCTCGCGTTGCCGCTGCTGTTCGTTCCGTGTCTCTACCATTCGGGGTGTCCGTCGCCGCCCAGGCTGCGGTGATCGCCTCGCTGGACGCCGAGCCGCAGCTGTTCGACCGTGTCGCCGAGCTTGTCAAAGCGCGCGACGGATTGGCCGTCGGCTTGCGCGACCTCGGCTTTGACGTGCCGGACGCTCAGGGCAATTTCGTCTGGCTACCGGGCGGTTCGCTAACGCAGGAGTACGCAGGGGCTTTTTCCCGTGCCGGGGTAGCGGTACGGCCGTTCGCCTCAGGCAGCGACTGGGATGGTCTCCGTATCACCGTCGGCGAGCCGGCAGCCAACACCCGCGTGCTGGAAGTGGCCGCAACGCTAACCGGAGCAACAGCCGGCGAGGAGCGCTAGCCGGCGACAGAAGCCGCGCCGGCATGAGGATTCTTGCGCGCGCGTATCGTCATCACGATGACACCCGCTCCGGTCAGGATCAGCGTCAGCGCCGTCCCCAGCCCCAAATACTGCGGCACACCCGTGGCCGACTGGTTGAAGAGGCCCAGCAGGATGAACTCCGCGGACTGATGCATGGTGCCGAACGCGGTCACCCCGAAGAGCAGCACAATCAGCCGCTGGGTGGTGACGAGGTTCACCGCATTCCGGCTCATGGTCGCGTAGACCAGGAAGCCGATGGCCACAAACTCTGAAATCGTCCCGACGATAATCCAGGAACCGCCGCGAGCGACCCAGCTTTCGACCGACCAGACTCCAAACCACCCGCCGATGCACATCACCACCAGCGGGACGGCAACCACGGCACCAAAGATCTTCAGGCCGCGAGCCAACGGGTTGAAAAGCAGGAACCCGATCCACGCGCCAGTAGCGAGCGTGAGAGCCAACGCGGCCAATGGAGCTGCCCACGGCACCCGCAGCGCAATCGTGTCGGCCTGGATTGGCAGCATGTTCATGGTCTGTTTCAACGTCAGGCAGCTTTGAGAAGCCGGGCTTTCACAAAGCGACCACTGCCGCAGCGCTGAGACCGCTGTTGTCAGGCCAGCGATGATGAGCAACCCTCCGGCAACGAACCAGGCTGTTTCGTCCGCTGTCTTCCGGCGGACGTCGCGCACAGGCTCGATGGTCATGACGCTCCCAGGGACGAACGTTGCTGCCCGTCAGAGTAGCCGAGCTGTCGTCATGTGGCCCTAGCCTGTCGTCACGCGCCCTGAGTCTGTCGAAGCCAACGGCGCGCTTTTCGACAAGCTCAGCCCGCATGACTGTCAGACCTTGGCTCTAGCTTCTCGTCCATGCCCAAGACGAACAGCAGGCCCAGCCACACGTGTACCGAATGCGGCTGGCGGTCGAGTCGCTGGGTCGGCCGCTGTGGCGAGTGTCAGACGTGGGGCAGTGTTGTCGAAGCCGCGGGCCCGAAGTTGAGCCAGGTCTCCGCATCCGTGCCGGTCAGCAAGGCGGTCCCGATCGGCACGGTCAGTGCCACGCTGGCGAGTCGTGCGCGCACAGGCGTCGCCGAACTTGACCGCGTGCTTGGCGATGGTCTGGTGCCAGGAGTGGTCGTGTTGCTCGCCGGGGAGCCCGGCGTGGGCAAGTCCACCTTGTTGCTCGAGGTCGCGGCCCGCTGGGCGCGAAATGGGCATACCACCCTCTACGTGACAGGTGAGGAGTCTGCCGCCCAGGTGCGGCTGCGCGCTGGCCGCACCAACGCGGTCGCTGATCAGCTCTACCTCGCGGCCGAAACCGACCTCGGCACCGTCCTCGGCCACATCGAAGAGGTGCGGCCGTCCCTCATGGTGCTCGACTCTGTGCAGACGATCGGTACCGCTGAGGCCGACGGGTCACCTGGTGGTGTGACCCAGGTCCGGGAAGTGACAAGTGCACTGGTGCGGGTGGCGAAGCGACGCGGAATGGCGGTGATCATCGTCGGGCACGTGACCAAGGACGGGGCCATTGCTGGTCCCCGCCTGCTGGAGCATCTGGTCGACGTTGTGCTCGCATTTGAAGGTGATCGCCACTCCGGTTTTCGGATGGTACGCGCGACCAAGAACCGTTTTGGCCCGGCTGATGAGGTCGGCTGCTTCGAGATGGTCGACTCCGGAATCGTCGAGGTGCCAGATCCCTCTGGCCTCTTCACCTCCCAGCACTGCGAGCCAGTGCCTGGCACTGCCGTGACGGTCACGATGGAGGGTCGCCGGCCACTGCTTGCCGAAATTCAGGCACTGGTCGCGAACTCCTCGGCCCAGCCGCGGCGGGTCATGAACGGTGTCGAATCGGGCCGTATCGCCATGGTTCTTGCGGTGTTGGAACAACGCTGCGGTCTGCGGCTCAACGACCGCGACGTCTATGTATCGACGGTCGGCGGAGCGAAGGTGAGCGATACGGCAGCAGACCTGGCGGCTGCAATCGCGATCGCCTCGGCGGCTTATAACAGGCCGGTGCCACACGGCGTCGTCGCACTGGGCGAGGTCGGGCTTGCCGGGGAGCTGCGCCGCGTGCCGGGAACCCATCGCAGGCTCAGCGAGGCAGCGAGGCTCGGCTCGGCCGAGGCCGTCATCCCAGCTGAGCGACGGGACTCAGGGGACCAGATGGTGGCGGTTCATTCGGGAGTTGTCGTGCACTCAGTGACGACAGTCGCACAGGCGCTTGCGGCTCTGGCGTTCCCGCACCGCGACTAGGTCGCCCACGTGACGCTGATGTGACACGCGCGTCGGATGAGCGAAGCAGTTGATACGGTCGGCCGAGGGAGTGGGTCTGGTCGCAACGGCGCGACAGGGCCCGCCCCCGTTTCAACCTTTGAGGCTGACGGAGGGGAGCCGCTGTGGCGTCGGGCCTCGATCAGCACCGCCGGCTGCTGGACTACCTCGCGATGATGGCGCCCGGGACGCCGCTCCGCGATGGCTTCGAGCGAATCCTGCGGGGACGTACCGGAGCCTTGGTCGTGCTCGGCCGAAGCAGGATCATCTCTCAGATGTGCACTGGTGGCTTCGCGCTCGATGTCGTCTACACGCCGACCGCACTACGTGAGCTCGCGAAGATGGACGGAGCGATCATCTTCGATTGGGAGAACGACCGCATCATCCGCGCAGGCGTCCAGCTAATGCCCGACGCCAGCATCGACACCGTTGAAACCGGCACCCGGCATCGCACAGCTGACCGAGTGTCCCGCCAGTCTGGCCTGCCTGTCGTCTCGATCTCGGCATCAATGTCGACGATTGCCCTGTACCTGAATCACCGGCGCCATCTCGTCGAGCACTCCGACCAGATCCTGACCAGAGCCCATCAGGCACTTCAGACCTTGGAGCGGTACCGAGGGCGGCTTTGGGAGGTCACCACCCGGCTGTCCTCACTGGAGGTTCAAGATCAGGTAACGGTACGCGACTTCGCCCTCGTTGCGCAGCGACTGGAGATGGTGCGGCGGTTGGAGGAGGAACTGGACACCTACGTCGTCGAGCTGGGTAGCGATGGTCGCCTGCTGACCCTTCAGCTGCATGAGCTCCGCGCGGGGATCGATGACCTGCGCTGCCTGCTGGAGCGTGACTATGGCTCGAGCGACTCATCGGCGGTCGGTCTCGCAGGTCTGCAGCATCTCAACACCGACGAACTGCTGGATCCGCTTCATGTCGCACGGGCAGCCGGCTTCCCGCACAACATGCACCTGGAAAGTCATGTCACGAGCCGTGGCTTCCGACAGATGGCGCAAATCAACCGCCTGCCGTCCTACCTCGGAGACCGGCTTATCGAGCACTTCGGCAACCTCCAAGCGCTCTTCGGCGCCAGCACCATTGACCTGCAGGCCGTCGAGGGAGTTGGCGAGAGTCGCGCCCGGGTGATTCGCGACGGCCTGGTTCGGCTCGCTGAGTCGGCCTACACCGAACGAATGGCCTAGAGCTGCGAGCGTCGGGAATCGCGAGCAGCTCCAAACTAAGAGCCCAAGATCATCCGCAACTTGACGGGTTCCGCACCCTCGAGTTGGGCTGTTGCGACGTACTTGCCGGGACGTGGCGGCTCGCCGGCTGACCTGCAGTCCGGCTTGGAGCGCTTGCCATCCCAGGTGAGCGTCCAGGCAACCGCATGTTCCGAACCGAGCTTGCGGCTGATCGGCTTGATGACGGACGGGCAGTCCGCGGTACTCCAGATTCGGTCACTGCCTGAATAGATCTTCAATTCGAAGTTCGTCTTCGTCACCCGAGCCATGCAGGTCTTATCCGAGCCGTTGATCAACGACAGCTGAAATGTGTTGCGCTTCTTTCGTGCCAAGCGCTGCTTGCCCGTGAGGGTTGGCCGTAGTTCCTCCGCTAAGCAGTCCACCAGACCATGGCCATCGGTCTTCTTCGTCGAGGCTTTCCGCTTGGTGGCCTCCGGCGCTGGACCCGTCGAAGTCGCTGAAGCCGAGGGGCCGACTGCTACAGGCGTACTGATTGCTGTCTCGGTCGAGCTTGGTGATGCCGAGATAGGCATCGAATACGCGGCCGAGCGAGGCGACGGATTCGATCGAACCGCCGAGCCGCTGCTCGTGCCGTTAATGATCAACGTCACTGCGACAGCGAGCACCATCATTGCTCCGAACACCAGTGCACGCCGAGCCCAGTAAGTCTGTGCTGTCTCCGGGCCAACCGGGCGCAGCAGGCCGCTCATGCAGCCGAGCCTAGGGAGAATGACAGGGCTCCGGCCGAAGGCACGCCGCCTGCAACTGCCGGCAGGCTTGCACCCGGATCGCGCGCCGCCGTGCTGAGGAGAAGCGGGGGGACACGCCTTTGGTCCCCGAGCGACGACGAAGTAGGCGGATTCCAAAGCGCGATCCGCCGCGACCAGGATTGCGCGCCGCTGTCCTGGACGAGCGCGCGAGCAGACACGCTCTTCGTCTGCGAGCGAGCGAGGAAGGCAGCGGCTTCCCGGCGCAATCCTCAGCGAGCGGAGCGAGCAATCAAGAGCGGAGCGAGCAATCAGACCCCGGATCGCGCGCCGCCGTGCTGAGGAGAAGCGAGGGGACACGCCTTTCGTCCCCGAGCGACGACGAAGTAGGCGGATTCCAAAGCGCGATCCGCCGCGACCAGGATTGCGCGCCGCTGTCCTGGACGAGCGCGCGAGCAGACACGCTCTTCGTCTGCGAGCGAGCGA
>JBKPTR010000263.1:0-6462 GCA_046735615.1 Actinomycetota bacterium
CGGCCGTCAGGTCCTGCGTCTGGCCTTGGCCGAGCTCGGTCGGCCGCGGGATGAATGCGGTGCCGAGTCCCGCCCGTTGGGCAAAGGTGAGATCGCGATTGTGGGCCGCCGCGAGCATGACCTCGCCCGGATCCAGCCGAAGGATTCTTGCCATGTTCCGATACGCCTCCATGGTCGGCTTGTAGGCCCGGGTCGCATCCGAACCGACGATCACGGTCCAGGGCAGTTTCGCCCGCAGCGCCATCCGCAGTAGCAGCGCAAGGTTGGCGTTCGACAGCGGTCCGACTATCACATGTCGGCCGAGTTCGGCCAGGCCGGCGACGCTGTCCTCCCATGGGTCCAACCGCTCCCACGCCGCGCTGAGGTCGGTGAGGTCGCCGTCATCGAAGTGGGCCGCGTCCAAACCGAACTCCGGAAGGGTCGCGTGGAGGTTCTCCAGATGCAGCTGATCCAGCGGCACGAACTCTCGGCTCCCGTTGCGGACCGGCTCCATCGACGGCTCGTACTTCGCCCGCCATGCGTCGGCGAACGCTGCGGCGTCCAGGTCGATCCGATGACGCTTGGCAAAGGCGGCAACATCGCGGGTGACCCCTGAGCGCCAGTCCACAACGCTGCCGAACGTGTCGAACAAAACGGCTTTGATCTCACGCCTGGTGGATGGTGAGACGTACGTCATCATTGCCCATCTGCGACGTGCATTATCAGGGTAGCTTTATCAGGTTTTACGCGCATGGGTCACGGTATGGGATGCTGGGGCTGACGTTCGCGCGCCATTGTGATTCGGTAAGACCGGAAGCGGCAGCGCATATTCGCTTCTTCCAATCGGGATGTTGCGAAAGGTCGACTGTCTTAAGCCGAAAGCCTCTATTCAATATCACTATTCGAGAGGATGGCCACGAGAGTTCGGCTCCGTATGAGTATCCAAGTACGTTGTCCTCGGATTCGAAAATGGGCGGAAGCGTTTGAAGGCCGCTGGCTGAGTCCACCACTTCAAGTGTCCCGTCATTTTTCCAGATTGCTACTTGAGAGGAATCGGGTGACCACGCAAGCTGCGCATCACGGCCCTGTATGTCGATCTTTCGGATTTCGACGGGTGGCGAAACGGACATAATGGTCAAGATTCCGTCATCATCCACGAGAGCGAGGAACTCGCCGTTGCTCGCTATAGCTGCACTGGAGAAGGCGCCCGGAACCTCGCGACGACGGCCCGTCGCGGCCTCGATCGTGTAAACCTCTGAGCCTGGGACAGCAATGTAATCGCGCCCCAAACTGAGCTGGCTTACTACTGGGGGGTCTGTCCTTACCCACTTTTGTAATCGCGGTTGACGGCGAGATCGATATTTGGCAGCCGGTTGCCGGAGGGCAGCTGCCACCTGCAAATGATCGCGCCTTGAGCCGCAACCAGCATATCCTCGCTCGGTGAGACATTGATGAGCGTAGGACTTCCCACATTGGGGTCCTGACATTTATCTCGAAGGATCAGCTTTCTACTATTGAGTTCCCATAACGCAACAAAGCCTCCTTCACCACTGGCCCACCGGTAGCCAGTCGGTGGGGGCGCGTCCGAGATTATCCCGCCAGCCGCACCAATGAATTGCTGGGAGATGACAACATTGTCTGACTGAAATAGCTCGCCTCGCATATTCTGCTTCCCTGGCACTGAAGCAGAGTAGGTGCCAACAACCGGTCCGATCGGCGTTGTGTGTGAGTACCCGGAGTGGTGACTCACCTCGATCTGTTTGCCTTCCTCAGCAGTGACGGTTGCATCGCCAGCAGGATTAATGTCGAATTTTGACGCCGGAACCCGTCGGTTGTAATTGGCGGCGGTGTCAAGGACAATCATCTGCCCGTTGGGATCGATGGCTGCCAACGCGTGCGACCCAACGTACGTGACCGCGCTAAAGGAGTGCTCCTGCCCCGCCCTGAAAATGTCAAATCTGGACGTATCGCCTGACATATCGTCCGAAAGGCCCAAGAGACTTATATATGGCCCATGCGTGATAGCAATCTCATTTGATTTCGACACCACAATCTTTTCTACGCCATCGGATGTGGCGCTCTGGAATTGTTCCCATCTTTTTCCATCGAAGCGACTAAAGCCGCCGGTCCGCTTACTCGACAATATTGTCCCAGATCCTGTGGGTACGGTATACCAGAATTCACCGTCGGTTGCCGGATCGTGGTTTGAAGACTCACCGACAACGTCGAGAGTACGCGAAGTCAAATTTAGCCGGAGGACTTCATTTCGATCGTCCGTTTCAAGAGTTACCAATACGGTCCAGCCTTCGTGTCCATCCTCGTCAACAATGTGGCGTATCCCATCGTCTCCATCTTTTGGAAGCTTGAAGTCGACCGTAAGCTTGCTAGGCTGGTGCTTCATTTCGGGATGCCATAACCAACACTGACCATACAGGTTCGTGACGAGCAGACGCTGCCCGTCGGGCGAGAAGTTCACAAAGAGGCCATTAAGACGCTCGCCCGGACGAGGCACCGATGAGATCTTGGTGAGGCGATTTTGCTGGTCGATGCTATAGACGGTGATCGTTGTTGAACCTAGGACAGATAGCCGGTCGCCTTTTCTGCTCAGGGTTAGTTCAACGGATTCAGACCTGCCATTGTCGTCGGTTGTCGGCATGGGTTCGTTGAGAGGCCGCATGGTTGTGAGCGAGTAAGCAACGATGCCGTCGTCGGTGCTGAGCCATGCAGCGGTCGGACTGATAGCAGCCGAATGTGACTTCGGTATTGCTATCACTTGAGCATTGTTTGGGTTATAGCTGATGGCAGTAGCCATGGCAGTGGTGGTTTGCGGAGTGGGGCTGGTTTGGTACCCGGCGAGCGCGGTGAGCGCGGCGAGCTGTGGGTTGGTCCTGAGCAGGTCGGCGGATCGGTCGGCGAGTTGTTCGGACTCAATGACCCTCTCTGCCGCCGCCTGCTGCGCGGCGTGACGTTGCGACGCCTATCACAGTGGCGACAATTCCGAAGATTAGGGCGAATACTCCGATGGTGCCGATGGTGTAGCGGAAGCGGTGGTTGAGGTGGCCGCGGGCCAGTTTGGCCGCGTCATGGATGGTAGCGGCGCCACGTATCTGGATCTCGTTGCCGTGCGGGGTCTGTTGGGCAGTGTTGAGGTCGTGGTTGGCGACGATTAGACGAAGTCTGGCGTGGGCGGCGGCTGCCGCTTTCCGATCGAGTCCGCTGACTCCGGTGAGCGCTCCAGTCTGGTCGGCGACGGCGGCGGTAATCGCACAGCGGGGGTCGAGGTTGCGCGGTTGGAGGCTGCGCCGGATCCATGTGTGTGTGGTGAGTTCGTTGAGAGCGACGGCGACTGCGGCGCCGAGCGATCCGCCGCCGATGCTGGTAACGGGTTGGGCCGCGTCGGTGCCGAGGCGGAGCGTCCAGGTGATGCACGCTGCCTTAAGGCGCGGTACTGCACAGGCCCATGCTTGGCGGATGCTGGCCGCGAACGCAGCATCGGCGCGGAGAAAGCACATATTGCGCGGATTGGGATGGAGGCCCGCAGGTCCGCTGGACAGCAGTTCGAGGACCAGCTTTCCATTGGATCCGACTCCGCTGGCCCCAGGTCCTAACGCGTCCCGTATGTCACCCGCGAATACGACGGGCACGGTGACGGTGTCCACAGTGGCAGGAAAGTTCCCACTCAGGTTGAGGGCAAGGAGCTCAACGAACGGCCGGGCCTGGTCGTGACGGCGGCTGCGGATTTCCTGCATAACCCCGGTGATGGCGCCGCCGATCCCGGCTGGGTCCGCGTCTTCGTCTGTGCTGGCGGCTGGGCCTGACGTTGGTGGGATCTCAGGACCGGAGGCCAGATTGGCTTGATGGGCAAGGCGGAAGACCGGGTCGACCCCCTCCCGGGCGCCGAGCTGTCCAGCCACGGCAAGGGTGAGCGAGCGAAGGGTAGCGGCGACCTGCCAGTTGTAGCTGACCAGTGGGGCCAGTGGGTCGCCAGTTGGCGCCGGCGCGATCCGAGTGTCACCGGCTTGCAGGGCACGTGCCGCGGGGCTACTGTCGTCGGTCAATTCCGCAATGGCGGTGGGGTTACCTGAAGCGGCAGCCCGGCACCGCTTCAGCCAGCCCTGGTTCGCCCCAACGAGATCCAGCCAGATTGCGCTTTCGGTAGACGAATCGTCCATGGGATGGTTCATGCTTGGGCGGACAGTCCGCTAATAACGGCGTCGCGCAGGGGATGCCCATCGGGTGTGGCAAGGGCGGCGCGGCGCCAGGCGTCTTTCCAGGGAAGTTTCGCGGCAGCGACACTGTAGCTGACGGCTGCGAGAGTCGTGCCGGTTAATTCGGATGCCTCGATCGGAGTGCGGTAGAGGAGGAGCTTGTCCGAAGTCAGTGGGGGGTCAATGAGTAACCGACTCTCCGCATGACTGACCGCGGGCACCTCTGGCCCGGCGGGTATGAGTAAGAACAACAGCCGGGTGACCGGCGGTTCGTCTTCTCCGAGGAAGAGTAGTGCGACGACGGGGAAGGTGTCGTCGGCTTCGATATAGGCGGATTCAATGGCAAAGTCCATGACCCCCTGATCATGGAAGATACGCCTGACGACGACAGTACCCTCCTCGCCTGATTGGTCGTCGGTAAGGATCTCAGGCATACGGGCCGTGCTCGCGGCAAGAGCGTGCTGAGAGCGGCTACGGACCTGGAGGGTGTGACCCGTTCGTTCCAGCAGTTTGAGGTGAGCCTTACCGATGGCGTCACCCGACTGAGCGATTTGAATGATCGCCCCAGTCGGGGGATTGCTGTGCCAGTAGCGGGTGAGCCGGCTAAGCAGATGCGGGGCGTCGATGATGGCGTGCGCCTGGTCATTGGTGAAGCCGTAGCGGGCAGCGACAAGCAGGTCGATGGGGTGTAGCCCGGGTCTGTGATCGGCGGCGATGGCGGCGGCGAGTGCGAGGAGGTCAGGGTCGTCGGTGCTATGGGGCGGCTGTTGGGGTGTCATGGTGGTTTGTCTCCGTTCGGTTCCGGCCTCAAATCTCGATTGCGCGGTTAAGTTGCTCCGTGTGGCATTTGCAGGCGTTGACGCAGTTTGGATGTGAAGTGCCCGTCAGCCGGGCCAGGTACGTTTCGGCCGCGTGGACTGCCTCGACCTGCTCGTCACAGGCAATCTGATCCTGGTTGACGAGGAGAGCGGGCTGGACTCGGGTGCCTCTGTCGGGTGTGGTGCGTACCGCTTGTGCAGCCGCGGTGAGTAAGGAGTGGTGCTTGGCGCCGTCCAGTCGCTCGGGGAGTTGGTCAAAATGGTCGAGGTGGGCATAGATGACTGATGGTTTGAGCAAGGTGCCGGCCGGTGCGAGCACGCCCGCGATGTAGCGGGTGAGGGTGAGTGCGGCTGCGACGGACTTGAGGGATTGCGAGACTGCCTGCCTACTGATGCCGAGTTCAGTGGCGGCGGCGGCTTGGTTGCCCGCCTCGGGATCGCTGTATCCTCCCATATCGCGCCATCGCGCGCGGGCTCGTTTGTCGACCCCTAGGGTCAACTTGTGTAGTTCATCGTCGGTGAGCTCGGTGGAATCCTCAGTCGTGGGTCGGTTGGAGTTGTAAAGGGCGGCGAAAATATCGAGTTGTCGTTCAGTGATGTGAGTGCGGTGGCCGCCGCCGCGTCGGCCACGGTCGAGCAGTGCCTGAAGTATCGCGTTAACTGCTAGTCGGGACCGCAATGTGTCGAGGTAGGCGGCGACTTGGTCCGGGCTCTGTGGGTACAGGCCCGGAGGTTCGTACTCGAGGAGGTTGCCGAGCCGGTCGATGTTGGCGGGATCTACGCGGAGGTCATCGCCGCCGGCCACTTCGGCACCCTCCTGGGGATCGGTGGCGTCTTCCCGGCGGCTTGGTCCGGAGCTGACTGCGTCAAGGCAGAGGTTGATCAGGGAGCGTGGGGTGTAGCCGGGCGTTGTCCACCTCTCCACGAGTGATCCCAGGGCTCCGGGATCGTCTGCGCTGATCGAGTCAACCTGGTCCAGGATTTTGACGAAGAGCGCCTGCACCATCTCTTCGGGATCCAGGGATCGAAATCCTTTCCGGACGAGGCCAAGAAGCCTGCTGTAACTGGCTTTGTAGTAGGCGGCGATCAGCGCTACGGCCTGGTCTTGTGTATGGGGAGAACCGGGTTCGAAAGTGAGAGTCCCTGTGAGTGGTGGATTTTCGATAGTCGGTGAGCCTGCCTGACTGGTGGGGCCATCGGCGGGATTCTCGGTGTGTACCGCCAAGTACTCACCAGGAGGTTCCCACCGATGGCGTTATCCCAGTCTGTCGTATCTGAGCTGCTCGAGGCCTTCCGTGCCGGGGAGGGCGTGGATTTGATCCGCGAGTCCGTCCGGCTGGTCATGCAGGAATTGATCGAGACCGAAGCCACCCAACAGATCGGCGCCGGCCGCTACGAGCGCGCTGAGACCCGGGTCACGGACCGGAACGGGTCACGCGCGCGGCTGGTCGCGACCC
>JBKPTR010000264.1:0-24136 GCA_046735615.1 Actinomycetota bacterium
ACAACTCAATAGGGGGTGATCGGTTTCGACTTGGGTCGATAGTCCCAGGAGAAGCGGGCCGAGAATCCAAGGTCAACTCGTAAATGTCCCTTGGGAACCAATAAGTGCCAAAGTTGAACGCACTGACTTCGCTCTCGCTGCCTAAACAGTGATCGAAGGGTCAGACCGGGAGCGCCTCCGTCCCGGCCCCTGGCCTCATCGAGGAGGCTTTACCTGCTGAGAATCGTCTGAGGGCTTAGCGGGGACATGAACTGAGACTGGGCTTGTCTGCAACGTGTTGGCGCGAGTGCAGGAGCCGAGAAAACGCCTAGCCAACTGCGCCCGGAGAAGACCTGGTTCGTCACTCGAGGACGCGGGTTCGATTCCCGCCACCTCCACCAACTGACCTTCTAGAGCAGCTCGAAGATGGCAAATGCCTGTTCTCAGCGTCTGGTCTGTGG
Source organism: Actinomycetota bacterium (assembly GCA_046735615.1). Taxonomy (GTDB): domain Bacteria; phylum Actinomycetota; class Actinomycetes; order Propionibacteriales; family Propionibacteriaceae; genus Microlunatus. The sequence continues at coordinate 441 of JBKPTR010000264.1, forward strand.
ATTCTTCAGCTCTGGGTCCGCCTCCTTGAAGAGGCGGACAAGTGCAACGAAGTACCCTGATGCACCGCGGCCAAGCCGGAAATTCGGATCTCGCTCACCTCAGGTCTGATGAGATTGCTCCTGCTGATGAGCGGGTTGAGACTTGGCCCGTGATCTACCTGCCACCGTTACGAGACCCGGTCCGTACGATCGGCCGACGCACTTTTGACTTTGATCATGAGATCGTCGTGATGGGAATCGTGAATCGTACGCCAGATTCCTTCTTTGATCATGGACGCACCTACGCACTGGATCGGGCAGTGGCAGCCGCGTTGGCGGCCGACGAGGACGGCGCGGATTGGGTCGACATCGGCGGCGTGCCATTCTCACCTGACACACCGGAGGTCACGGTGGCCGAGGAAATCGACCGTGTGCTGCCCGTTGTCGAGCGGGTGGCAGCGACTGGTGACATTGTCGTCTCCATTGACACATTCCGTGCCGAGGTGGCCGCTGGCTGTATCGCCGCGGGTGCTGCGGTGATCAACGACACCACGGGGTTGCAGGATCCAGAGCTGGCTGACGTGGTGGCTGCGCGAGGGACGACGCTGGTAATCACGCACAGCCTGGCGCTGCCGCGCCAGCATCACCATCGGCCGCAGTACAGCGACGTCGTGACTGAGATCAAGGCTTTCCTCGCCGACCGCGTGCAGCTGGCCGTTGATCACGGAGTCCCGGAAAGCCGAATCGTGATCGACCCGGGCCACGATCTCAACAAGAACGCCCTGCACACCCTTGAACTGACGCGGCGGCTGGCCGAGGTTGCCGACCTCGGATTGCCCATGCTTGCAGCCGTTTCCAACAAGGACTTCATCGGTGAGGCCACAGGCTTGCCAATGTCAGACCGAACGCCTCCCTCAATTGCCGCCGCGACAATCTGCGTACTCAACGGCGCCAGGATCTTGCGGATGCACGACATCGCCGCCTCGGTGGCAGCGGCTCGCATGATCGAGGCTGTGCTGGGATTCCGGCAACCTGCCTACCTGCACCACAACATGAGCTGAGGGCGAGCACAGAGCCCTGTCATCGACGACAACTACTGTGTTCGGCATGGACATCTGGCCGCGGCAACGGGTGCTCTCCTTGGCCCCTGACCGAGCCTCGATCGTGGCAGCCACAGCGTTCGCCGGGACGCGCACGTGGCTCGACCTCGGTACCGATTCCAGGGGTCTGTGGGGATCCTGCTCCGGCGAACGAGGTCGGCTCTACCAGACAGTTGTCGATCTCGGCTCACCTCCGGCGTACATCTGCAGCTGCCCGAGCCGTAAGGTCCCGTGCAAGCACGCGCTCGCGCTGCTCCTGCAATGGAGTGATGGTCTTGTGCCCGCCGGAGAGGCGCCGCCTTTTGCTGCGGGTTGGTTGGCCGAGCAAGCCTTACGGAAGGCGCGGCCGGAGGCGGCCACTACTTCGCGTCAGCCCGGTGAGTTGGCTGATCCGGCAGCAGCGGCCAAGCGGGCGGCGGCGCGTGCTGAGCGGGTAGCGGTCGGGCTCGATGAGCTCGACCAGTGGCTCTGCGATCAGATACGTGGCGGCATTGCTGGTCTCGAACGAGCGGGCTATGCCCACTTCGACACCATGGCTGCACGCATGGTCGATGCGCAGGCCCCAGGAATCGCCGGGATGTTGCGAGCCATGCCAGCTGAGTTCGCCAGTGTCGGCTGGCCAAGCCGTGTGCTCGAACAACTGGGCGCTCTGCATCTGCTCGTCCAGGCGCATCGTCGGCTTGACGAGCTGCCTGCCGATCTTGCCGCCACGGTTCGTGCCCGGATTGGCTACTCGGTCAGCAAGTCCGAGGTGCTCGCCTTGCCGGGCATTGTTGATCACTGGTTCGCGGTCGGCATGGTGGATACCGCCGAGTACCGCCTGGATACCCGGCGGGTCTGGCTCTATGGCGCGGCCTCGGGTCGCTGGGCGGTGATCATGAGCTTCGCGCCGCCGGGCGGCCCACTCGATGACACCGTGCTGGCCGGCTACGTGCTGCACGCTCGGTTGCATTTCTATTCAGGTTCAGGACAGTTCCGTGCATTGGTGGGCGAGCAGACGAGCGCGACGGCCGGGCGGACGATGCCGCCCGCTGAATCGTTCGCCGACGTACGCGCTCGGTTTGCACAACTGGTCGCCGCCGATCCGTGGGCTGCTCGGATGCCGGCGGTGATCAATGCAGTTCCCGTCCCGGGCACTGGAGTTTGGCGCATGCGAGCGCCCGCGGGGGAGTGCTGCGAGATCATCGATCTCCCCGAAGAGCCTTGGCCCTTGCTCGCTCGTTCCGGTGGCGACCCGATCGAGGTCTTTGGAGAGTGGACGCACCGCGGCTTCCGACCGCTGAGCGTACTCGGGACCGACGCGACTGAACCGTTTAGTACCGCTGTCGTCGCGCGGGCGGCCTGAGCCATGCCCGTGTGGGAGGACGTCGTAACGACAGGGCTGATCGGCACTGACCGGCGGCCAGTACCGGAGAGCTTGCCGGCGAGCTGGGGCGCGGAGCTCGATCAGACCGTCGATCCCGCACACGCCGTCCTGACGCTCGCCGCCCGGCATCGCGCTGTGGGGCGAGCTGGCGGGCTCCTCCCATCCTGCCCGGCAGGGGCGGTTGCGCCGCCGAGCCGGGTGCCGGTAGCGGGCCCTGCGGCGCACGAGATCCTGGCCGACCTGTTGTATCCGCCGCAGATCGATTTGCTCAACCTCTGGCTGGTCGCGGCTGTCCGCTATAACCAGCGGGTGTCCGCGGCCTATTGGACGGCTTTGGCGATGCTGGCGGCCCGCAGACCTGACCTCGACCGCACAGCGCTCGTCAAGGCAGTCGGCGACCGCGGCGTCTGGTTCGTCGAGCAGAATCCGCAGTGGGCGCGGCTTGCCAAAAGCCTGCGGTCACTCTCACAGGACGCCTCTCCGGAGCAGAATGTCGTAGCCGTCGCCCTGACCGAGGATGCCGTACGCGCCAATCCAGACCTGATCATGGACGCTGCCACGCCGTGGTCGGACCAGCTCACTCGGACGGTTGTTGCAATCATTGGCAGCGGCCAGCTCCGACAGCGTGTCGCGCGTTACGCCGCAGCAGTCGGAGCCCGACTGCCGCTACGGCAATACGAACTGCTGCGGTCAGCAGTACCGCAGATCGCGGAGCATCAGGAGTTGTTGACGCCGGCCGGCCTGCGGTTGGTACGGGAGGCGCTTCTCGTCTTGGAGCGTACGGTTTGGCTCCGTATCGAGATGCGCAGCGCTTTCTCCGGTGAGCCGATCATGGTCGAACGTCTGGAGATACCGCCGTGGTGATGTCCCACGATCGCGAACAGCGACGACAAGGAGATGCAGTGAGCCATCAGTTCGAGGCGGCAAGCCAGCCGCTCCGGCCGCATGCGGAGCAGGCGTATCAGGCGGAGCTGGCCGCGTTGCAGGCCGCGGACGACAGGCCGCGACCACCGCATTGGCGGTTGTCACCCTGGGCGGTGGTGACGTACCTGATGGGTGGCGCCGTGGCCGATGGAACAATGATCTCGCCCAAGTACGTCGGCTCTCGGCGGCTGATCGAAGTGGCTGTGGCAACTCTGGCAACCGATCGCGCGCTGCTGTTGCTCGGCGTGCCAGGTACGGCCAAGTCTTGGGTGTCGGAGCACCTGGCCGCCGCGATATCCGATGACTCCACCTTGATGATTCAGGGCACTTCCGGTACAGCGGAGGAGTCCATCAGGTACGGCTGGAACTACGCCCGGCTGATCGCCGAAGGGCCGAGTCCGCAGGCTCTGGTGCCGTCGCCGGTGATGGTGGCGATGGAGCGTGGCTCGATCGCCCGGATCGAGGAGCTGACCCGGATCCCTGCCGAGGTGCAAGACGCCCTGATCATGGTCTTGTCCGAGAAGACCCTGCCGATCCCGGAACTGGGCCGAGAAACCCAAGCCCTTCGGGGATTCAATGTGATCGCGACCGCCAACGACCGCGACAAGGGGATCAACGAGCTGTCCTCGGCGCTTCGTCGACGCTTCAACACCGTCGTCATGCCGCTGCCCGACAGTGAAGATGACGAGGTGAACATCGTCACGACCCGAGTAGCGGATCTTTCCTCCTCGCTGGAGCTGCCACAGGTTCCGGCGGCAGTCGATGAGATCCGTCGGGTGGTCACTGTCTTCCGGGAGCTGCGAACGGGCGTCACCGTAGACGGACGCACCAAGCTCAAGTCGCCGTCTGGTTCGCTCTCAGCGGCAGAGGCGATCTCAGTGATCACGAGTGGGATTGCGTTGTCCGCCCACTTCGGCGATGGTCAGCTAAGGCCGGCTGATGTCGCAGCCGGCATCATTGGGGCGGTGATCAAAGACCCCGTCGCCGATCGGGTGGCGTGGAGCGAATACCTGGAAGTGGTCGCGCGCGACCGGGAGGGCTGGTCGGAGTTCTATACGGCCTGCCGCGATGTCTCGTGACTTCTACGCTGCACCCTCCTGCGGTTGATGATCAGGCTGTCGATCACCGGTCCGAGAATGGTGCCGGCGAACGGCATCCGGTGGAGGTGTTCGGCATTCGCCATCACGGGCCGGGGTCGGCCCGCTCACTGGTTGCGGCGCTAACCGATTACCAGCCGGACGCTGTGCTCATCGAGGGTCCTGCGGATGCGGATCCCTTGCTTCGCTGGGTTCTGGCCGATGGAATGACGCCGCCACTCGCCCTGCTCGGTTACGCGCCCGATCATCCGCAAACTGCCGCGTTCTGGCCATACGCGGTCTTCTCCCCTGAGTGGCAGGCCATGACCTACGCGCTTCAGCGTGGCATCGACGTGGGCTTCTGCGACCTTCCGGCAGGCGCGATGCTCGCCCGCTGGCCGCGTCGCCAGCCACCAGATGATGATCTTGGAGAATCAGACGATGTGCCGTCCGAGACCCTCTCCGGGCCTCCAGTCGAGCAGCAGGATCCGCTGGCTTTGCTGGCCGCAGCGGCCGGCTACGACGATCCTGAGCGGTGGTGGGATGACCTTGTCGAGTCACGGTTGGACTCCTCCTCGCCATTCCCCTTGATCACCGATGCAATGGCGGAGCTGCGGATGATTATGGACCAAGGCCGCGACGCGGCGCGGGAGGCCCGGCGTGAGGCGTACATGCGGCAGAAGATCCGGGAAGCTCTCAAGCGAGGGCGGGAACGCGTGGCCGTGGTATGCGGTGCCTGGCACGCACCTGTGCTGCGTTGGCCGCTGCCGCCCGCGGCCGCCGACGTCCGTACGCTGCGTGGCGCACCTCGACGCAAGATCACCTTGACCTGGGTGCCTTGGACCCACCAGCGGCTTGCCTCGGCAACCGGTTACGGGGCTGGTGTCGCCTCGCCCGGTTGGTACCACCACCTCTGGATCACCCCAGATCGGCCGATCGTGCGCTGGCTGGCCAAAGTCGCCCAGGCCTTGCGGGTCCGCGACCTTCCGGTGTCCAGCGCCCACGTCATCGAGGCTGTCCGGCTCGCCGAAACCTTGGCCAGCTTGCGGGGCAGACCGCTGGCCGGTCTGGCGGAGGTCACTGAGGCGACTCGGGCAGTGCTGTGTGACGGTGACGAGCTAGGGGTCCGCTACGTCACGGATCACCTCGTGGTCGGCCAGGCGCTTGGTTCGGTCAACCAGGCCGTGCCGACAGTCCCGCTGGAGGCCGACCTGGCCCGCACCTGCCGCACCCTACGGGTCCGGCGGGAGGCCCAACTCCGGTTCCATGATCTTGACTTGCGAAGGCCGATCGATCAGGCCCGGTCCCAGCTGTTCCATCGGTTGCAGTTGCTCGGCCTGAGATGGATCGTGCCGGCTGAAAGTTCGGTGCAGAGTCAGGGCACGTTCCGGGAGACGTGGGAGTCTCGATGGGAGCCCGAGTACTCCGTTGCAATCGTCGAGGCATCAGTGTGGGGCACGACGGTGGAGTCGGCAGCAACGGCGCGGGTGGAAAGGATCAACGACGAAGGTTCTTTGGTCGAGCTCACCCAAGCCGTCGAACGTTGCCTGCTTGCCGATCTACCCCAGGCGCTGAACCGGCTGCTCGCGACGCTTGCTGACAGAGCGGCCCTGGACGCAGACGTTGTGCACCTGATGGACGCGCTGCCGGCGCTGGCGCGAGCCCAGCGGTACGGCGACGTACGACAGACCGACACGCGGGCACTGCGCAAGGTAAGTGAGGCCATGGTGGTCCGGATCTGCGCCGGGCTCCGTCAAGCGGTCGCGAGTCTGGACGGAACCAACGCCGCCACCATGCGGCGCCGGATCGACAACGTCAGCACCGCCATCGGGCTCCTCAACGAGTCGGTCACTGACACCGAAGATTCGGTACCCGCCAGACAGCCCGAGCTGCGCGCCCGTTGGCTGGAAACGCTCGGCACCATGATCGACCGTACTGATGTGCATGGCCTCCTGCTGGGTCGAATCGTGCGACTGCTATTGGATGCGGAACAGCTCAGCGACGTTCCGGTACGGCTGCAGCGTGCCCTGTCTGCTGGAGTGCCCGCTGCGGACAAGGCGGGGTGGGTCGACGGCTTCTTCGCCGATGGCGCGTTGCTGCTGATTCATGATGCCGAGTTGCGTAGCCTCTTGGACGATTGGGTGTGCCAGCTCGACGAGGCCCAATTCGTCGACTTGCTGCCGCTGCTACGACGGACATTCGGCACCTTCGCTGCCGCCGAACGTCAAACGATCGCAGCACGGATTGCAGTTGGTGCCGACAATCTCGATCGACAGCGCCCGGAAGAGGTTGACCTGGAGCTGGCGGCCCCTGCACTCGCGACCGTCGATCTCATTCTTGGCAGGCATCATGACTGAGGCCGGCGGAGGGACTGAGCGTCAAACCAGGCTCTTGCGCTGGCGGCTACTGCTCGGAGAGGCGTCTGCGGACGAGCTGAATACTTCACTGAGCCGGCAGGAGCAGAAGATGGATGCCGCGCTCGGCGCGCTCTATGACGCGGCCGAGGAGGAGGGCATTGCTTCACCGCGGCGCTCCGGAGGGCTCGGCTCGTCAGCTCCGCGGGTAGCGCGCTGGCTCGGCGACATCCGGACCTATTTCCCGACCAGTGTGGTCCAGGTGATGCAGCGAGATGCCATCGAGCGGTTGCATCTCACCTCGATGCTGCTGGAGCCCGAGCTGCTCGATTCCATACAGCCCGATGTCCATCTGGTCAGTTCTCTGATCAGTCTCAGCAATGTGATGCCTGACTCAACCAAGCGCACGGCTCGGGTGGTCGTGGGCCAGGTTGTCGCCGAGATCGAGCGGCGCATCGCCAACAAGACCCGGGCGGCCGTCACTGGCGCGGTCAGCCGTGCCAGCCGGACCCGTCGCCCACGGCCGCGAGACATCGACTGGAACTCCACAATTCGCCGCAACCTCGATCATTACCTCCCCGAGCAGCGCACCATCGTCCCTGAGCGACTGGTGGGCTACGGCCGGGGCGCGAACGCCATCGTGAAGGAGGTGGTGGTCGCAATCGACCAGTCCGGATCCATGGCGGAATCCGTGGTCTATGCCGCTGTCTTCGGAGCGACCCTGGCATCGGTCCGATCGGTGAACACCTCGGTGATTGCCTTTAACACTGAGATCGCCGACCTCACGGACAAGCTGTCCGATCCCGTCGATGTACTCTTCGGTTGCCAACTCGGCGGAGGCACCGACATCAACCGGGCGCTGGCGTACTGCCAGCAGCTGATCACCCGCCCAACAGAGTCGATCCTGGTGCTGATCTCGGACCTCTACGAGGGCGGCATTGCCGAGGAGATGCTGCGCCGGGTAGCCGATTTGCTGCGTGCCGGGGTCACGGTGGTGGTCTTGCTTGCATTGTCGGATTCAGGTGCTCCGGCGTACGACCATGAGCACGCCGCAGCCTTGGCTGCGCTTGGCGTGCCAGCCTTTGCCTGTACTCCGGATCTCTTTCCGGACCTCCTGGCAGTCGCGGTCAGCAGAGGCGATATCGGTCAGTGGGCAGCCAGCGTCGCCAGTGCGGCCGCCGCACCCAGCCCCGCTGCCGAGTCGTCGAAGGCCACCTCAGCCGTGAGATGATCGGCTCCGTGACAGCCGTTCCGTCCGTCTCGTACTCGATCACCGTGCGGTTGGAGGTTCCGGCGGGGGGAGCTTCGGTCAGCCAGTTGACGACGGCTGTTGAGCAAGCTGGCGGGGCGGTGACCGCTCTTGATGTGACGGCGTCTGGACATGAGCGGCTGCGGATCGACGTGACGTGTGCAGCACGCGACACCGATCATGCCGAGCGGCTTGTCGAGGCAATGCGCAGTGTGACTGGGGTCGTGATCGGCAAAATCAGCGATCGCACTTTCCTGATGCATCTCGGCGGCAAGATCGAGATGAACTCAAAGCACCCAATTCGCAACAGGGACGATCTGTCGATGATCTATACCCCGGGTGTGGCACGAGTGTCTTTGGCTATTGCCAAGAACTCCGATGACGCCAGGCGGCTGACCATCAAGCGGAACAGCATTGCGGTGGTCACCGACGGGTCCGCAGTACTTGGGTTGGGCAATCTTGGCCCGGAGGCTGCACTACCGGTGATGGAGGGAAAAGCCGCGCTGTTCAAACGCTTCGGCGACATCGATGCCTGGCCGCTGTGCCTGGATACCCAAGACGTCGACGAGATTGTCAAAGTGGTGCACGCTATCGCGCCCGGTTTCGCCGGGATCAATCTGGAGGACATTTCGGCACCACGCTGTTTCGAGGTGGAGCGCCGGCTGCGTCAGCAACTGGAAATCCCGGTCTTTCATGATGATCAACACGGCACCGCGATCGTGGTGGTGGGTGCGCTGTACAACGCCTTGCGGGTAGTCGACAAGCAGATTTCTGACGTAAAGATTGTGATGTCCGGCGCCGGTGCTGCAGGTACAGCGGTCATCAAGCTGCTGCTTGCGGCTGGGGCGCGAGATGTCGTGGTAGGCGACATCGCAGGGGTGGTGCACCGCGCTCGCGGCGATCTGGTTGGTGAGCTGGAGTGGCTCGCCGAAAATACCAACCAGCTCGGCTTCGCCGGTTCCATCAAGGAGGCCGTGGCCGGTGCCGACATCTTCATCGGCCTCTCGGTGCCTGGGGTGCTGTCTGGTTCCGACGTGGCGTCGATGGCAGATCGTTCGATCGTCTTCGCTCTGGCCAATCCCGTCCCCGAGGTGGATCCCTCCGAGGCGTCTCGGTACGCGGCGGTTGTCGCCACGGGTCGTTCGGATTTCCCGAACCAGATCAACAATGTGCTGGCTTTTCCTGGAGTCTTCCGTGGGCTGCTCGACGCCCGCTGCGCCCACGTCACCTCGAGTATGCTGCTGGCTGCTGCCCGTGCACTTGCTGGCGTCGTTACCGACGACGAGCTGAACGCCGCCTACATCGTGCCGAGCGTGTTTCACGCTGACGTGCACCACGCGGTGGCGACGGCAGTGCGCCGAGCAGCCGGGGGGCCAACCGAATTACCGACCGACACCGAAGTCGCTCTATAAGCAGATGCCGTACTCAGCTTTGTCGCACCGCTCGCAGGCCTTGTCGCTGCGTGGTTGGCATGTGGCCGCCGCAGGAGCTGTGGTCGCGGTGTGGCTGCAGCTGTGGGGGCTTTACCGTGTCGTTGGCCCGCCGCAGCCGCCCTGGTTCCCGTTCGCCGACAAGCTCGAGCACGCTGCAGGGTTTGCCCTCCCTGTGATGTTGATCTTGCTGGCGGCAGCGTTGCGGCATCCGCCGGGCTGGCAATGGCCTGGTGCCACAGCGACGGCGGTGGTGGTTGGTCTCTTCGCCGCGCACGCCGTCGTCAGCGAGGCGATTCAGCACATCTGGTACCGCCACCGCACGGGCGATCCACTCGACGTGCTGGCCGATTGTGTCGGTATCGCAGCCGGTGTGGTGTTGCTTCGGGTGATCTTGGTGCGCGGGTCCCGCAGCGCCTATCGAGGGCTTGCCGCATCGTGAACGTGCAATTCGGGCGCCACCCGGCCGCTGGAGATCTGCTGGTGGCGAGCATCATGCTTGCCGACGGCGTCTTCAACCAGACCGTGGTACTCGTCTTGGACGCTGACGAGGACGGCGCCCTTGGGGTGATCTTGAACGAGATCTCCCAAACGCCCCTGGATGCGGTACTGCCGGACTGGGTGAGCACGGTGTCGGAGCCTCGGTTGCTCTTTCACGGCGGGCCGGTGTCACCAAACGGCGCGATATGCCTTGCCAGCGTGGCTGCGAACGGTGAGGAACCTCCAGGTTGGCGACCGCTGTTCGACAGCGTCGGGTTATTGCATCTCGACACCCCGATCGAGATCGTCTCCGGCGCATACCGCGACTTGCGGATCTTCGCTGGATACGCAGGGTGGGCTGCTGGCCAGCTGCAGGCGGAGATCTCCGAGGGCATGTGGCATGTGATGCCAGCGGACTATGACGACGTGTTTGGCGGCCGGCCACTCGAGCTGTGGCGTACGGTGCTGCGTCGCCAAGGAGGCGAGGTCGCATTCTTCTCGACCTGGATGGAGAATCCCGAGCTCAACTGAGAGTTAATCTGCCATGCGTCGCCTGTGGCGACATCGTCCCAAGACTGTGAAGCTTGTTTCCAGGGTGCATAGGATTACGTCGCAGGAGTCGCCTAGTGAGAGGGTCATCGCGGGTGTGCTCACCGAGACGTCGGTGTTCATATCGCACTGACGGAAGGGATACGGGTGTCTGAAACGACCAAGAGTGCGGGGGCGCGCAGCCGGGTGCTGGTGGTTGACGACGACGCGGCGCTCGCTGAGATGCTGTCGATCGTGCTTCGGAATGAGGGTTTCGAGCCGATTTGGTGCGCGCATGGGGATAAGGCGTTCTCAGCATTCAAGGAGGCCAGGCCGGACCTGGTGCTGCTCGACTTGATGCTGCCGGGACGGGACGGTGTGGACGTCTGTCGCGACATACGTGCTGAGTCCGGGGTGCCCATTGTGATGCTGACAGCCAAGACCGACACCATTGATGTGGTCGAGGGGCTGGAAGCCGGTGCCGACGACTACGTCGCCAAGCCTTTCAAGGCCAAGGAGCTCGTCGCCAGAATCAAAACTCGGCTTCGCCGGATGCCGGCGTCAGAGGAGGTCGACGTTGAGACCCTGCGGATAGGCGATCTCTCGATCAGCGTCGACGGGCATTCAGTGAAGCGAGATGGGGTCCAGATCCAGCTCACGCCTTTGGAGTTCGACCTCCTACTGGCCCTGGCGCGGCGGCCCTGGCAGGTCTTCAGTCGCGAGGTACTGCTCGAGCAGGTGTGGGGCTACCGCCATGCCGCCGACACGCGGCTGGTCAACGTACACGTGCAGCGGCTACGTTCCAAGATCGAGAAGGACCCCGAACACCCCGAGATCGTTGTAACCGTACGCGGAATCGGCTACAAGGCCGGCGAAACCACCCAGGCCCGATAGCCGGTTCCGCTCATGGCGGTCTCTGACGCGAACCTCGGCTTATGGACTCGATTCTGAGAACTCTCAAATCCCGTTGGTGGCGGTTCCCCGTCACGTGGTGGTGGCGGTCCTTGCCGCTTCGCGTGGTACTGACCGTATTTGTCGCGGCGGTGCTGGTGCTGGTTCTCGGTGGTTTCTTGCTAATGCAGCAGGCCACAATCGGCGTGATCGACGGCAAGAAGGAGGCTGTCAAGAACGAGGCCCGGCAGGCTGTCAACACTGCGCAACAGCAGCTCAACGCCGCTGATCTCACCGGCGAGGTCAATGTCGACAAGCTGCTTCTCGATTTGGCCACCGGATTCGCCAATCGGCCCGGCGAGCAATTCGAAGTGATCATCATCTCGCGTGGTCAGACGATCACCGCTGGAAACGCGGCAGCCATCAGCATTCCGGCCACGCTGCGAAAGCAGGTCGAGCAAAGCAACGACCTGCTGATGACATCAACTGAGATCACCTACCGCGACATGCGGCCCTCCGTCGCGGGGCTCGCCGCGGGCGCGACCCTGACTCTGCCGGGCACCGGGCGGTACCAGATTTACCTGCTGTTCCCGCTCGCTCAGGAGGTCGCCACCCTCATCGTTCTCCGCTACGCCGTGGTGACGACGGGAGCGATCTTGGTGATCTTGCTTACCTTTATCGCAGCGCTGGTCAGCCGTCAGGTCGTCACTCCGGTACGCGCCGCTCGCCGGGCAGCCGAAAGCCTCGCGTCGGGCAATCTGCATGATCGAATGAAGGTACGAGGCCAAGACGACCTGGCTCGCCTGGCCACGTCAATGAACTACATGGCCTCCGAGCTCGAGAAACAGATCAACACGCTCGAAGAACTGTCAGCGGTCCAGCAGAGATTTGTCTCCGATGTTTCACACGAGCTGCGTACCCCCTTGACCACGGTCCGGATGGCCGCTGAGGTGCTGCACGAGGCTCGTGAGGACTTCGACCCGGTGGCTGCACGCTCCGCCGAGCTGCTCCTGAACGAGCTCGATCGCTTCGAGTCACTGCTCACCGACCTGCTCGAGATCTCCCGCTTCGACGCGGGGGCGGCCGTGCTTAACCCCGAGGAAGTAGACCTGCGCGATCTGGTGCAAGAAGTGGTCGAGGCCAATGCCCGACTCGCCGAGACCAACCACACTGAGATCACGGTTCATGCCAGCGGCGACGCCAAGGCCGAGGTCGACGCCCGCCGGATTGAGCGAATCTTGCGCAACCTCCTGGTCAACGCAATCGAGCACAGCGAGGGCCATCCGATCGACATCTTGATCGAAGGCGACGAGGCTGCGGTCGCAGTCGCGGTTCGTGATCATGGTGTCGGCTTCGAAGCCAGTCAGGCCAGGCAGGTCTTTCATCGCTTCTGGCGCGGCGACGCGGCGCGGGCACGCGCCGTCGGTGGAACTGGTCTCGGCCTGGCAATTGCCATGGAGGACGCGAACCTTCACGGCGGCTGGCTGACGGCATGGGGACGGCCGGCCATGGGGGCTCAGTTCCGTCTCACCCTGCCGCGGAAGGCGGGAGCCATCTTGGAGACTTCACCACTTCCGCTGGTGCCACGCGACCTGGTTGGACCAGGTGGCACCCGGCTCGACGGCCTGGAAGCTCCGGCGCCTCTGGCTCCAACGCCGTCGACGCCACCCTCCGCTCCACAGACATCGACTGCCGCGGAAACGACCGCTGCCAAACCAACCGCTGCACCAACGACTGTGAGCCCATCGTGACGAGGGCCCAGCGTCATCTCGCGGGCATCTTTCTCGTGATTGCCACCTTGCTGGCTGCAGCCGGCTGCGTAAGCGTCCCGATGTCGGGACAGATTGAGAAGGTGGAGGGTCAGCAACCTCCCTGCCAGAACTGCGTGAATGTCGAAGTGGCACCCCCTGCTGCAGGCGATGAGCCGCGGCAGATCGTCGAAGGTTACCTCCGGGCAACCTCCAACTACCAGCCGAACTACTCAGTGGCCAAGCAGTTTCTGACCAGAATGGCTGCTGAGAAGTGGAGCGCCGAGCAGGACGTGTGGATCTATCGAGGCTCAGTAATCGCGACAGGCGAGACCACGGTCAGGCTATCGGGTACGCTCGTAGGTTTGCTGGGCCGGGACCGCACATACGCCGCACGCGACCAAGACTTGAGCGTCGACTTCGACCTGGTACAAGAGGACGGCGAGTGGCGGATCAATAAGCTGCAGCCGGGACTTTTCGTTGCTGAATTCTCCTTCGACCACTTCTATCAGCCCTACAACCTTTACTTCGTCGGAAACGGCAGCTCGCTTGTTCCGGACCCGATCTACCTGCCGGCCCTAAGCAACCCTGCGAATGTTGCCTCGGCCCTGATGAAGGCGCTGCTCAACGGACCATCAAAGTGGCTGAAGCCTGCTGTCTCCAATGCAATCCCGCCGAATACCAGCCTGAGTGTCGACTCTGTCACGATTACTGACGGCATCGCTGAGGTACAGCTTAGTGATTCGGTGCTGGCGTTACCGGATCCACAGCGCAGCTTGCTGGCTGCGCAGATCGTCTACACCCTGAAGCAGGTCGGCGGGGTGAAGGGCGTTGTGATCAAGGTGAACCAGCAGCCGTTCCGGGTGCCCGGAAGTGACCCGAGTAGCCTCACGATCTCTGTTGACGCCATTTCCCGCGACATGGAGCCGATCCCGTTCGTGGCGGGGGATCAGTTGTATGCGGTCCCCGACACCGGTCGCGGGGTCAAGGTGGTGAGTACGACCGCCGATTCGCCGGCGACCAGCCCCCCTGCCGAACTGCTAGGCCGACACACCGTCGACGCATTGGCCGTGTCCATGACAAGCACCGATCTCGCTCTCACCACTGATAATCGGACGAAGCTACAACGCGCGCCACTCGCGACGAACGGGCAACCACGCCCTCTGCTCGGCGGTGTCAGCGAGCTGCTCCGACCACAGTTCACCAGGTACGGGGAGATCTGGGACATCGGACGCCAAGGTGACCGGCAGCGGATGTGGATGTTCACCGCCAACAAGAACAACCCGAAGAGCCCCGGCATCAAGATCGAGATCAACTCACCAGTGCTTCAGGACAGCAACGTGACAGCGTTCAGGATCTCGCCCGACGGCACCCGGATGGCATTGGTTCGGCGCACTACAGCGGGACAACACGAGCTCGGGCTAGCGCGCATCATTCGTTCCGACAAGATCATGGTTGATGGCTGGCGACCTCTGAACATCAAGCAGACCAACATGCCGGAGATCGAGAGGATCGCCGATGTCGCATGGCTCGATGCCACAGAGCTGATGGTCTTGGGGGTCGTGGATCAAGGCACGGCTTTTGCGCCATTTCGGGTCGTTGAGGATGCGTCGCGGATCACACCTGAAGGCGAGCCTGAGAACTGGGATGCCGTCGAGCTCGCAGTACTTCCTAGGACACAAACTGCAATCATCATCGGTGACAATGGCCGCACCTGGAAGGACAACGGCAGTCAGTGGCTGCAATTCGTGGACCACGTCCGCACCATCGCCTATCCCGGCTAGCTGTGATGGCTGTCCACAGATTGCGTGGCGCCAGCCGGTAGTGAGGTCAGGAGGCGACAGACTCGGCGGGTGAGCTTTGGGCATTGGCTGGCCGCAGCCGGTGATCTACTTCTCGGCGCCAGGTGTCATGGCTGCGGGCAGCCCTGGTGGGGCATCTGCGCCAGCTGTCGCCAACAGCTGGCCAGCCGAAGTCCCTTCTTCACAAGTCCAGTTCCCAGCCCCGACGGATTCCCGGTCACGGTCGCGTCTTCGGCGTACGACCCGATCCTGCGCAGCGTGATCAACGCGCACAAGGAGCGGCAGGCGCTGACGCTCACCAGTTTCCTCGGCGAGCGACTGGCATTGTCAGTGCATGCGCTACTGATGAGCGAACCCGATGGCGCCGGCAGAATCGTTTTGGTGCCGATCCCTTCCGCAGCGGGAGCGGTACGTCGGAGGGGATTCGATGCTACGGCTTCGATCGCCCGGCTTGCTGCGCGCCGGCTTCGCGTGCGGTACCCGATGACGGTTCGACTGGCACTCACGCAGGGACGGCGAGTCGCTGATCAGGCTGGCTTGCGCGCTGCAGCCCGGCAGGAGAACCTGTTCGGCGCCTTCCGGCTGCGGAAACCGATCACCATCGGAGCAGCTGTGCTCGTCGACGATCTGGTGACAACCGGAAGCAGCCTCACCGAGGCTGCGCGGGTGCTTCGGGCGGCCAGGATCATTGTCGTGGGTGCAGCAACGGTGGCGGCAACCGTGCGCTTACGGCCCCTGAAATCGCCTCCGATCGGCGACTTCAGGGAGTTGCCCTAGCCGCCCGCGCATCGCGCTGAACCCGCCTACTTCGTCGTCGCTCGCAGACGATGAAGCGTCTCTGCTCGCTCCTCCTCAGCGCGGCGGCGCGCGATTTCCGACGCTCGCGGCAGCTAATGTTCACGGACTGAGAAGTCAGTGAGGATCCCGAGGAAGCGGTAGAAATACCCCATGACAAGGATTAGCGTCTTGTCTATGGCGCTTGCGCACCAGGGGGATTTCAGGTCAGGCCGGAATCAAGGTGCGTTGAGTGCCTTCGTCATTCTTGGGCCGCCTTCGCAGTGCGGCCCGCAGTCGCGAGTGAACGCCAGGCGCATGCTCGCCTGATCGTGTCGTTCGAACTACCACTCCTCGATGGAGGTAGACATGGATGTTGTCGTCAAGTCCCGACATTGCAATGTGTCGGATCAGTTCCGCTCCTACGTGGATGAGAAGATCACCCGACTTGAGAAGCTCAATGACCGGGCGATTCGCGTCGAGGTAGAGGTGTCGGCAGAGCGGAACAGGCGACAACAGAATCAGGCGAGCCGTGTCGAGATCACGCTTCGCACCAAAGGCCCGGTGGTGCGGGCCGAGGCAGCGGCCGAAGACAAGGCTGCAGCTTTCGATCTGGCGTTGGACAAGCTGATGGCGCAGCTACGCAAGGCAGCCGACCGCAAGCGGGTGCATCGTGGCCAGCACTCTCCGCGCTCGTTACACGAGGCAGCGGCCGAACTACCGCTGATAGATGGCGGCGTATCTGAGACCAACGGGTCGTCGGTGCGGAGGATCGCCGGGATTGAGGTCCATGGCGACGGACCCATGGTGGTACGTGAAAAATTCCATCCGGCGGTGCCTATGAGCCTGGACCAGGCGCTGCTCGAGATGGAACTCGTCGGGCATGACTTCTACCTGTATATCGACTCCGAATACATGGCGCCCAGTGTTGTGTACCGCCGCCGTGCTTATGACTACGGCGTGATCCGCCTCGACATGGGTTACGCCCTGGTCTCCTGACGACCAACCGAGAGATGTGCCCTGAGCCTGTCGAAGGGCACGGGCTTCGACAGGCTCAGCCCGCATTCAACGGCTCAGCAAATCAACTGTCGGTGGGTTCCACTACCGTCTCCTGAGTGAGAAGGGAGACACTGAGCAGGGCCGAGGCGAGGCGGATCGCGCTCGCTGCGCAGGGTTTTGGTGCGCCCAAGCGTGAGCGGCCGCTCACCATGCGCGAGATTCAGGCTGCGACGAGCCGCCTGGCGCAGTTCCAGATCGACTCGATCAACGTCGTCACCAGGGCACACTTCATGCCGATGTTCTCGCGGCTTGGACCCTACGATCAGGGTCTCCTGGAACGCGCTGCGTATCAGTCCCCACGTCGGCTTTTCGAATACTGGGGCCATGCGGCCAGCCTGATCGACGTCTCGCTGCAGCCATTGCTCCGGTTTCGCATGCAGCCGGGATTTCGTGACGTCTGGGCTGGAGTGGAGCGAGTAGCGAAGCAGAACCCCGATCTGGTCCGGTTCGTTCGAGACGAGGTCGCCGCGCGCGGGCCGATCAGCGCCAGAGATCTCGAGATCGCCGAGGAACGCGATCGCAGCAACTGGGGCTGGAACTGGTCTCGTGTCAAGACTGCTCTGGAGTGGTTGTTCTATGTCGGCGAGGTCACCTCGGCACGCCGCAATTCTCAGTTCGAGAGGGTCTACGACCTTCCCGAGCGGGTCATTCCACACTCGGTGCTCGCCACGCCGACTCCAACCCCGCAGGAGTCAGTCACTGGTCTGATCCGACGGGCGGGCCGAGCCCTCGGCGTTGCAAGCGAATCCTGCTTACGCGACTACTTCCGTACTCGCCTAGCCATAACGCGGCAGGCCATCGGGACGCTTGTCGAGAGCCGTGAGCTGATTCCCGTGGTGATCCAGGGTGCGGGCAGTCGGCCGTGGTACCTGTGGCATCAGGCGCGGGTGCCGCGGCGCATCGCTGCCCGTGCATTGCTCAGCCCTTTCGACTCGATGATTTTCGAGCGAGCCAGACTGGAGCGCTTGTTCGACTTCGCCTATCGGATCGAGATCTACGTGCCGGGGGCGAAGCGCGTATACGGGTATTACGTCTACCCGTTTCTGCTGGACGAGAAGTTCGTCGCAAGGGTTGATCTCAAGGCGGATCGCGCGCGCGGCGTGCTGCGGGTCAATGCCGCCTGGATCGAGCCCGGCTGCGACTCGTGGGACGTCGCGACCGAGCTGGCATCTGAGCTCAAGATCATGGCCGAATGGCTGGGTCTGCAAGCTGTGGAAATCCTGCCGCGAGGGGATCTCGCACCGGCCCTCGCCCCTTCTTTTTGAGCCGCTCGTGCAGTGCTTGATTGCTCGCTCCACTCGCGAGGATCGCGCCTTGAAGCCGCTGCCTTCCTCTCTCACTCGCAGACGAAGAGCGTGTCTGCTCGTTCGTTCGTCCAGGACAGCGCCGCGCGACCCTGGGCGCTTGGAATCCGCCGCCGTCGTCGTTGGCTCGCAGAGGGAAGAACGCCTCCGCTCGCGCCTCCTCCGTGCAGCGGCGCGTGATTTCCCGACGCTCGCGGCTCGGCAGTCTCGCGCCTAGAGGCCTTGGGTGAGCGCTGGCTTACGATAGGGGACGCGCTGCGGCACTTCTAGGATGGATGAAGTCCCGCGTAAGCCGAGCGGCACGAGGGAACATCTCGGCGCTACAGACCGTGCAGGTAAGTGATAACGACGTAAAGGGAGCCAGTTTCCGTGGCTTTGATGGATAGGTTGCTGCGCTTAGGCGAAGGCAAACTTCTCAAGCAGCTCGCGAACACCGCCAAACAGGTGAATGCGATCGAGGACGACTTTGTCGCAATGAGCGACGAGGAGCTGCGTGGTCAGACCGGCGACTTCCGGGCGCGCTTCGAAAAAGGCGAGACGCTCGAGTCGCTGCTGCCAGAGGCCTACGCGACCGTACGCGAGGCAAGCCGCCGGGTTCTTGACAAGCGGCACTTCGATGTCCAGGTGATGGGCGGCGTCGCGCTCCACCTGGGCAACATCGCCGAGATGAAGACTGGCGAGGGCAAGACGCTGGTTGCGACCATGCCGTCGTATCTCAACGCGCTGACCGGGCGCGGCGTTCACGTGGTCACGGTTAACGACTATCTGGCCAAGCGTGACTCGGAGTGGATGGGGCGGATCCACCACTTCCTTGGTATGGAGGTCGGCGCCATCCTGTCGCAGATGGACCCGGCTGATCGCCGCAAGGCCTACCACGCCGACATCACCTATGGCACCAACAACGAGTTCGGATTCGACTATCTCCGCGACAACATGGCGCTCAGCCTCGCCGACTGCGTACAGCGCGAGCACCACTACGCCATAGTCGACGAAGTTGACTCGATCTTGATCGACGAAGCACGCACCCCATTGATCATCTCCGGCCCGGCCGAGGACACCCACAAGTGGTATCCCGAGTTCGCCAAGCTAGTGAACCGGCTCCGTCGTGACGAGCATTACGAAGTGGACGAGAAGAAGCGGACCGTCGCGATCAATGAGGCCGGGATCGATGCCGTCGAGGATTGGCTCGGCATCCACAATCTGTACGAGTCGGCGAACACGCCGCTGATTTCGTATCTGAACAACGCCATCAAGGCGAAGGAATTGTTCAAGCTGGACCGCGACTACGTGGTGATCGAGGGCGAAGTCCTGATTGTCGACGAGCACACTGGGCGTACCTTGATCGGTCGCCGCTACAACGAAGGTCTGCACCAAGCCATCGAGGCCAAGGAACGCGTCCAGATCCGCGACGAATACCAGACTCTCGCCACGATCACCCTCCAGAACTACTTCCGGATGTACGAGAAGCTCGCCGGGATGACGGGCACCGCACTCACTGAGGCCAGCGAGTTTCAGAAGATCTACGGGCTTGGCGTTGTGCCGATCCCCACGAACATGCCGATGATCCGCGGTGATCAGCGCGATCTGATCTACCGCACCGAAGAGGCCAAGTTCGAGGCCATCGTGCAGGATGTGGCCGAGCGGCATGAGAAGGGCCAGCCGGTGCTCATCGGCACCGCCTCAGTCGCCAAATCCGAAATCTTGTCCGGTCTGTTGAAACGCGCCGGAGTCACGCACGAGGTCCTCAACGCCAAGCAGCACGAGCGTGAAGCCGCGATCATCGCGTTGGCAGGTGCCAAAGCCGCGGTCACGGTGGCCACCAACATGGCCGGCCGTGGCACTGACATCATCCTGGGTGGAAACGCTGAGTTTCTCGCCGACAAGAAGCTGCACGACTCCGGAATCGACGCGCTCGAGAACTCTGAGGAGTACGAGAAGCTCTACCCGGAACTCCTGGAGACCTTCGAGGAGGAAACCAGGGCTGGACACGACGAGGTCGTTGAGCTTGGCGGGCTGTATGTCGTCGGATCAGAACGGCACGAGTCTCGCCGCATCGACAACCAGCTGCGTGGCCGTTCAGGGCGCCAGGGCGATCCAGGGGAAAGCCGGTTCTACTTGTCGCTGGGCGACGATTTGATGCGGCTGTTCAAGTCCGACATCGTGGAGTGGGTCCTGCAGGCCCTCAAGATGCCGGACGATGTGCCTATCGAGAACAAGCGGGTGACCGCCTCGATCGCCAGCGCGCAGAGCCAAGTTGAGGCGCAAAACTTCGAGATCCGCAAGAACATCCTCAAGTACGACGACGTGATGAATCGGCAACGGCATGCGGTCTACGGCGACCGCCGCAAGGTTCTGGAGGGAGCCGACGTCGAATCGCGGCTCCGTGCCACTGTCGACGCAGTTGTCGAGCAATACGTCATCGGAGCGACTGAAGGGTTTGCTGAGGACTGGGATCTGGAACAGCTCTGGAGCACCATGAACACGCTCTATCCCGTGTCCCTAGTGCGCGCCGAGTACGAGGAGCGCGACGACCTCGACCGGCAGATGCTGGTCGACGACTTCAGGGCCGACGCCCAAGCCGCGTACGACAAGCGCGAGGAGAGCCTTGGCGAGGAGGTCATGCGTGAGCTCGAGCGCCGGGTACTGCTGACTGTTCTGGACCGCAAGTGGCGCGAGCATCTCTACGAGATGGACTACCTTCGTGAGGGCATTGGCTTGCGGGCCATGGCCCAGCGCGATCCGCTGGTGGAATACCAGCGTGAGGGCGGGGCCATGTTCAACGCCATGATGGAAGCCTTCATGGAGGAGGTCGTCGGCTATGTCTTCCACCTCGATGTCGAAGTGCAGGAGGCCCCCACAGTCGCCGTGGTCACCGACGCTGATGGCGAGCCGATCCAGATTGGTGCCGGCCGAACCGACGGCAGTCCCAACGGTCACGACCGCGCCGGCCGTCACCTTGTGGAGTCTGGGCCAGATCCAGACGGGCCAGGTGTCGCGGTGCACGCAATCGACGACGAAGAGTCTGAGCTGGAGGTCTTGGCGGAGGAATCGGTCCCAGCCCTACCCAGGGTGAAGGCCAAAGGCCTCGCCGGCGAATCCAGCTCGCGTACCCCGCTCAGCTACTCAGCTCCGGCCGAGGACGGCACAGTCAGGACGAGCAAGGCGGCGAGCAAAGCTGACAATCCGTACGCCAACGTGGGTCGCAACGCGCCATGCCCATGCGGCTCCGGCAAGAAGTTCAAGATGTGTCACGGGCGGCCAGGCGCCGTTTAGGTTCCAGCGAAAGCGACTGGACTACTCTGCAAGATCGCTGAGGCCACCTGATATGCCCACCGGTTCATGAGCCGATCCCGCGTCGCGCTCGTCAGCGCGGCCACGGCCGCCGTCGTGGTCGCCGGTGGTATCGGCTTCGCGGCCGTGATCGGCGGCCGGGAGTCTGAGCCAGAAACGACTAGCTCCGTCGCAGCGGAGTCTCCAGTGCCGACGCCCTCGCCGACCAGCACTACCACACCGCATCAGAAACCGGCCGACCCACTGACGGGCGGCGAGCTCAGCGACCACGAGGTAATCGCGGCCAAGGTGGAGAACATCGCAGCAGCCAGACCGCAGGTGGGCCTGAGCCAGGCTGACATCACCTTCGTACAAGAGGTCGAGGGCGCACAGACGCGCCTCATCGCGGTCTATCACTCCAGGTTTCCAAAGCGTCTGGGACCGATCCGTAGTGCCCGCAGCACCGACGTCCAGCTACTGCCGCTGTTCGGCAAACCAGGGTTGGTCTATTCCGGCGCCAACGCCTCGGTTCAGCGCAAGATCTACGACGCCTCGATCGTGCCGATCGCTCGCTCAACCCGCGACAGCCGGCGGGTGGCGCCACACAACGTCTTCGTGAACCTCTCCAAGATCGCGAAGTCGACGAAGCTGCCCAAGGCCAGCTCCATAGGCTGGACGTTCAGCGACGAGGCGCCGCGAGGTCCGACGGCCAAGGCGGTCATGGTGCGTGTGGGGCACGACACTTTCGACTTCGGATACACCTCAGGTCGATACACCGTGCGCTGGAATGGGTCCCGATATGCCGACGGTGACAGCCGTGCGATCACCAAGGCCGACAACGTCGTGATCATGAAGGTGCGCAACCATCCAGACGGCAATCGCGATGTCCGGGGTACGCCCTCGGTACAGTCCAACACGGTAGGCAAGGGTGCCGCAACGATCTACCGGGACGGTAAGAAGATCGACGGCCGCTGGAAACGTACGAAGGTGTCTGCGCCCCTGCATTTCACCGACAAGTCCGGCAAACCCATCGCCCTCAAGCCTGGACAAACCTGGGTTGCGCTCGCTGGCTGAATAGTCCTGCGACTAAGGCGGCGGGAGCGTGACCCCGAAGCCGGTCATCGCGAGCCGGAGCAGCACCTGGCCAGGTCGCAACAAGTCGGCGATCTTGGCGGCGGAGAGCACCTCCAGCTCAGCCAGGCGATCGTCGTAGGCACTGGTTGCCTGCAGGCGAGCCCGCTGCAGCTCGGCAACATTCAGCCAGACCTTATGACGAGCCTCGCGAAGGAAACGCCGTGAGCTCAGCCGATTTGCCGGCGTAAGAATCCGGTCGAGCAGACTGCGGGTGCCACCGATCGCATGATCCTCCGCCGTGACGCGCCGAGCCAAGATCTGGTCGATGCGCTCATGATCACGACGACGTCGGTCGATCAGCATGGGGTCTTCGAAATCATGATCGGTGATCACTGAAAGGGTCGCTGGCGGCAGATCATAGTTGATGTGCGCGTTCATCCCCAAAAGCAGGTGGACGATGCTTGGCAGCTCTGGATCGGCCCGGAATGCCAGTCGCCACGGTCGCGGCACGTGGCCACCCAGCTGATCTGCGTCATGCGCCACGATGAAGAGGTCCGCGAAAGCGATATCCCAGCGCACGACCCAATCGGGATCTTCAAAGAAGGCCGCATCAACCGCATCGCCGACCGCCTGCGTGGTCCGCTGATAGGTCGTGATGAAGCTGCGGCGGTGCACCTGATCAGCCGGCAGTGCGTCAATCCGCCGTTGCAGCTGCTCGACGACATCACCGATGCTGGATGCTGGTTGGCCGGTGCCGGCATCATGTGTGGTCACGGGATGAGTCCTTCGTAATGCGGTTCGACGTAATGATCGTCGATAAGTAATGACGTGGTGACGAGCGCCCAGGGGAACGGCTTTCGTCCACAGATTGCCCGCAGGGTAGTTACGCGATGAAGGCTGTATCGGTCACTCGGGTGAGCCAACGAGATGTCGCTCTGAGCCTGTCGAAGGGCAGGACGAGGGCTTTGACAAGTTCAATGTCATTGCCGTGGAGGCTCGCATGCCAACGACCGTCGCAGTGACGGGTACCTACACCGTTCAGTGGCTCATCGAAAGCAGGCCGCCCGGCATGAGCTGGTCACGGCCATCACCCGCGCAGCCGAACCAGCCACCACTGGACTTCACCGATCACGAATCCGATCATGTCGAAGCTGCACGACCCAATGATCGAGCCGTTCGGGTCAGCATGGTCAAGGCACGCTGGGCCGCGCGGCAACGACCCGGTCTACCGGATGCTCAGGAGTGGAGCACCGCGCTCGCGCTGGCTGTGATCCAAACACTGCTTGGC
>JBKPTR010000265.1:0-3733 GCA_046735615.1 Actinomycetota bacterium
CAGCTGGAGCCGTCCGCGATCCACATCCAGCTCAGCCAGCGCACCGACGACGTTAGCGCGACTATGAGCCAAGCAGTCAGGGAGAACGTCGCCCGCCAGCAGGTCGAGCTCGTTGCCGGAACCGCCACGCTGCGGCCAGACCGCCACGTGGTCGTCGAGACACCGCGCGGCTTCCGGAGGGTATTTCGTGGCGAAGCCGTGCTGGTTGCCACCGGGTCCCGGCCGTTCCACCCGCCCGGCATTCCATTCGACGACCCGGATGTCTTCGACTGCGAGCGTGTGCTCGAGATAGGGTCTATACCTGCGAGTGTCGTGATCGTCGGCGGCGGCGCGATCGGCTGCGAGCACGCCTCGATCTTCACTGCGCTCGGCGCGAAGGTCACCTTGATCGACATTGCAGACCGCTTGCTGGGCTACGTCGACGCCGAGCTCTCCCGCGACCTGCGCCGGATCTTCGAGGCGATGGGCATGGACGTCCGTCTCGGCGTACGGATCGACGGGGTTACTCGTGACTCGGACGGGCTGGTCATTGCCCTCGATGACGGCAGCAAGGTCCACCCGGAGAGGCTGTTGTTCGCGTCCGGACGGTCGGGCAACACCGAAGGACTTGGGCTCGAGGAGGCGGGTGTCGAGGTCGACTCTCGCGGCCGCATCGTGGTCGACAACCGCTACCGGACGACCGCTACCGGCATCTACGCCGCCGGAGACGTCATCGGGCCTCCAGCGCTGGCCTCCGCCGCGATGGAACAGGGACGCATCGCGGTGTGCGACGCGTTCGGCGTCCCGGGCAGTGAAGCCATCGACGCGGTCATCCCGACGGGCGTCTACTCGATCCCCGAGATCGCCGGCGTCGGGCTCACCGAGCAGGAAGCGGCGCAGCAGGGCATCGACTACGAGATCGGGCGCGGACGCTTCTCCTCCAATGCGCGCGGGAACATCTCCGGGGCGACAGAGGGGCTCGTCAAGCTCGTGTTCCGCCGGGACGACCGCACCGTGATTGGCGCCCACATCCTTGGCGACCTCGCCAGCGAGCTCATCCACATCGGACAGTCGGCGATCTACCACCGCGACACGATCGAGTACTTCCTCGACACGACGTTCAACGTTCCAACGTACGCGGAGGCCTACAAGGACGCCGCGTACGACGGGCTCCAGCGGCTCGCGGCGACCTCAACCTCGGAGGCCCTTCTTCGGTAGTAACAGGCCCCTCTTCGTCGCAGCCGATCGCCGGGTCGGCACAAGACTGTTCTCACCCACAACCTGCGCGGGCGGGCCGGTCAGGCTGGTCCGTTGTGCGTCGCATCTGGCGCCAGGACCGGACTCCGAGATCAGTAAGAAGCGCCAGACCCCGACCTCGATCGGCGCACTTGAGCTCACGCCCCCCGGCGCACGGACCCGTACAGGGCCGAGGGGTGCGATGGCGCGCTGTTGCGCCGCCATGTGGCGCCTCGCGACTTAGGCTTTTGACGGTCGCCAGTCCGCGACCAGTCGAGCGGTCCTGCCGAGCCGCTTGCTCGAACGCCCCGGCGACTTCATGTCGTCACGCTGACTCGGCGGGCCCGAATGGCTCCCTGACTGCGATCCACGAGAGGAAGATGATCATGACACTCCAGTCCGGTGACAAGCTGATGTCGCTCACGGATGTCTCGGAAATGTTGGGCATCCCCGTTCACACCCTGTACCGCTGGCGGCACAAGGGCGACGGCCCAGTCGGCTATCGGGTGGGTCGTCACGTGCGGCACCGTCGGGAGGCCGTCGAGGCTTGGCTGGAACAGCAGGTCGACCAACGCTGGCAAGCGCAGCGCAAGAATCAGTTCTCGAGTGCTCCAAGGGCGTTGAACCGAGAGAGCCGAGCCAGTCAGGCCCGGAAGGATCTCGAGCACCTCGGGCCGCTCTGGTCGCCGCTTCTTGCGGCGATGGACAACCCCACCTGCTCGCCGTTCTCGTCGTACGCGAACCCGAACTTAGTCGCGATCACCACCTTGCCACGGAATAGCCAACGCCTCACCGACCAGTTCTTGATCACAAAGGGCCGTGAACCTCAGCGGTGTCGAAGGAACCTGACACCCGCTCCACGGCGGTTCGGACAAGGGTGATCATTTCCTACCTATCGCCGGCAGGAAGCTAGCCGGAGCTCATTTCCATGCAGCCCCGGCCAATCGCCGAACCTCACGGCCGTCCTGTCCAAGGGCTGCGTTTCTGCATCGCAGACCTCCTCATCCTCAATTTGGCGTCAACATGTCACGGTCGTGGCAGCACTTGATAGCGCGCCGTTGGTCCATGGCTCTAGATGATCACTGGAACTTCGGCACGGATTTTCATTCGCCGAGACGCAGCCTCTTAAGCCGACCGTCCATCGAGACGTTGCCTTCAATCCTCAAAAGGGGACTTGAGTGACTGTTCACAGCTGCTGAGACAACGCCTGGATGATCATCGATGCAGGTCGTGCTTCGGCCTGGCGATAGCCTGTGCCGGCCCAGAGATGCAGCCGGTCCGCGTCACCGGCTGCTGCCGCGCGGCGGCGGAGTTCTCGGGTGAGGTGATGCACGGCCGGGTAGCCGATGATGGCAGCAGACGCGTGACGTTCGACGAAGCCGTTGCGCAGAGCCCGGGCTGGGCGGCCGGTGAATGCGCAGGTCATGACGGTGCCCGCGCCTGCGCGGGCGGCAAGCGCGTCACTGTGGGTCTGTACCGTGCCCGCTTCCTCGGCGCGGAGCAATAGGGTGCCGACAGCGACCGCCTCGGCCCCGGCCGCGATGAGCGCTGCAGCCGAGTGGGGACCATCGATGCCCCCTGCGGCAATCAGAGGCAGCCGGGTTGCCGTGTGGACGTCGGTGACGAGTTGTTCGGTTGGGCGATCCACGATCGGTCGTTGCGGATCCCACGTCGCGCTGTGACCGCCGGCGCTGGAGCCTTGCACCACGAGCCCGTCAACTCCGGCGGCCTCGGCGGCGAGCGCCTCATCAACCGTGGTCACTGACGCCAGCACGATTGACCCGACCTTCCTGAGCCGTGCGATGTCGCCGGCCGGAGGAAGTGCGAAGGTGAACGACACGACCGGGACCAGGTTGTCCAGCAGAAGAGCAAGCTTGTCGTGCCAATGATCATCGTCGGTATGGGGTGTGGGGTCCAGCTCGAGCTGGTAGACCTCCGCCTCGGGCCTGAGCCGCTGGGCGTACGCGGCGAACGCTTCTCGATCAGGCTCGAAGCTTCCCGGTGCAAACAGGTTGACACCGAATGGTGCATCCCACTGCCGAGCTGCAGCGATCTCAGCGGCCAGCGCTTCTGGCCTCTTGTATCCGCCGGCGAGGAATGCGAACCCACCCGCTAACGACACCGCGGCTCCTAACGCGACCGAACTCGGACCGCCAGCCATCGGCGCAGCCACGACCGGCAGCCGACTATCCAAGAGGTGAGTGATGCTCATGCGCTCAGTCAACCCCTCACTCAGTGGGCCGGGCCGTCTCGCACCCCCGACCACTGGTCGGTACAGCCATCGGTTCTCGCGACGAGCCCATCGCGAACCCCTACGGTGCGGGAAGTGCGTCGTAAGCCGTCGGGCATCCGAGACACAAGCAGTGCCGTAGGAGGGCCGCCGACCGGGACGCTTTCCAGCGGTACGTTTGTCACACCTGGAAGCGGATGAGCTGCCAAACTCCGGGGATCCGCAGGGGATCGGAAGCCGAGCGGCGGGGCTAGGGGGACGCCCAGCCGGCGGCAGGTGGCTTACGTC
>JBKPTR010000266.1:0-19942 GCA_046735615.1 Actinomycetota bacterium
CTCCGCCTGGCCCTCCGCGTCCGCCAGATCGAGTCACCGCTTCGAGTGCTTCGGCCACTGAGCACTGTTGCGACAGCAGCGCCGCCTTGGCGAGTTCGAAGGCCCATTGCGGCCAGGTCGAGGAAGCGCCGCCGGAGTGCTGTTCGACGACGGTGACCGCGCTGGCTTCGAAGCCGGCTTGGGCAACGGCGTCCGCAAACTGTCGCGGCACGCCGGTAAAATCGCCGCTCGGAATCTTGAGATCCGCGAGGAGCTGTTCGAACCTGCTTGTCTGGTCGACAGTTGTCTGTGCTGACATGCTGCTGACTCTCCTTTTGACATTAAAGTTTCTTTAGATGGAGTAGGTCATAGGTCGAGCCGAGTGATCACGTAGTGCCAAAGGGACGCCCACGGCGCACCTCCGCACATCTCGATCACTAGGAGGACGGACGAATACGGCCGTCTGATACAACGATTGTCGATCGTCGCCAGCGCCCTCAAACCAAACGCCAGGCTCGGAGAACGTGATCGCCGATTCCGCTGGGCGCCCGCTCCGCGCGATGAAGACGCATTCGACGATGAGATGCAGTTGTTCCCCCGGACGGCGAGATGTTTCGCTAACTGCTCACCGATGCCGCTGGCGTCGCCCAGTCACCACCGCGAGGCCGCCATGGAACTGGTACGGAAGTAGCCTGCTCATCACACGCCAACCGGCTTCGGAATGAATCGATCCACCGCTCACGTCGGCTGCTCGCTGGCGTCTTGTGAAGACCATTTGCCGACCGAGAGGAGCCAACCGGAACAAGATGGACTCCAAGAGGTAGTTCTGCCGAATCCGCCACGGATCCCGAGTACCTTGCCGCGGAAAAAGCCCATGGCTCCGCCGAAAGTAGCCGGAGTTAAGCGGGAATAACTCTTTGTCCGGCTCGACTGATTTCGCTGAAGGCGTTCCGCACACGAATCCGCGCCGCCGAAGATACCGCAGGAATCGGCACACCCAACGCGCGATCATGTCGGACCGGAGCGTCCAGGATGAGTTCACAGATCCAAGCGTGTAGACGAGGTTTGGAACCCCTTCGAGCATCATTCCCCGATAAGACATGATTTCGCTGAGGTCGATGCGTCGGCTATCGACTTGCAAAGCGACGCCTCCGGCGGGTCGAAGGACGAGTCCCGTCGCGCTGACGATGACATCGGCCGGCAACTTCCGGCCAGACGCGAGTCGGATACCGTCAGATAGGAAGCGATCGATCTGATCGGTCACGACCGTGACGGTTCCCGCCTCAATTGCGCTGAAGAGGTCTCCGTCGGCCGCTACGCAGAGGCGCTGGTCCCACGGTCGGTAGCGCGGAGTGAAGTGCTGCTCCACCACCGGCCAGCCGATCTGCTTGGCGACCGCCCCCCGGAGCAGCTCTGTCGCCTGGGCGGGCCGGTGCCGGCAGTACTCCCAGAAAATCTGCTGTCCAAGGATGGATTCGAGTCGCCGGAGACGATACGCCACGCGCTGGGGCAGTAAACGGCCGATCCAGGGCCGCAACCTGACGGACGGCAAGGCGGCGACGTAGCTGGGAGAGCGCTGAAGCATTGTTACCCGGGCGCCCGCTCGGGCGAGCGCCGGCGCCAAAGTCACCGCAGTGGCTCCACTGCCGATTACCACGACATCCCGGTCAACATAATTCAGGTCACTCGGCCAGAATTGCGGCTCTACGAAAGAGCCGCAAAAATCACCAAGCCCGCAGAACTCGGGCTGGTAGCTCCTGTCGTAGTCGTAGTAACCAGTGCATAGATAGAGAAAGCCGCAGCTATAGCATGTGTCGCCTTCGTTGGTCTGCGCCTCGACGGTCCACGCGGCACTCCCGCTCGACCAGGAGGCCGACGTGACGCGGCAGCGGAAGCGAATGTGCTCCTTGACTCCACACTCGGCAGCGGTGGAGCTGATATAGGCGCGGATTTCCTCCCCCGACGCGAAGACGTTGCGCTTCGTCCAGGGCCGGAAAGGATAGCTGAAGCTGGGCATGTCGGAGTCGGAGCGCACGCCTGGGTAGCGAAAGAGGTCCCAGGTGCCGCCGATCGAGTCCCGCGATTCGAGAATCAAGAAGTCTAGTTCTGGAAGGCGCTGTCGCAGTCGCGAGGCTGCCCCGATGCCGGATAGGCCGGCGCCCACAATGATGACGTCGACGCACCGTGCCTGGTTGGATGGCCCAGTAGGTTTGGCTGGCTGCTCGGTCCTCATCACGCTAATGCTCCAATTTCCAAGCCGAGTGAGAAGGCTGACCTGCACTCACTGATTGCCGCCCTCCACTCTTTGCCCCGCGGTACACCTTCACATCTGAAAACACTGACAGCTAGCGATCGACCTGGCCACTTGTCGGCAAGACCACCTTCGAGCATGACCGAAAGTGGGTGGGCTTCGGGACGGGATTTGATCTTGACGTGGTCGACGGCGAGGTTTAGGTGAGGCCTGTTGAACCAGGCGCCGATCTTGGCGCAGACATGCGAGTGAAGCCGAGTGCGGCGAGACTCTGCCAGCCTGTCCTGCTGAGCGAGCTCAGAAGGTAGGCAGCCCGGGCATCCCGTCCGACGAGCACGCGTGGGCGGCCTCGGGACGTGGCGCGCAAGATGATGGTGGCGGCTTTCTCGGGCGGCATGCGCAGGAGCTTCTGGCCGGCAAGGCCGGAGTCACCCTCCCGCAGAGCACCAGCGTTACGCGTGCCGGACCGGGCGATGGCGGTATTCACCCCGCCAGGATGAACGCACGTGACCCGAACCGGCATTTTGGCCGCGCGCATCTCGATGCGTAGCGACTCGGTGAACCCGCGTACCGCGAACTTGGAGGCGACATAAGCGGACTGGGTAGGGATCGGGATCAACCCGAACAGGCTGGAGATATTCACCAAATGGCCGTCACCGGAGGCGATGAGGTGGGGCAGGAAGGCTATGGTGCCGTTCACGACCCCCCAGAAGTTGGTGTCCATCACACGCTCAATGTCGGAGAACTGCATGCCCAGGACGTCACCCACGTGCGCTACTCCGGCATTGTTGATGACGAGGTGAGCGACACCGAAGTACGCAGCTATCTCCTCGGCATAGGACAACATGGCGGGACGGTCGGTGACGTTGAGATGGTCGGCCCGAACTGTGGCACCAAGTGACCGGGCATGCTGAGCCGTCACGGCCAGCTGCGGGTCGTTGATGTCGGACACGGCAAGGACTGCGCCTCTTGCAGCCAGCTGATACGTCAGCGCACGACCAATGCCTGATCCCACCCCAGTGACGACAGCGACTCGTCCGGCGAACGCCTTCAAGCTTGTGCTCATCGGCAAGACCACCTCATAGCCCACAGCATGTCATTGCTGATCTACACCGATGTCTCACGTCTGGCCGGCGACGGCCGCCGCCTTGGTTCGCGGCGGCGGAGGCGTCGCCGATCGGGGGAAGATCGCACGTCTAAGCCGCCGTAGCGATCACCCACCATGTCGGAACCCATCGACTTGTCGATGGGGTCACCACGTCCATTTCGCGGTCGAACACGGCTCCGACGCATTGGTGCGGCACGCCGACTCTGGAACATGGCCGGTTGCCGGTCGTTGACCAGCCGGCGACCACCTCAGAGGCACCGACCGCTGATAACGAGGAGCAACCGCCCAAGCAACCCGTCCCGCTGAGCGTTCCCTGTGCGCCGACATCGTCGGGAGTGCCCGTATGCCGGTCCCCGGGTTCTCGCAGTGATCTGACGCCGTGTTCCGGGGCGCGGAGGTGATCGACTAGCAGCAGCCTCGCCCGTCCCCAGCCGCCTGTGGCAGCGATCAAGCGCTGCCAATCACAGGCCCAAGATCTTCCGCGCGTACCGGTTTGCCCCCGATCACAAGCTCATCAACCTCGAGGCGGCCAACGCTCAGCTTCTTAGCTGCGGCGTTGCCGACTCTGAGACGACCCACGGCCACCGCGCCTATCGCAAATGCACCAATGGCTGCCGCGCCAGCGGCGAGTGCGCCCGTGGCCAGCGCCCGCAACGCAACGCCGCCGGCGGCGATGCCCCTGACAGCGATGCCTTTGACTTTGACGGCTGGCAAATCTGCGACTGCGCCTTCTGTGCGATGCATGACGTCCTTTCGGCCCATAATGTCCTTCCTCTGCCTCGGCCTGTCTTTGGGTGATCTTGCAAGCTGGGCGGGGGCGGTAGCAAGTGGCGAGAGTCGGGGGATTGTTGGATCTTGTGCCTTGGCCGGCCACCGCCCTATTTGCCCGAGGTGGGAAAGAGGTGTTCAGGGCTCATGCCGATCGTCTGTTCCATCAGACGACAGCGGCGTTCAATTTGCAGACCCTGCCTGGAGCGGTGAGGACCGGAAGACAGACGTTCTCAACCGCGCATGGCACCGACTTCTGGAGCTATCTGGCCGGCCATCCGCTGGATCAGCCTGACTTCGACCAGGCGATGCCGCCGGGTCCATCGAGCGCGCCCGTGCTGTTCTTGCCACATGCACCTTCGACGGAGTTGAGACCATTGTCGATGTCGAAGGCGGCACCGGAATATTTCTCGCGGAGTTGTTGGCTGTAGTGCCCCATATTCGAGGCGTCCTCGCCCATCGAGCGGAGGTGGTTGCTGGAACGGGCGAGGTGCTGGCCGAGGCTGGTGTGGCCGATCGCTGCGAGGTGGGTGCCGACCGATTTCTTCCACTCGCTGGTGTCCGGCGGGCACGTGTACGTGCTGGCGCAGATCCTTCACGACTGGCCAGACGAAATGCGTGGAGATCCTGCGGAAGTGTGCTGATGCCGTGGAAGACCGAGCGCGGCTGTGGGTCATCGAGAAGGTGGCCGAGGATGACCTGGCGTCCACTTCGTTGGAAGTCGCCTTGCTGGACCTCAACATGCTCATTTGCTTCGAGGGTCCGGTGTCGCGGTGGTCTACAGCGGGCCCGGCTTCGAGAACCCACGCGCCTCTTACCGGCCGCCTCGAGTATGAGACGGTGTGAATAAATGGCGGCCGAGGAATTCACAGATCAAGTCCGCGCCGTGCTAACTGGGGAGAGTCCCTGGCTAGCCAAACAGCGGCGGAGGTTCAAACGAATCCCGTCGCCTCCACGCTGCAAGTTGTGCGCAGCCCCGTTCGCCGGGCTGGGTGGCCTCGTCTTCAGGAACGCGGGGTTCCGGCAATCCTCCGGCAATCCAGCTCTCTCTGCACAAGATGCATAACCGACCTTCGCAAACGCCAGTTGACGGGCGTGGAGATCCCGATCACCCTGCTGTTCTCCGATATCCGCGGCTCGACAGCCATGGGAGAACGAATGCGCCCGGCCGACTTCCACGCATTCCTCGACCGCTTCTATCGATTGGCATCGGATTCGATCGTTGCCCATGACGGCATCGTTGACAAAGTCGTGGGCGATGAGGTTATCGGGCTCTTCTTCGGCGGAATCACGGGGCCGCGCCACGCGGCAGCAGCAGTAGCGGCCGCAATCGACCTCGCCAAGCGAGCGGCACGAGCCAGCACCACGCCGGCGGTGGCCATCCCAGTAGGAACGGCCGTCCATACCGGCGAGGCATTCGTTGGCGCGACCGGGCTTGGCACCACCGTCGACGACTTCACTGCGCTCGGTGATGCCGTCAACATCACCGCCCGACTCGCATCGGCTGCGGCTGCAGGCGAGGTGATCGTCAGTCTGGCAACCGCCGAGGCGGCAGGCATGACTACCGATCGACTCGAGCGACGCACCGTGGCTATCCGGGGGCGCATCAAGCCGATCGAGGTGATCGTTCTCCGCCGGCCAGACCGAAACGTGTCACCAAACGAGCACTCTGCCTGAAGGCACCCCGCACAATGTCCCAAACGAGGCATCCAGCGACGCCGGAAGCTGGTTGCTCGGACGACGTTTCAGCAGAGCGCTGATTTTTAGTCTTGGGCGAGCACCCGCACCACCATGTGCGCGAAGGGCTCTCCGATTCGACTGATCTAGGCCACATCCTGTCGGTAATCCGGTAGACGTGGATCGCCCCACGCCGACGAGTTCGGCGAGCTCAGCTTGGGTGTAGCTCCCTGTCGAGTTGGAGACCGCCAGTGCCGACAGAGCGGAGCTGTCCGCCGACCTGCAGCAACACACCTGGAACCGCCTCATCGAGGACTTCATCGGGGCGGTACGTAACGATGACAAGGATCACCGGAGCCACCCGAACCTCCCGATCCTCACCGACGGCCTACGCACCGAAGAAGTCATCAGTGCCGCCCGCCGATCGAGCAGCACCGGACGTTCGGCGACAGTGAGCGAATTAAGGAGCGTTTGAGGGTCCTCACGGGACATCTCCTTGATCGATGTGAACCTTGGCTTGCGAGGTCCTTCACCCTACCCATCGCCCGGATGCGCCTATTCGGCCGGCCGCGGGCGCATCCGTCTCCCGGCGCAGGGACGAAGACATGCACGTCAGAACCCTCAGCCAAACGGACGGATCCGCCTCTCATGCAGCATGTCGCGGCCCGGTGCCCCCGATGAGCGTCCGCCAAGCACCGCTGCGCGCGGCTCCGACGACCCCGACGAACCGTCGGTTGACCCCCTTGCGCTTCGTTGGGCTGATGCTTGGTCTCCTGCTCGCGGAACTGGATCAGACCATGTTCTCTACCGCTCTCCCGACCATCGTCGGCGAACTCGGCGGGGTGGACCGCATGTTGTGGGTGACGACCGCCTACGTCTTGGCGGGAACGGTGGTGATGCCGGTATACGGAAAGCTCGGCGACCTGCTGGGACGCAAGCCGTTGTTCATTGCGGCATTGTCGGTTTTCCTGGCCGGATGCGTGCTCGGTGGCCTGGCCCCCGACATGACCTGGCTGATCGTGGCCCGAGCCGTTCAAGGGCTCGGCGGCGGCGGCTTGCTGATCTTGATCCAGGCCATCATCGCCGACGTCGTCCCCGCCCGGGAGCGCGCTGCCTCCATGAGCGTCGTGGGCGCGGTGTTTGCGCTGTCGGCGATGCTCGGCCCCGTTTTGGGCGGATGGCTCACCGAAGGGCTCGGCTGGCGGTGGGCGTTCTGGATCAACCTCCCATTGGGCGCAGCGGCGATTGCCTCGGGCGCCGCTTTTCTCCCGTCGGGCCCCAGGCGCGTCAGACCGGTCAGGATCGATGTCGCGGGCATCGTCGCCATGACCGTCGCCGTGATGGCCATCGTTTTGGTGGCGTCGTGGGGCGGCGTCGCCTACCGCTGGGGGTCGCCCGTCATCGTCTCGATCAGCGTCATCGCCGTACTGGCCTGTGCGGTCTTCATCGCCGCGGAACGCCAGGCCGCCGACCCGATCATCCCGCTGGCGCTGTTTCGGAATCGGACCTTCACAGCGGCGACGATCGCCGGTCTGGTGATGGCGGTGGCGATGTTCGGCGCGATCGCGTACTTGCCGACCTACTTGCAAATGGTCAGCGGCCTGGGTGCGTCCGGCGCGGGATTGGTGATGCTCACTTTGGTCGCCGGATTGGCGGTGACCAGCGCTGGATCAGCGCAGATCGTCCGGAGGACCGGTCAGTACGTGTGGCTTCCGGTCGTGGGCTGTGCCCTGGTCGCGGTTGCTTTGGCGCTGCTCTCAACTCTCACCGTCGGGACGGAGCTGCGGGTGATCGGCAGTTACCTCTTCCTGCTCGGTGCGGGCATCGGGTGTGGCGTGGAGATCTTGGTCCTGGTTGTGCAAAATGCCTGCCCGGCGTCCCAGGTGGGTACGGCGACCGCGGCCTACAGCTTCTTCCGCGAGATCGGGGTCGCGCTTGGCTCGGCTGTGGTTGGGACGATCTTCACGAGTCGACTGCTCACCCTCCTGGCTGACCGTATGCCGCGCGGAACCGCCGCGCAGCTCGACCCTTACGCGCTGACCCCAGCCCGGGTGGTTCAATATCCCGATGCCCTCAAAGTGCCGATCGTGTCCAGCTATAACGACGCCTTGACGCCGGTCTTTTGGTGCCTGATGCCGCTGGTCCTCGCCAGCATGGCTGGCCTGTGGCTGATCAGGTCGGTACCGCTCGCCACCACGGAGACCGGAAGTCCATGACGGAGAACGACGTCGCCGGCCCGTACCGCTTCTCGGTCGTCATACCTGCCTACAACGAAGCCGGATACCTCGAGTCGGCCCTGAAATCCTTGCACCAACAGGATTTCGCGGGTCCGTACGAAGTGATCGTGGTGGACAACAACAGCACCGATGACACCGCGGACATTGCCCGCCGCCACGGCGCTCGGGTCCTGCACGAACCGCAGCCCGGCGTTTGCGCGGCGCGCCAGCGGGGCACCACGGATGCCCGCGGCGAAATCGTCGTATCCACCGACGCGGACACCGTCCATCCCTTCGACTGGCTGACCCGTCTCGATGCTCGATTCCGTTCGGACCCCGGCGTCACCGCGGTCGCCGGCCCCTGTCGCTACCAGGACCCACCCTGGTGGGCGGCCATCTTCCCGCGTCTATGGTTCGCGGCGGTCGCGGTCGGTTACGGCACAGTCGGGCGGATCTTCTACGTCACTGCGACCAATATCGCCTTCGTCCGGGCGGGCTTCGCCGGCTACGACACCACCCTGACCCAAGGCGGTGACGAGGTCGACCTGCTGCGCCGACTGAAACGCCAGGGCCCGATCATCTGGGATGCCAGCAACGCTGTCGTCACGTCATCCCGGCGGATGAATCAGGGCCTGCTTTACACCTTGGTCGTCTCCTTCGGCTACTACTACGGCTGGTCGTACGTGCTGAGTCGCCTGTCATCGCGCCCAGTCGTCGGGGTGGCGCCCGCAATCCGCCGCAAGCATGCGGAGCAGGTACGCCGCCGGCGACGACGCTGGCGGGTGGGCGCGACGGTGGTGGCGTTGGGCCTGGCAGTAGTGCCGCGGGTCCGCTCGGCCGGAGCGCTCCCCCGATCTGAGCGTGTGTAGCCTCTATGTCTCACTTCCTGCTGACCAGCACGCCGATCTACGGCCACGTGGCGCCGATGCTGACGGTCGGCCGCGGCCTGGTTTCTCGTGGACATCGGGTCACCATGCTGACCGGTCGAAAGTATCGGGCAGCGGTGGAGTCACATGCCATGACATTCCAGCCTTTGCCGGATGACGTCGACTACGACGATGCGAATCTCGACGCCTGGCTGCCAGGCCGAAGGCAATTCCGGGGTCTGGCCGCCGGGCGATACGACATCATCGGCATCTTCATCCGCCCACTGCAAAGCCAGTACTACGCGTTCACGGATGCCTTGGCGAGCGAGTCATACGACGCCGTCGTGAGCGAGACCGCATTCTTGGGCGTACTGCCTGTCCTTCTGTCGGTGCCGGCAGGACACCGGATACCGATTGCGGGCGTCTCGGCCACCCCCCTGTCGGTGACCAGCGTCGACTGCGCCCCGTTCGGTTCGGGAATCGATCCTGGTCGGTCGCCCCATACCCGGCGACGGAACAGGCTGCTCAACACCGTCCTGCAGCGTGGCCCCCTCAAGCCCATTCAGAATGCGCTCGACGACGCACTGGCCGGCCTCGGCCTGCCCGTCACCGCCAACAGTTACTTCGACCAAGTGACGAAGTTTGACGTCACCTTTCATCTGGCGGTGTCGGCCTTCGAATACCCGCGACGCGAGCTGCCCCCGACCGTGCGCTTCGTCGGACCACTGCGGTCGACCGATCCGGAAACGGCGTGCCTACCGTCCTGGTGGGCCGACCTCCAACGCTCGCGGCCGGTCGTACACGTGACCCAGGGCACGATGGACAACATCGACTTCGGCAAGCTGCTGCTGCCCGCGCTGCGCGGGCTCGCGACAGAGAACGTATTGGTGGTGGCCTCGACTGGCGGTCGGCCGGTGTCGGCCCTGCTGGAGCGGCTGGGTGGACCGCTCCCCTCGAACGCGCGCGTCGATACATTCCTGCCCTACGACCAGCTCCTCCCCCACACCGATGTAATGATCACCAACGGTGGCTTCGGAGGCGTGCAACGTGCGCTGTCCTACGGGGTGCCGCTGGTCGTTGCAGGGACCACTGAGGACAAGCCGGAGGTGGCCGGACGAGTGGCCTGGTCAGGGACCGGCATCAACCTGCGCACCGGTACGCCCTCGCCCACCCGACTGCGCCGAGCCGTTCTGTCCGCGCTCGCCGACCCGCGCTACCGAATCGAAGCCGCGCGTCTGCGGCGCGAGATCATTGGCGCGGGCGATCCCTTGGCGACGGTCGCGGACACGATGGAGTCGTTGGTCTCGGGCCGCGCCGGTCCGGCGGTCAGCTCCGGCGTCCAGGTGGGTCTCCTCGCGGGCGGCCAGTAACTGCCGCACGTTCTCTCCGTGGGGGCGCCGGACGATCACGACGGTAATCCTTCGCTAGAGCGTCTTCGTAGAGGCTCGTCACGTCTCTGGCGCTGGCCACCGCCTGGCGGATCTGAGCCGAGGTCGGGTCCAGGATGCGCAGTTTGTCTCCGACCTTGGCCAGACGTACGACTTCAGTGCCAAATCGAGGGTTCTAGGTGTTGACGGTGGCCTGATGTATCGCGTAACTCCTGAAGATCACAAATAGCCAGCCGCAGGTCGTTGTCTTCAGCGTCAAGTGCCGCATGCGCACAAAGTCCATTTTGGCCAGGCAAGGTCAGCACGCCGGGGGTACGAATGCACTCGTTGCGCAAAGTAAGCACCGCGGGTTCGGCCTGTAGTTCAGTTGCCGAGCCGCTTCGATGATCGCTTGGTGCTTGTCATGTGCGATGTGTCTTGCTCTCTCGACCCGTTCAAGACCAGGAACACCACACTTCCCAATACGCCGCCAGAGCCGCCACATCTTGTGCAGTCGTCTTGTGTCGACCTATCCGGCCCCCGCGTATCAGCAGCTATGACCATTCTGCCTGGGACGAAACGGTTGCATCCCGAAGGATCAGCTCCCGCTCTACCGCCGAAAAACCAGGTGCATCCGGAGCGAGGGCTGAGAACGCAAAGAGGGGGACTCGTAAAACTCAGCTCTTAGGAGGTCGAATGACAGTACAACGGCGGTTACTCAGTCTGGTCGGCGCGGCAGCTTTGGCGTCGGCGTTCATGGCGGTGGCCATCGCCCCGGCGCATGGGGCAAGCAACGCGACGGTGTCGATCCTGCACGGCGTTCCGGATGCCACGGTCGACGTGTATGCGAACGGCAAGGCGCTTTTGGAGGACTTCGAGCCAGGCACCCTGACCGATCCGCAGATGTTGCCGGCAGGTAGCTACGATCTCAAGGTCGTCAAAGCAGGCGACGGGGTGGACGGCGACGCGATCATGTCGGCGAACAACGTTAAGGTACCTGGCGGAGCGAACATCACCGTCGTGGCGCACCTGACCGACAGCGGCAAGCCCACCCTCACCCCTTACGTCAACGATGTCTCCAGTCTTCCGGTTGGGAAGGCTCGCGTCATTGTCCGGCACGATGCGGCGGCCCCGGAGGTTGACGTGCGAGCCAGTGGCGAACCGGTCTTCACTGACCTCGCCAATCCCAAGGAGGAGTCGGCGGAGATCGACCCCGGCACGATCAAGGCCGACGTTGTGTTGGCCGGCAGCGACGATGTGGTGATCGGTCCGGCCTCCTTGAAGGTGGCTGAAGGCACCACGACGATCGTCTACGCGTGGGGGTCGGCCGAGGACGAGAACCTTGAGCTGGCAGTTCAGGCCATCAGCGGCATGCACGGCTCGCCCAATAGCGTTCCGGGAGGCACCGGAGGTCAGGCCGCCAGCTCTGCCGCTGCGCCGCTGTGGGCAACCCTGGCAGCGGTGGCGACGTTTGGTGCAGCCGTATCTGGCTGGCAGCTATATCGCCGCCGGGCGTTCATGGTGCGGTGATCACTGATGTTCGGGCAACAGGGCGGTCGGCGATGGCTGACTGCCCTGCTCGTTTCGTGCCTCGTGGTGATGATCGCCGGATGGCGGCTGGCAATCGCGACGGACAGCGGCGGCGTACAGATCCCTCCGCGGGCAAATGCATCAGCGCCCACGCGCGAGCCGCACGGTCCGTTGCCGTTCGCTCCACCCACTAGCCCCGACGCCGCGATCAGCCGTGGCCCCGAACGGCTGTCGGGGCCGACAACGCGTGTAGCAACCCAGTCCAGAGCCGACAGAGGCGAGCCCGGTCCGCCACGAATGCTGGCCATCCCACGTCTCGACCTGATGATGCCGATCACGTCCGTGACGGTCGATGACACGGGCGCAATGGCGGTGCCGACCCGGCCCACTGAAATCGGCTGGTACGCGTACGGGCCTAGACCGGGCTCCGCCCGCGGATCCGCTGTCCTCGGCGGTCATGTCGACAGCCGGGAGTACGGGGTGGGACCGCTGGTCGCATTGAACCAGCTACGCCGGGAAGACGACATCGTGATCACAACCAATAGGGGCACGGAGCGATTTCGAGTGAACACCATCCGACTGATTGGCAAGCGGGACCTCGATTTGCGCGACGTGTTCACGCGTGAGGGGAAGCCGCTGTTGCGGATCCTCACCTGCGGTGGCACCTACCGTCGATCAGGGGGCTACCAGGCGAATGTTGTAGTGGCTGCGCGGCCCGTGTGACGCAGTCCTCT
This sequence comes from Actinomycetota bacterium, assembly GCA_046735615.1. GTDB lineage: Bacteria > Actinomycetota > Actinomycetes > Propionibacteriales > Propionibacteriaceae > Microlunatus. The sequence continues at coordinate 12,497 of JBKPTR010000266.1, forward strand.
CATGCGCGGATTGTTGCCGAGCCGGGCCGCGTTAGGGTGATTTCCGTGGTCGACGAGGCGCGTCTCGAGCCGCAGGTGGTCGGCGAATATATCGATTGGCGCGCGGCGACTGAAACCGAGCTCAGCATCGGCTTCGCCCGGGGTGACGAAGCCTGTTTGCAGGAGGTATTCCGGCGCCTGGCGCCATTGATTTACACGATTGCCTATCGCACGCTCGACAGCTCAAGTGACGGTGAGGAGATCACGCAGGAGGTGTTTGTGAGCGCTTGGCGAGCCCGCGACAATTATCAAGCGGAGAAAGGCAGCCTTTCCGGCTGGCTGATCGGCATTACGCGTCATCGCATTGCCGACCGGCAGCGGGCCCGCGGCCGTGACCTGCGGCTCGTTCAAGCTGTGTCCAACACCACCGACCAAGTGCAACCTGAGACTCTTTCGACATTGGTCGATCGCATCGTGCTGACCGAGGAGATTGGCCGACTCCCCCATCCACGCGGCACTATCCTTCAGCTCGCCTTCTGGGAAGGACGCAGCTACCCGCAGATCGCTGAGCAACTCGACCTTCCACTGGGAACGGTGAAGAGCCACGCCCGGCGTGCCTTACGCCATCTGCGTACTCAGCTGGCGGAGGTGACGTCATGGCCCACCTAAGTCCCGATCGGCTCGCCGATAGCGCACTGGGCATTGACGATCCGCTGACCGCGGCCGAGCAGAATCATCTTGCCAGCTGTGCCGAGTGCCGCAATGAACTCGGGGAGTTGAGCCGGATCGCCCACCTCGGCCGTCAGCCCGAGCGCGTCGGCCCCCAGCTCGTGCCGACAGACGCCATATGGCAGTCCATTCAAGGCCAACTCGCCAGTCAGGCGACTGCTCCTGCCACAACCGAACCCTCTGCCGAACTGCCACCGTCGGCGCCGACCATCGCCGAACTGCCACGCCGAACTCCAAGACTGCGATCATGGTTCTTGGTGGCCGCCGCGGCGGTGTTCGGCCTCATCATCGGCGCCGGCATCACCACCGTCGCAGTCCGCGACAGGGTCGAGGTCACCTCGAGCATCCCTCTTGAGGCGCTGCCGGGACAGACAGGACGCGGTACCGCCGAGCTCATTCGCGACCGGGGGCGTCCTGAGCTCAGAGTACAGATCGACGCGCCACCCACCCGGGATCGCTACCGAGAGGTATGGCTGATCAACACCGACGGCCAGCGCATGTATCCCTTAGGGGTGCTTCCCGACGACGGAAGAGCCACCTACCCGCTGCCGCCCGCGCTCGCCGGACAACTCCAAGGCTTCAACATCGTCGACGTATCGATAGAGCCGTACGACGGCAATCCGGCCCACTCCCGCGAGAGCCAAGTCCGCGGAGTCCTGCCCACGTAGGGCGCGCCTTGGCGAGAGAGCAGGTCCGGGCGGCGGCAGCGGTGCCAAGGCTGTGTTCGACTGCTGACGGCGACGTGCCCGATCAGATGACCATGCGAGGAGACGCTGAAGGCTCGACTGAGGATGCATCAGTCACATCCAGACAGCGACGTGGCGGCGATCCCGGTGAGTAAGACCCGTAGCACCCTGTTGGGCGGCGGTCTGATCAAGGTCGGCCACCGCGATGTGGGCGCCATCCTCGGCCAACCGGGTGGCACAGCCCGGCAGATACCGTGCGCCGGTGAAGCATGCAAGCTCTCTTGTTCCTCCGTGAGTGGAGCCTGCGACTCTGCTCGAATCAAAGGTTCAGAAAATCACCAAATGACCGTGTCTTACGCGCGGTCGAGGTGCTCCTGCTGGTCACTATCGTCGCCTGAGTGCCCGGTCGACGGTCCTTCTATGACGGCATGGACCCAGCAGCCTCCTCGCTGGTCCGTGCGGCCACGGTCAGCCGCGGCTAGGCCTGCTCCGCCAATTCGTCGCCTGGTAGGGATCGGTGATCTCTCGCAGCATTGTCAGCGCCTCCCGAAGCTGCGCCGTCCTGGTCTCGCCCAGATGCGCGGTCCATCGCGCCTCAACCTCGGCGACCACACTCATGCTGGCCTGCACCGCTGCGGCGCCGCGCGCGGCGACGCGAACCAAGCGCGCACGACCATCCCGCGGATCGGGCGTCCGCTCAACATAGCCGGCGCGCTCGAGCTGGTCGACCAAAAAGCCAACTGTCTGCTTTGTCAGAACGGCCGCCTCCGCCAGGTCGGTGATCCGCGACCCATCCTGGTCTATCCGTTGGAACACCCTCGCCTGGGCGACTGTCATGTCATAGCCGGCTGCAGCCAACGCATCGAGGACCGCCTTCTCCATCGCACGGTACGGGATGAACAGCAGCAGACCAAGGTTCAACTCGTCCTGCGTACCGGGAGCCGAGTCCGGCGCTTCGTCCCGCAAGCTCGCCACCACCTCTTGATTACTGATCGATCCAGGCAACTAGTCAGATAATCATACTAAATGGGACTCTTTCCTATGCCAGCAACAGGTCCCGCGCTCGATTCCTCGGTCTGAGGCCGCGGGGTTGACATTAGTCAGACTATCTGACTAGAATCGTCAGATCATCTTACCAACTCAGAATTGGTCAATCGAGGGGCGTAGAGGTTATTCGAGATGAAGCGTCCACAGGCGGGCAGCCTCAAACTCGCATCCACCGAGCCGGACTCAAGCCAACCTAAATTGACTGGGTCGGCACCAGGCATGTCCACACAGCGAGCCCAAGGAGGCCTGATGAATCGAGAGGAGAGCTGGCGGGTGATTACCGAGCAGCGGTTGGCCCTTGCTCGGCTGCTCGAGGGACTGTCCGACGACGAGTGGGAGCAGCCATCGCTGTGTGCCGGATGGCGCGTCCGCGACGTCGCGGCGCACGTGTCATTGTGCGCCCTGCCGCCACCGCCGGGCAGCATGCTCGTGGATCTCATCCGGGCCCGCGGCAATATGCATCAGCTGAACACCCTGGTCAGCCGGCGTCGGGCGGAGCGCGCGCCAGAACGGCTAATCGCAGACCTGCGCCAGCACGCTGGCTCGCGCAAAATCCCCGTCGTGTCTGACCAGCGCAATGGCCTCTTCGATGTTCTTGTCCACATGCAAGACATTGCGATCCCGCTCGGCATTGAGCTGCCGATGCCTGTCGTTCCCGCGGCTGCCGGAGCCACCCGCGTTTGGTCGATGGGATGGCCGTTCTGGGCACGCCGCCGACTCCGCGGCCTGCGGCTGCGCGCCACCGACACCGACTGGTCCGCCGGCGCCGGGGCAGAACTGCAGGGACCGATCCGAATGCTTCTCCTGCTATTGACAGGGCGCACCACGACCGCGCTGCCACACCTGTCAGGGCCCGGCGTACAGGCCATCATCGAGCGCTCCGGGATACCGCGTGCCGAGGCTGACCAAAGCTGATCATCCAGCGTCCACCACAATCCACCAAGACCCAGCCCTCAAGACCGAATGAAGGAGGTTGCAGGATGTACGGGGTCATCACCACTGTCCCAGCACCCGTCGAGACGTACGACACAGTGCATGCCGAGTGGCTCAAGCGGGTCGGCGCGACCGTCGACGGCTTGCTAGTGCACATCGGCCGAGCCACGACCGATGGCTTCCAGACGCTGGAAGTCTGGGAGTCAAGAGAGCACTACGACCGCGCCAACACCGACATCGTCTTTCCTCTGATGCGGGAGCTGGCTGGCGACCAGCCTCCACCCTCAACGGAGCCGGCAACAGAAACCTTCGATGTACGCGGCCTCGTCATCCCCAACGGCAACATCCTGATTTAGCCGAGATCTGCTCGGACTCTGGCGACCCCGCGGAGGAAGCTCGGCACCCTCGGATCCAGCCTGCCGCCGCTGGTCGCCCTCATCGCTGCGGCCTTCTAACCCAGCAAACAGACTGCTTGAGATCGGCGACCAGCCTGCGGTGCGGGGTCGTCAGGTTGCAATCGGCGACGGTGATGGCGCATCGAGATCGCGAATGACCTCTCCCACGCAGCGGCCTCCAGCAGGTGCGGCGGGGCAGACGGCCGAGCACGCATTGACCGCTATTGGTGCGTAATGACGCGCCCATTCAAGTGTCCGCGATCGGGCATGCTTCGTCGGAGGCGATGATCAGGTAATGGCACGAGTCGCGGCATGAATGTGGTGAAGGGCCCAGTTCGTTTTGTTGGGTGATCGCTGGACCATTGTTCGTCCTCGTCTTCCTCATCGAGGGGCGCGATGACGCCTGATTATGACCCGCTGCGTCATCCCATCAGCTCGCTGACGCTCGGCCCGTTTGGGTGGACCCAGACCCTAAATTTCAGCGTTGTCGGCCTGCTTACGCTGGCGATTGCCGTCGGCTTGGTGCGCCTGCGAGGTGCTCGCCATAAAGAGATGGTGTAGCCGCCTCCGGACGAGACCTCAGCACTGCCGGCGACATGGCCGCCGTCTTGACTGGCGCCTTCCAGCGCTCACGGCTACCAACCCAGGTCCGCTGCCCTGGCTCCCCGGCATTTCACCAACGCTGCATGCCCATCCCATCTGGGGCGACTACCTGGCAAGGCGATCCCAGCTAGTCGCCGATCTCGCCGACCAGGTCCATGACCACGCCCGCCAAGGTGACGCCGAGCCGATCTGGGCTGCACCGGGAAGCCACCCGAGCGCCGGCCTCGTCGGCGAAATCGCAGTGTGGCGTGCCGCCAACGGCATCCATCCCCAAGACCCGCGACCAACCGGAGGAAGCCAACTCGAAACGCTCCCAGCCCTCTGGAAACAACGCCTCGACTGGGACATCGCGCGTGCCAGCTACCCGCCAGCAGATGCAAAGACCGACGAGCGACAGGCAGTCCAAACCGCACCTAGACGCAGCTCCGACAACCGGCAGCGCCCCTACCAGACCCCGAACGGCGTCCGAGCCGGCCGTCCGCGCCCAGCCGATAGCACACCTCAATCCAGGACGATCCGCTAACCACCATCAAGGAATCGACCCGGCCGGACCGGGCCGGGTTCAGCGGGAGCGCTGGGCCACCGCGTGGGCGACGACCGTCGCGTCCTCCCCCACCCCGAACAGGAGCGACGACCCGCGAGTGCGCAGGAAGTGGACGCCGCAGAAATACAGTCCTGGGACCACCGTGCTCGCACCGTCGTCGGTGATCGGGAAGCCCATGGAGTCGAACGCTGGGAACCGGACCCAGCCGGCGTAGTCGGGGCGAAAGCCGGAGGTGAAGATCACTGCGCCGAACCCGCGCAGGTTGAGCTCGACAGGCGGGTCGGCGCGGAACGGAGGCGGGTCCGGCCAATGCGGCGCGCGCCCGCCAAGCTGGTCCGTTAGGAGCCGGCCGATGTCGACGTACCGGGCGTCGCCCCAGGCGACCGAGTCGGCCAGGTCGTCGGCGAACCGTACGTGATTCCCGTCGATGCCGGCGAGCCGGCCGACCAGCTCGATGCCCATTGCCTTCAGCGTCCGGGAGTGCAGGTCGTGCCCGCCGTCCTTGCCGGTGGTCTGGAGGTTCGCGAACAACCGAGCCGCCGGCGTGGGCAGCGCGCTGACCGGCGTGCGAAACCAGGTGGTCTCGTTCAGCCAGGTCACAATGTCCCGCCCGGCAGGGCGGCGCGGGCCCCAAGGCGCCCGCCCGCACGCTAGGAACACCTCACGCCCGGAGCGGCACAGCTCCTCCGCGATCTGGCACCCGGTCTGGCCGCTGCCAACGACAAGGGCCCGGCCGGGCGGCAGAGCCGCCGGGTTCCGGTACCCCTCGGCGTCGAGGACGGCCAGGTCCCGCGGGAATTCCCCGCCGAACAGTGGCCGATGCGGGCGCTGGTACGCGCCGGTGCAGACGACCACCGCGTCGGCGGTGCGCTGGCCGCCGGAGGTGCGGAGCAGGAAGCCGCCGGCCGGGCCGGGCTCCAGGCTGTCTACCGCGACGCCGGTGCGCACCGGCAGGTCGGCTGCGTACTGTTCCAGATAATCGACGATCTCCTCGCGCGGGGCGAATCCGTCTGGGTCGTCCCCCGCGTACGGTGCGCCGGGGAGGTCAAGCGTCCAGTTCGGGGTGACCAGGCAGAAGCTGTCCCAGCGGCGCCGCCAGGTCTCGGCGACGCGGTCCCGCTCCAGCACCACGTGCTCGATGCCCAGGGCCCACAGCTCGTGGCTCACGGCCAACCCCGCCTGCCCACCGCCGATTACGACCACGGACACGCCTACAGAGCCTAGCCCGCCTTCCGGCAAGGCGTCATCGAACCGCTCCGACAAAGCCTGCGGAACCTCAAAGTCGGGCGTATAGCGCTGTTCCACGACGCTCCACTCCAAGAGCATCAGTCCCGGTCCCTCCACGCGATGATCTATCGCGTTGAGCCAAACCGGGACCGGCACTGTCATCAATCATCTGAAGCCCGCGCGTCACTATCTATCAGGTCGGACACGACCTGTCGGCCTGACTACCTCGGCCTTGTCGTGCACTGCCTGTGAGTACCTTTCCTACTCGATCAAGGCGCTGCGCAAGCGCGGCGCGAAAGGCGGGACCGAAAGATCGCTAGCCAATCATGATCGACAGGGTGAGGATCATCGCCAACGTCGGCCAGGCCGCCTAGAAGGTGCCCGGAGCGGTGGGGAGCGCGTGGTGCTCGCCGCATCAGCCCCAAGACAACAGGGCGCCGCGCGCGTCGTACGTGGCCCGTGGTGACCAGGTGATCTCCCATCGGTTGCCCTCAGGGTCGGCTATGAACGCGGAACGCCCGCCCCACGGCCGGTCCGTCGCAGCAGCCACCGCAGTCGCACCCGCGGTCACGGCCGCATCGAATGCGCTGTCCACCTCATCCCGGGTACCGACCGTGCAGGCCAGCGTGACGCCCGACCACCCAGTCGGGGCGGTGCTATCGGGCGCGGCCTCGGCGGTCAGGTCGCTCAGCGGGAAGAGCGCCAGCAGGACACCGCCGAGGAGAAAGCCGGTCCAGGAGTTGTCACCGTTGGGCAGCTCAGACCAGCCCAGCGTCCGGTAGAACGAGCGGAGGACGTCCATCTCCCGCGCGCCCAGCGTCACGATGGATAGTCGAGCGGGAATCTCAGTCATGTTCAGATTCTGCCAGGATCAAGCTTCGTGAAGCTGCGCCAGGCCACGCCCGCGAAGCACGCCGCCTCGTCAGCGACACAACTTCCCTCCGACAACTCCACACCTCGACGACGCACTGATGGCGCTCGTCGAGCTCAACGCGGCTCAAGGCCTGCGCTTCGTGTTCGGCTGACACAGTGGGAGCGGCCCAGGCCGCCCTGCTGCAGTGGGTTGCTGTCTTGTTCATGGTCTTCCAGGCTCCGTCGATTCGAAGCAGCGTGTGTAGGTCTACCCACCATTGGACAGGTCGCCGGCATTGTCGAACCCGAGAAGAACAGAAGCGATATCGCCGGCCTGAGTCACCGAGATAACCCTGCCCACGATCCGCTGGGCCGGCGGTGTGGCCCATTCCTCGAAGGAGTCAGCGATCAGACCCTTGTACACAGTGCCGTCACGGTGGGGTGAAGAAAA
>JBKPTR010000267.1:0-3515 GCA_046735615.1 Actinomycetota bacterium
CCCAGCGAAAGCCACCTCCGCACTACCGGCGGCGACACATTGCAGACCGCTGCCGCTTGCCGTACCGAGAAGACGGAGCCGTTCTCAATCTGCTTACGCCGACTCACCACCCGTACGGTAGCGGGCCTTCACCGCTCCCCAAGACATCGATCACCTTCGAACGTCCTTGATCAACAGCCCAGTTCACCGCCGCGACGCATGATGACGCCAGCCCGACGAAGCTGCTCGCTCACTGTGGTTGAGCGAAATGCCCAGCTCGGCACCGATCTGGCGCAGCGTTCGACCCTGCGCGTACAAGTCGGCTGCACGCCTAACGTCCACCGCGACACCGTAACTGCTCTCAGCCGGCAGGCACTTCGTTGGTCATCTGCCAAAGCGGCCGGACGACTAAGCGAAGGCACATCCACCACGCGTAGATGGAGTCGTAACTCCAGGCCGCATCGTCGGTGAACAGGCCGTGCGCGATGTTGTTGCGCAGGTTCGCGCCGGCCGTCTCGATGAGGTGGGCTTTGAGTTCGAGCACTTGTCCGGCACCGAACACATCCACGCATTCAGGCATATCGAGCAGCACGCCCAGGCTCTTTTCGGACTCGACGCCAGCTTGGTCAACAAACAAGGTGAAGACGCCCCGGCTCTTCAATGCAGCCCGGATGAGCTGTTCCAACTGGGGGACCAGGATCGCCACTGCGGGGCCGAAGTCGCCAGCCATTCCCAATGCCAGGCCAGAACCCCATATCGCGGCGTGCCCTTCAGGAACGGAGGGCGATTCGACACACACGCGTGTGAGCCATTCCTTGCTGTACCTGTGCTCAAAGGTGAGCACCTGCCATGCCGGGAGGATCAGCCCGGTTGCAACGAACTGGGCGTGAAAGCCGACGTTCTGAACCACAGTGGCCCACACCGCTGGGTCGTCAGGTTCCCCCGTGGTTCCGCGGGTGGCGGCGACTTTGCGGCCGTCTCCGGTGTAGGTGGCGGAGGCGAAGATGTGGCTGATGCTGCCGTTGGCAGCTTCCCTCGCCTGCGCGAGTGCCTGGTCGTAGTTCAACGGCGGCATGAGCGATGCGAACATCGCGAGCGCCTCCCATTGCGCCTTTCGGGAGACACGTCGGCGCGCGTACGCGACCACCGCGCTCAACTCGATGGGGTCGGATTCGATGCGCACCATCGCTTCGAGCGCTGACTCCCGGCTGGCGGCCGGCCGTCCCCTGAGTTCGATGATCAGATCTCCGATACTGTGCTCAAGTCGGTAGCTGCGCGGCCGTCTCTGCAAGGTCGCTATGGCTTTCTCCAAGAAGTGCCCTTCGACTAGCGCCCCAGCCTTGGGGTCAGCTGCAATTCGCGCGTCGGCCTCGGCGATGTAGGTGCGGGCGGCCCGCTCGAGGCAGGCGTTGGCTGCGGGCGTGTCTGAGTCGCCGAACCAGGCGGCTGCCTCACGTTCGAGGTGGCGTGAGAGTCGAGGGTCTGCGGATGTGTCGCTCGCCAGCCCGACCAGGTGCTCGGCGATGGACCGGGCGGTGTCGGATGCGATACGGGCGTTCTCTCGCAGCATCGCGGCCCAACGGACGACGAGAAACCGGTCGTCCATCGAGGACGTCAGGACCTTCCTTGTCAGCTTGCTGGTCATCTCCTTGATGGGTGCTTGGCCGTCTTTGCCACGTCGCCGCACGAGGTCAAACGCGCGCTGCCACGAGTCCTCGCCTACGGCGTACCAGACCTCTACGGTCAGGGGCATTGCCGTATAGCCGTCGATCGCAAGATCGACGAGGTCGGTCCTGGACCGCTCGCCGTAAAACCATGCGACATCGGCAACCCGCGCGCGTAACGACGGCTGTTCGATGAGTGGGGCGATCCGCGCGAGCAGCGCCTTCTGCTCATCGGTCAGGTCTGAGGGAAGGATGGACCGCCTGCCGTCGAATTCCATGAACGGCGTGAATGGTTGTTGCCAGTCTCCGGTCTTGAGCGTCGCTGAGGTGGCTGCGGCCAGGGCTTCCAGAACTTGGCGCTGGGTCTCGCCCAGGTTGGGCTCTCCGAGCAGACGCTGGAACTCAAGGGATAGTCGTTCCGGCGGCGCGTGCTCATCCACTCCGGCGACGCCGAATGCGTCGGACCACCATGCTGGGTCGATCTCATTTGTGTCGCCGTCCACAAGTACTCGCCGTTTCTTTCTCTCCGCTGTCTTGCCTGGGACATTCTCTTGTGCCCTCGGCCCGGCATAGAGCCGCCGTCTGAACGGCAGCCGGAAATGGGTGCCCGACCCGTGCCAGGGCGACCAGCGACGAATGATAACGACAGTTATGGCTGTGAGCCACTTGCAGGACGAAGATCAACAGCCCTGACCCACCGTTGACGGCCGTCTGTACCGCGTACGCGCCCCCGGACGGTAGCATCGTCGAGGCGGTCGAAGATCTTGCTTTCAAGATCATTCGCAGGAGATTGATATATGGAATTCACCGCGATCGCTCGCCGGCTCGGACTCTTTTCCGCGGCCGCGACGGTGGTGCTGCTCGCCGCCTACGCGGTCACGCTCACGATCGGGCTGTTGTCGCTGGAGTCTCCCAACCAGCCGATCAGAAACCCGATGTTCGCGATCCTTGAAATCCTGATCATCGTCATGATGCCCGCCATCGTGGGCCTCATGATCGCCGTGCACGCCTGGGCACCCACCCGTCTCAAGGCGCTCAGCTTCGCCGCCGTCGTCTTCATGGGCCTGCTCGCCGGGCTGACGAGCAGCCTCCATTTCGTCATCCTGACCGTGAGCCGCGAGCCGGAATTCGCGCGACAGTCGTGGCTGCCGCTCATCCTGGAGTTCAAGTGGCCCTCGATCACCTACGCCCTTGACATTCTCGGCTGGGACGTGTTCTTCGCACTGTCGATGTTGTTCGCGGCGCCCGTGTTCGGCGGGAGTCGGCTGGCCGGATGGATCCGGTGGTTGATGGCGGCCGCGGGCATACTCGCACTCGCCGGGCTGAGCGGGGTGGCGTTCGGCGACATACAACTGCGCAACATCGGCATCGTCGGCTATGTTCCGGTATTCCTCGTCGCGGCCGCGTTGCTGGGCGTGCTCTTCTACCGAACGGCACCCTGCGATAAGGCAACCGATGAGCGAGCGACTGGGCATCGTGGAGGCCATTAGCATTCGCGTGCTGGGACCAAACATGCCGGCCGGTACGACAGGTCTGTCCGTGGCGCACGGCTCGGTCACGCTCTTAAACCCGCTGACGCCCGGGACCCATACGATCGTGATAATCGGTGGCCTCGTCCCGACGGTAACGACCACGATCGTCGTCAAGCCGGGCCTTAGCGTGCTGCAGCGAAACCCCACCGTGACCGTGCGCCCACGGGTGACACCGACGCGATGATCTTCACGCTCACGACCGTCGCAGCGACGCCAAGCTCGGACGTCCACGGCGCCTGCTCGGCGATATCCCGTCTATCCGCCGCACACACGCATCGGAGAATTGGGATCCGTCGTAGTCGTAAGGGGTAGCCGTGGACTGATGACGGGCGTAGCCCGA
>JBKPTR010000268.1:0-17208 GCA_046735615.1 Actinomycetota bacterium
AGCGCGGCGAACTCCAAGCCGTGCACGTCCGCACCGGACGCAGAAAGGGTCTGCGCATCCAGCCCCCAAAACCCCAAGACGGCCTGTTTTGATCACCACAATTAGCCGAAAGAGCAGTGTGATGATGCATCCAAGCAGGCCGAGATGTCGGCGTCCAGCACCCACTCATAGGCCCTGTCCGTCCTGGACGAGCACTTCGCCCAGATCTGGCAGACCGACATGGCCACCCGGGTCGACCGGGCTCGGCGCCGGCGCCACGGCCTGGCCACCTACCGTGTCGTGCGTTATGCCGACGACTTCGTGGTCATGGTCTGTGGCACCCGGCAACACGCCGAGGCGATACGCGAGCAGATCATTCCCGTATTAACCTCCGTCGGGCTCCGCCTGTCGGAGGAGAAGACCACGATTGCCCACCTTGACGAGGGGTTCGAGTTCCTCGGCTTCCGCATCCAGCGGCAGACCCAACGGGGCTCGCACCGCCGATACGTCTACACCTGGGTCGCGAAACGGTCACTGAACTCGATCAAGACCAAGGTCAAAACGATCACCAGACAAGGCACGAACAACCCGCTGAAGGACCTGCTGCGCCAGCTCAACCCGGTGCTGCGCGGCTGGACCAACTACTTCCAGCACGCGGTGGCCAAGCAGACATTCAGCTACCTCCAGGCCTATACCTGGCGGCGCGTCATCGGATGGCTGCGGCGCAAATACCACCGCACCAACTGGAAGCAGATCCGCCGCCACCTCGGCGGATGGTGGCCCCAGGACGAAGGCACGGCACTGTTCGACACCCGAACCGTGCCCGTCACCCCGCTACCGCTACCGCGGCGCGGCCATCCCCACGCCCTGGACCCCACAACGGGTGACCACGCCGGTCGGCTGACCCTGGCATCACCTCGTGGAGAGCCGGATGCGGTGGAAGTCGCACGTCCGGTTCGGGGAGCGGGTCGGGGAAACGGGCCAGCAGAAACGCTGGACACCGCGCCCCGGCCCGACTCCACAACGCCATCCGAGACGAACTCGGCGACGCGGTCGCGGTGCTCGACGCCTTCCACGTGGTCAGGCTCGGCACCCAGGTGGTCGACGAGGTCCGCCGCCGGGTCCAGCAGCAACAGCTCGGTCACCGCGGCCGCAAACCCGACCCGCTGTATCGGATCCGCAACGCGCTGCGCGCCGGCGCCGATAAGCTGACCGCCCGCCAGATCGAGCGAATCGAGGCCGGGCTCCAAGCCGCCGACCCGCACTTCGAAGTCACCATCGCGTGGCGCTGCTACCAGCTGCTGCGGTCGGCGTTCACCGCCACCGGCCTCGCCGAGGCCGCACCATCGCCACCAAGGTGCTCGAGTCGTTCCCCACCTCCCCGGTCGCCGAGATTGCCAGGCTCGGCCGGACCCTGCGCGCCTGGCGAAATCAGTTCTTGGCCTACTTCACCACCGGCCGAGCCAGCAACGGCGGCACCGAAGCCATCAACGGCATCATCGAACTCCACCGCCGCGTCGCCCGCGGCTTCCGCAACCCATGCAACTACCGGCTACGGATGATCTTGGTCGCCGGACGACTCACCCACCCAAATCTCCGATGAGCCGGTTTGGACGGCATCGCAGGCAGGCATCTCAATGGGTCGTACACAATGCCAAACGCCTCGGGCGCATCCATAACCGGCCCGCCGGCTCCGCCTGGAGCGATCGGCACCGTAGGCCGCATCAGCCGGTCCTAGGAGGACAAAGAGTCAAATCCGATGCGTTCGGCCTCCACCGCTATCTGCAGGGTAATGCTCGGAGAGGCGCCTTTGCCCGCACCGGAAACCGGCAATTCTCATCGGCCGCGGCGCGGGCCCTGACCTCTGGGGCGGAGCTGACACACAGGCATACGCTGCTGGGATGCCGGGCCGGACTCGTGCCGCGTGCGTGGAGGACGTACACAGGCTCGCCTTGGCGATGCCGCACGTGACGGTCATGGGCGGTACGAAGGACAATCCGGTTTGCCAGGTGGGCGGCAAGTCCTTTGTCTTCTTCAGGAACCCTCGACCCGACGCGGTCGACCCGGACAGCGGCGAGCGTTACCGCGACGTCATCGTGTTCTGGGTTGCGGACGAGGCCGAGAAGCAGGCGCTGGTCCAAGACGAGTCGACACCGTTCTTCTCCACCACCCACTTTGACGGGCATCCGTCGGTGCTCGTGCGGGCCAGCCGCTTGGGTGAGCTGTCCTTGGCGGAGCTGCAGGAAATCGTCCAGGACGCGTGGCTCGCGAGGGCGTCGCGGCACCGTGCCGAGCAGTGGCTGAGCAGCCATCCGGCCGGTGGTAGGCCGTCCGCCGGCTGAGGATCCAATGACTAACCCTGCCGAACGAGTGCGTCGTCGTTGGCGGCGCGTCGGCGCGCCTGTAGCTTTCGGGCTAGGCCACGGCCTGGTCCGTCGCCGGGTGGAGGAAATCGGCAAGCTCCTCATCAACCAGCCGGGTGCCCGGACGCGCCCACGACGCGTTCGCATCCACCGCAACGACCCGAACCCCCCGGGGGTAAAACACCGCGACTGGCCAGGTCGCGGGCCAAAGCGGTCGTGCCCTGCCTGTCGTAGCCGCACGCGGCGATCACCACCACATCTGGCTGCGCGGCTTTAACGTCGTCCCACGAGATCCGCCGAGACGCCGCGCCAACGGCGCCGATCACCGGATCGCCCCCGGCCAACGAGACCATCTCCGGGATCCAATGCCCGGGAGCGAACGGTGGGTCGGTCCACTCCAGCACCGCCACCCGCGGCCGTGGTCGAGCTTTGACGCGCTCCGCCACTTGAGTCATCCGCTGCTGGATCGAGGACACTAACTCTCCCACGACATGGGCGTCCTCACCGCGATGCAGCTGACCTACGACCACCCCGAGCGGGTTCGAACGGCAGTGCAACTCTCCGTGCCGCCGGGCTTCATGAAGTTCAGCCCGAAGCTCCTCCCGGGCTTCCGGCACCTGCCCGCGTTCGTCTGGCACCGCCCGGGCGCCTCACTGCGCGGAATCTTCTCCGAGGCGTACGTCGCCCGCCCGATGTCGGAGGCAGCCGTCGAAGCCCACCTCGCCCCGATGCGCCGACCCGACATCGACGGCGCGGTGCGTCCGCTCTGCCGCCGCATAGTCCTGCCCGAAGCCATGCCATGATGCGCGGCGTCTACCGCCGCCGGCGGCTCACGGTGCCGACCCTCGTGGTGTTCGGTCGCCGCGACCGCCCCTGGACCGAGGAGCTCATGGGGCGTATCTGCCGCACTCCGGAGCGGTACGCCGATCGCGTCGAGTTCGCCTACGTCGATGACGCAGCGCATTTCATCACCGACGACGCCCCCGCCGCGGTCGCCGACCTCGCGATCGACTGGTTCGAACGAGCAGCATGACGTATGGCTAGCTCACTACTCAGACGTCCGCCCAAGGCCAGCGATCGTCGGTCCTGTTGGTGGTCCGCCGGGCATCTGCTGGTCGATGGCTGCAAGGCGTGGGCTCCGCCCGGTGCCGGCCGTAGGCGACCAACATCGCCACCGGCGCGCTGGCCCGGCGCGATCGCGCTGGTCATAGGTGCAAACGGCCCGCTGCAGTCTGGCAATCGTCGCGAAGCGATAGAGGGCTCTGTCGTGTGCGATATTCAGGGCGGGCTCGCCAGACATTCCCCAAAACTCCATAATTGCGGTATGGTGGTGAAATCATGGCCGCACGCAAAGGGGGCGCCGGCAAGCGAACCCCGGAGGAAGACCGGCTGGCGCGCCTGGAAGCGCAGATGGCGGCGGTGTTGGCCCGGCTCGACGTGCTGAGCGCCGCGCCGGTCACACCGGTCACGCCCGCTCAGCGAGCGCACCCCCAATTACCCGATGCCGGCGCGGACGCGACGGCGGAAGGAGAGTTCCTCTTCTCGGGCTCGATCCAACTGGGCGCGCAGCCGTACAGGATGCTGGTGCGCGGGAACCTCTCAGAAGCGCCGGAGGACGAGCCGGAGGTCGTCGCCCGCGTCTTCGCCGCGCTGGGAAGCCCGTTCCGCGTCCGCCTGCTGCGCGCGCTGCTGGAGGGGCCGCGCACCAGCCAGGAGCTCCAGGCCGAGTTGGCGGTCGGTCCGGTGGGGCAGCTCTACCACCACCTCAAGGAGCTACTCGCGGCCGGGCTGATCGTGCAGCGCAAGCGCAGCCTTTATGCCATCCGCGAAGAGATCGTCATGCCGGTCTGCATGGCCTTCGCCGTCGCGCCGCGCCTCGCGTCGAGTCAGGGCACGGCGCCGCAGGCTGCGCCGCTGGCTGAAGGAAGCCAGTCGCCTCGCACGCAGAAACCAGCACGGAGGTCTGAAACGTGATCAGAGTCGGAGAACTGGGATCGGCCGAACTCATCGCCTTGGCGCTGGTCGTGCTCCTTGCCGCCGCCATCGCATTCGCGACGTGGCGGCTCGCGCCGCGGCAGGACCCGTCCGCCTGCGCTTGGCGGCGGTCCGGGCTGCTGGGTGCGGCGCAGCGGCGGCCGCTGCTGGCCTACTTCGTCCTGGCTTATGCGCTGACGTGGCTCTTCTGGATGCCGGTCGCGCTCAGCCGGAACGGCGTCGGGCTCCTGCCGATGGAGTTGCCGATCACGCTGATGATGGGCGGCCCGCTCGGGCCGATCGGCGCCGGCTTCCTCATGACGACGATCGCGTCAGGCAGGGGCGGCGTGCGCGACCTGCTGCGGCGCCTGGTCCGGTGGCGCGTGGGAGTGGGATGGCACGCGTTCGCGGTCTTCGGTCCCATTCCGCTCCTCTGGCTCGGCCTAACCCTGGTGTCGGGCGGCGCGCAGACCATATCTGAGGTCGGCGCGCTGGCGGCTGCGCTCCCGGTCTTCGCGGGGGTGTTCGTCTCGCAGTTCCTGACGACCGGCCTGTTCGAGGAGCCCGGCTGGCGGGGGTTCGCGCTGCCGCGACTCCAGGCGCGGCACGGGCCGCTCTGGGGCACGGTCGTTCTAGGCCTGGGCTGGGGCTGCTGGCACCTCCCGCTGTTCCTCATCCCGGGCGTCTACGTCGCCGACACCGGCGTGTTGGCGGTCGGGATCCCGTTCGCGCAGTTTCTCGTGCTCGAGGTCGCCATGGCGGTCATTTTCACGTGGGTCTTCAACCACACGCGCGCGAGCGTGCTGCTCGCGGTGATGCTGCACGCGGGACTGAACAGTGCGTGGGCAATTCAGGGGGCGCAGCAGTCGGTCTTGGTCTCCCAGTGGTGGCCAGCGAAAATGGTGGGCTACGGCATCTTTGCTCTGGCCGTGCTCGCGGTCACGCGGGGGAGGCTGGGGTACCGCGGCGACCTGCCTACCGAAGCCCCGGCCGCTGCCGAAGCCCGGCAGGATATTCAGCTCGATCAAGCTGATAGGAACATCCATAAAGCCAAGCCGCGGTCGGTGGTCAGCATGGCGAGGGTCGCGATGAAACGAGAGATCATCGTCATGATCATTTGGGGCACCTAGATGAGTTGCTCCGGACGTGGGTTAGGGCCTCCTAGCCTTTGGGCCGGGCTGTTGTGAGCATTGGTCCGATCCTTATGCGACGCCGCCACTTCCTGATCTTTCCCAATATAGTCGACATGAGATACCCCCACTGGGTATACAGGTTTTTGCGCCATCGGGGATCGCCATCCCTAGGGATTGGTAGGGCGCGCGGGCCCGGCCCGGACACCGTGGCTCGGCTCGTTCGCCGACCTCGATTCCGAGCCGACATTCCAGGATTGATGCAGCAATGTCTTTGACACGACATGGTCATCAGCCATCCGGGAGTGTCATGCCAATGTCCTATTGGGGAGCGTGCAGAGCTTCTCTTCCGTTCATCGAGCCGCCGGCCCCCGTATGCCGCAAACTCGCTGCCTTAGATGCCCGATCAGCTGCGCGAGCTCTGCAACATTAACCGAGGCGGGAGCCATGTCTGGATCTGACCTCGGCAATGTCGAGCGCCATGATTCCGACCAGCCGGTCCTGCGCATCGAGCGCCATGGAGCCGGGCTGGCCGTTGACCTCGGTGACCTGCAGGCGCACACCGCGGCGCGCCAGCACCGAGATCCCGGCCGACAAGGTCCGTGCCACGCGCTCTCGGCCGTTGACCGGCCGCGCCAGTGCCGGCACTTGGCCGCCGCAATCAGCGTGAGCGCCACATCTTGTGCCAGCAGCACGTCCAGCGCCGGCAGGTCGCCCTGCTCAGCGGCGGCGAAGAAGTGCTGAGCCAGCTCTTCTCGCTGCCGCCGAGAGGCGTAGTAGCGCAGAGGACGTTCGCGGACGTGTTTGCGAGCCCGCGCCACCAGATGGCGGGTACTGTCCACATCGGTGCCGAGGATCTCGGCGACCTCCAGCTACGGATACTCGAACACCTCGCGTAGCAGGAACGCGGCCCGCTGCAGCGACAAGCTCTCCAGCAGCACCAGGACGCCAGCGACAGGGAGTCGTCGGTCTCGGCCTGCTCGGCCGGTGTCGCCTCGGTGACCACCGGCTCCGGCAGCCACTCACCGACGTACCGCTCTCACCGCGCCGGCGCCGAGCGAAGCTGATCGAATGGCCAGCCGGGTGACCAGGGTGGCGATGTACGCCCGGGGCGAGGTGATCTGCTCGTCCCGCTGGAGGGGGTCTGGTGCAGCCTAAGGAACGCCTCCTGCACCGCGTCCTCGGCTTCGCTGACGCTGCCGAGCATCTGGTAGGCGATGGCAAACGCCCTGGGCCGCAGCTCGCCGTACAGGTCGGAGGCGGTCATATCGAGGTTATCTGAGTCCCTCGGTGAATCCGGTGCGCCAGCTCGGACACTGAAGTGTCCAGCCCAGTTCGCGTTTGGCCTTCTCGCTGGAGATCCCGCTGGCCCGCGTCATGATGTCCACCGGGCCCTTGCCGGCCACTAAGCGGACGAGCCAGGCCGGCACGCGGCGCGGCGGCTTGGCGCCGAGCGCGCGGGCCAGCTCCCGCAATATGTCGCGCACCGGTGCCGGCTCGTCATCGGCGACGTGGTAGATCCCGGGCTTGCCACGTTCGATGGCCGCGACCGTGGCCGACGCCGCATCGGTGATGTGCACCATCGACCACACCCCACCGCCGCCGCCAACGATCGGGAACTTCCGCTTGCGGATCCGCTCTGCCATGACGGCGCCGGGTGCCGCCTCGATGCCCGTCCCTGGGCCATAGAAGCCACCGTAGCGAAGCACGATGCCGTCGCCCCAAGTGATGCCGGTCACCGCCTCCTCCACGTGGCGAAGTGCGTCCATCGCCTCCTTAACGTCCTTAGGTGGGTTCGGCTCGATCCGGGCGTTCTCGTCGGCGACCGGCCCGCCGGCGTGTTCCAACAAGGCGTAGTTGCTCTGCGCCACGAACCTGCGCACGCCGACGGCGCGTCCGGCGGCCAGCAGGTGGTCGGTGCCCTCGGTGCGCAGCCGGTTGGTGGCGGCCGCCATCCGCTTCACCTGCCGGAAGTTCACCGGTCCGCTCAGCGCGGTGAGCTGATGGACGATGACCTCGGGCTCGGCCTTGGCCACGGCGTCGGCCACGGAGTCGGGGTCGAGCGCGTCGACGATGACTGGCTCGGCGCCGAGCGCGCGCAACGCGCCGGTCTTCGCCGCCGAGCGGGTCGTGCCGACGACCTCGTGGCCGCGCGCCACAAGTTGCGGAACGAGGTGGCTACCGATAGCGCCGGAGGCTCCGGCAATGAAAATTTTCATGATGTCTCCGTTAGTTGTGCTCACCAAAAAGAGACGAAATGCCCCGGCACCCTATGACAGGCAGTGACCCAGTTCACAATCTGCCCCACATGCCGCCCGGCACTCCGAATCGTCGGCATCGCTCGGAAGCGGGTTCGGCGGGATCGAGCAGCGGCGTGACCAGGGTCACCAGCAAGCTCACGCTCGGTCGGCCTCTGGTTTGGTGTGGAGCGAACGCCCCACACCAAACCTGAAGGCTGATTCGGGTGATCCGCTATCGACCGTTCGATCGGGACCGATGACCAGCTGATCGACGACGAGATCGGCGCCGCCCCGAAGAGACGCACTGTCTACACCGCCATGCTCGGCGACCGCGAGCACGCGTACGCCATCTGCGAGGAGTATCGTGCTGCTTCTGGCGTCGACCGAGACAACGACGCTGAGGACCGCAGGCAGCGCCGGCGCATCACGTGCTCCGTGCTGGCTCTCTGGAGCGTCCGTGGTCCGCTGTCGTCCTGGTACGCCGGCCTAGGTGGCCCGCTGGCGATATGGCGTGACCTCGCTGAGCACGTCGAGGGCGGACCGGTTGAGGGCGGGCACTTCTTTCCTGAAGAACACCCCGATCAAACCGCAACAGCCCTAGTCGGCTTCTTCAACGGAGTGGAATCAATCCACTGGTCAGCCGAATCCGCTCCGAGATCACGATTCCCACGCTCGCGGGATCCGCAAACCGTCGCCAGTAGGAACGCCGACAGATCCAGCAAGTCAGGTGCTTGACTGCAGCGGGCATTACCCGGCAGGGAGCGACTGGTGGAAGTGGAAGAGACCGGCCCGGTCGTAGCGGGCCTTGATCCGCACCAGGCGGTCGTATTTGCTCCCGTAATAGGCATGCGCCCAGCCCTTAGGTCCGGATCAGCGAAGTTGGGGAACACGCGGCCCGATCCCCACGGGTGCACCAACGACCAGGAGCGGGTCACCACCGATGCGCGGCTTGGGTTGCACAGTCGAGGCTTGCGGGTCGACCACCGCCGCGTGCTTGAGCTGGAAGCGCGCATCGCGGTGGACAAAGGCGGTGGCATCGGCGGGCACGCGGTTGTAGGCGTCGCCCCAGGGCATGAAGTCCAGCTCGCGGGACTCCTGCAGGCCGACCGGAGCTAGAACTCTCGGCAAGCCGCGCCGCGGCGTAGCGCGCCCGCCCGGGACGCGACGTACCGTAATCCACGCAAGGTCGGCGGTCATCCTGATCAACAACCGGCCTGTGCACATGACGAGTCGCTCGGGAAGCACAGTGCTGAACCAACGATCTGCCTGCCGCTTCGACGCCGCGATGCCCGGTAAACCCACCCTTTACCGGGCATCGCGGCGTCCGTGAGAAGAACGCTCACCGGACACCGTTATGCCGATCCGCGACGATTGGGCGGCACGGCACGATCCAGCGCAGCTCATTTCGGCGTCACCCTGAGGTCGGAGAGGACGGACTAGCACCGATGTCGACGAATAGGCCAATGTTGCCGGCGGCAGCTGCCGCCTTAGTGTCGGTCAGCGTTAGCGCCTCCGTCGGATCGCATCGCCGCGGACTGGAGATGTTCGAGCGGTTTCCGCCCAGCGCAATCCCTGCCGAAGGCTTCGAAAGCTGTCAGGCTGGCACCCTCACCGGGGCCGACGGGATCGCCCAACGCCGTCGCGGGTCAGGGCAATGTCGGGATGCCTCTCAGACGCGCCGTGGGTCGGCGTCCCGATAGGCCTCTTGGTCGACGCTGTTCCGGTGTCAACATGGGTCAGCGAGTGGGTGGACGAGGCGGTACTTGCCGCCGGTAGGGAACCAGACCTGATCGGGGTCGGCGCCGGGGGCGGGCCCCAGCCGCACTACTAGTTGGGTCGGGGTGGTCTGCAGGATCTGGTACAAGGCGAGGCCGGGGAGCTGGTCGAGATGGGTGGTGAGGCGAGCGGGGTGAGCGTGACGCTTTGGCCGGACGGGGTGGGGAAGGTGAGCAGGTCGGCGGTGCGGCCCCAGACCCGGATCGCAGGCAGCGGGTTCCCGCAGGGACATGGCTCAGGCCGCTGCAGGACGCTGTCGCCGAGGTTGTAGCGCAGGATCGGCTGGACCCGGTTGGCCAGGTTGGTGACCAGCACCGTGTGCGACTGCTGCCGGGGCGGGGTGGGGTGGTGGTCGGCGTCGACGGGTTCGAGGATGACCCAGTCGGCGTCGACGTGCAGCCAGCCGTCCCGGCAGCTGTACGACAGGAACGGACATTCGGTGGCCGCGTACGAATTGCCGACGATGCTGCCGAACCCTGCGGCGATCCGCGCGGGTTCACCATCGGGGAGGCCCTCGGCGGCCAAGGCCACCAGGGCTGGGCGGATGCGCAGCCGCCCGGCTTGTTGCTCGGTGGCCAGCAGCGCGGCGGTGGTCGCGTACGGGGCGAGCAGCGCGGGTTGGAACGCGTTGAGCTGGGCGACCAGCTCGGGCAGCGGGGTGGCAACCGGGAACACCCGAGTCCGCCTGTCGCTGCCTGCGCCGAGGCGGGCGGCCGCGGCTGCGGAGGCGAAGTGCCCGCCGGTGGCGACACCAGCGCGAGCCGCGCCCGGTTGGCCAGCAGACGGGGCATCACCCGGGGCCACGTGTCCGGGCGCAGCCAGCTGGACAGCACGCGGGCGAAACCACCCTGGCCACCGCCAGGGCCAGGGCGTCGAGCAGGAACACCCCGCGAGTGCCGGTGGTGCCGGAGGTGGTGGCCACCGTGTAGCCGGCGTGGGCGCCGTGGAACGACCGGCCGATCAGGGCCGGGTCGGCGACGAATTCCTGAGCCCGCTGCAGGGTTACGGCCGGGTCGGTGACCCGGTCGTCGAACCGGTCCATCAACGTCGCCTTGCCGGTGACCGGCAACAGCCGCGGGTCCTCGACCCGCTCGGGCAGCCCCGCGTAAAGCTGCCGATAGAACGGTGGCCGGGTGCGGGCGTAAACCACCTGGGCGGCCAGCCGGGCCCGCTGCCGAGCAGCGATCGCGGCCGGTCCGCCGCGGTAGGCGCGCCAGGTATCCAGCAACAGGGCCAAGGTCCCGACCCGCTCCCGGGCCGGCGGGTCAATGGTGCGCGGGACCCGGACCGGTGAGCCGATCATCGGGACTCTCCATCGCCGCCAAGGGCCGATGGTCGTTCGCGGCGGTTGAGGCGGGTAAGCCGGGTGACGGCGGCGAATCCGTCGTCGGTGCCGGGCCACTGCCGGCGGACGGCGTCGAGGCCGGCTCGGCGCACCACCGAGCGCAGGACGGCGGTGACGATGATGGCGTCGTCGGCGTACCCCAGGACCGGGATGACGTCGGGGATCAGGTCGATCGGGATGGCGAGGTACGCCATGAGCAGCCCGAGCTGCAGGCGAACCCCCCGCGGCAGGGTCTTGTCGGCGGCCAGCCGACGGATCAGGCGCAGCACATCGGGCAGGAGTCGCAGGGCCTTGTGCAGCAGTCCGCCGCGCAGTCCGGTGCGCTGCCGGGCGGCGATCAGCGTGATGATCAGGGCGAGCCAGGCCAGCAGCAGCGCAGCGGCGACGCCGATGAGGGCGTTGATGAGCAGGTCCCACCAGAACGAGCCAGTCATGGTTCATCCACCGCCCGCAGCCGCGCCAGCCTCACTGGCTGGGTCGGGTGCTTCGGCGCTGAGGGCAGCGGCTTCGAACGCGGCCAGCTCGCCAGCGGCCTGCTCGACAGCATCGCGGGCGGCCTGGCCTTCGGGGGCGGCGAAGTAGTCACGGGCGGCGATCTTGGCCAGCCAGGTACGGAAGCGTTCGAGGTCGGCTTCGGACTCCTCGACCTCGGCGTAGGTGGCGTTGCCGCGGGCCCGCTCGTCGGCCAGTTCTCGGCGTAGTTCAGGAAGCCGGCCGAGGACTTCGGTGTATTCGCCATCGCGGGCGGCGTTGAGCTCGGCGATCACCGCTTGCTCCTCGGCTGGGTCGGTGAACGCCATCCGCAGCACCCGAGCCTGCCCGCCCTGGCGCTGGATCCGATCGACCAGCCGCCGCACTTCCCGCACCACATCTGCCCGCGCCGGCAGCAGGCAGACCGACTGCTGCAGGTAGAGAGCCCCGAGCGAGCGCAGCTTGCGCCACACCTGCACCCGCAACGATCCGGCCGCGCCGGCCGTCGTCACGCTGACCACCAGCCAGCCGTCATCTATTGAATCAACCGCCACGCATCCATGTTACAGCCGTAACAACAGCTCGATACAGATGTTCCTCAAGCAATCCGCGACCGTAAAGTGCAGCGCCTGGCAGATCCGGCTCAAGATCATCGAGGCAGACCGTCATCCGGGTACCACCACAAAGGGAAGCGACCCTGCGCAGCGACGGGTTGAACCCGACCTGCCGGAACGCGGCCAGCAGATCGTCGGCCGCCAGATGTCACCCTTGGCCCGCGACCCCGCGCAGATTGCATCGCGGTGTCGCACGCTAGTTCCCTCGCAGGCCTGGACAATGCTGACGTGTCCCTGCTAGCGATGGCTTCGACCGAAGGCAGCCAGCTTGTG
Source organism: Actinomycetota bacterium (assembly GCA_046735615.1). Taxonomy (GTDB): domain Bacteria; phylum Actinomycetota; class Actinomycetes; order Propionibacteriales; family Propionibacteriaceae; genus Microlunatus. Next base: position 12,166 of record JBKPTR010000268.1, read on the forward strand.
GCAGAAGATTGGATGGTCTGGGTGCCGCCGCGGTGGAGAGTCAGGTGATCGACGTCGAGTCCAAACCCAGGGACGGCTGAAACAGCTCCGCAACCAGCTTGTTTCGAGAACCGGACACTCATCAACACCCTCCCAGATTCCTCAGGTGTTGCAACCACCGCGAGAACCCAGGGACCGGCTTCTGGGACGCGGCTTCGCCCGGGAACTTGTGTCACAAACGGTCACCCAACAGCTAGCCACCTCGGCCACGGCCACATCGGCTCCTTGTCTGTCAGCTGCGGCCTCAGGCGACGACACGGTAGAGGCGCCAGGTCCCGGGAACGCCCTTCAGTTCGTGTTCGCCACGGTCTTCGAACTCGAGCGCGGCGCCGGCGACGAGGTCCTTTACCGTCGAGGAGACGAGGACCTCGGAGGGACCGGCCAGCGAGGCGACCCTCGCGCCGATGTGGACTGCGATTCCTCGCATGTCGGCGCCGTCGAGCTCGACCTCACCCGTGTGTAGGCCTGCGCGGATCTGGATGCCGAGGTCGCGGACGGCGGCCACCGCGCTCAGGGCGCAGCGCACGGCTCGGATCGGCCCGTCGAACGTCGCAAGGAAGCCGTCACCGGCGGTGTTCACCTCCCGGCCGCGGAACCTACCGAGGTTCGACCGTATCCTCGCGTGGTGTGAGTCCCGGAGCACCCCCCACTCCCGGTCGCCCACCGCCGCGGCGCGTTCGGTCGATCCGACGATGTCGGTGAACAAGACGGTCGCGAGCACGCGGTCGAGTTCCGCCTCCTCGTCGCGGATCTCCTTGAGGAAGTGTTCGATCTCGACGAGGAGTCGCTCGGTGTTGCCCGCGAAGAAGAAGTGGTCCTGGCCGGGCAGCTCGACGAACCTGGCACCCGGGATGCGTTCGGCGGTTCTCCGCATGTCCTCGATTGGGAAATCGAGGTCTCCCGTGCGGCCGATCACGATCGTCGGGACGTGGATTGCATGAACGATGTTGGAAGCGTCCATCTTGTTGTTCATGCGTTCCAGCGCGATCGCCGCACCCGGGCTCGCGGCCCGACGCATGTAGGAGGCGAGCCAGGCGACCATCCGTTCGTCGTCCGCGAGGCTCGGAGCCGCCCATTCGCGCAGAGCGAGCCGCGCGTACTCCTCCGTCCCCCAGAGCCGCTCGATGCGGTCGAATACAAGGGGGGCGTTCTCGGCGACGCGGCCGCTCGTCAAGTCGGCCGCTGGCCGAAAAGCAGGAGCCCGCGCGTTCGTTCCGGGTACGTGGCGGCGAAAAGCATTGCCATCGGGCCGCCCTCGGAGATTCCGAACACGACCCCGCGCTCGGAGGCCGCCGCATCCATCACGGCGCGGAGATCATCCATTCGGGTCTCAAGGCTCGGGAGCTGTGACTCCGGAACCCGGTCCGACAGCCCAACGCCCCGCTTGTCGAACAGGATCAGGCGCGACCACGAGGCCAGTCGGTTGAGGAAACGCGCCTGCGACGGTTCCTCCCACAGCGCCTCAATGTTGGTGGTCCAGCCGAGGGCCATGAGGAGATCGATCGGGCCGTCACCGTGCACCTGGTACGCGATGTGGACGCCGTCGGCGGTCCTCGCATAGCGGGTCTGCGGGATCACGGCGCAAGTCTCCCGCCGTCCCTCGGTGCGGGCAACCCCGACAGCAGACGATGGCGCCACAGGGACTGCCGCTGGTCTCGAACGCTTCGACGAGCAGCACCCAGGCAGTGCCGGTGCCAACAATCAACGCAGCCAATACGCCTGCCGCGACCCGATTTCAGGAAGGTTCCGATGCCCGCCGCTGCCCCCACATGAACGCCGGCATATCCTCGCCGCTACGACACTGTGGGCCGCACATCCCTGATGACTGGATGATCACGAATCCACGGCCACTAGTGGCGGCAATCGGGCCGTTGATCGATTGGCTGATTGACCGGGGCTACCACTTCACAACCGTCGACCGCTTACTTGGCGTCAGCGCCACGAGGGCGAACAGGCCGCCGACCCACAACCCAGCGTGACCAAACCCTGTGCCGGGTCGATGCGCGCGATGGCGCGGAGTTTGGGGCAGTTGCCTCCGCAAAATGCTTATGCGAGAACGCCAGGCAGAGCAACGGGTTCCCGCTGGATGTGCATTTGTTCGAAGGGAACAAGGCCGAGACCAAGACGCTGGTCCCGGTGCTGACCGGCTTCGCCAAGCGCCACCACATCGACGACGTGGTCGTGGTCGCCGATGCCGGGATGCTGTCCGCGGCGAACCTGTTGGCGTTGGAGGAGGCCAGGTTCGCCTTCATCGTCGGGTCCAAACCCAGCAGCGCCGCCGACGACCTCGCCGATCACTTCCGACGCCACGGAAACTACTTCACCGGCAGACCATCGAGGCGACCCCGCACCATGGGCATCTGCAACCACATCCGGGAACGGCGGGTGGTCTATGAGTACTCGTTCAAGCGGTCCCAGCACGACAACCGGGCGATCAACAAGATGATCGAACGTGCCGAAGCGGTCGCGGCTGGCACGCGGCCGTTGAAGAAGGACCGGTTCGTCAAGATCACCAACGCCGTCAAGGGCGTGGACTGGGACCTGGTCGAACGGGCCCGCTACCTTGCCGGGCTGAAGGGCTACATCACCAACATCGACGCCAGCACCATGGACGGTCCGAACGTCGTGACTGCCTACCACGAGCTCTATCAGGTCGAGCGGTCGTTCCGGATGGCCAAGTCCGACCTCGCCGCACGGCCGATGTTCCACCGCATCCGCGACAGCATCGAAGCCCACCTGACCATCGTGTTCGCCGCGCTCGCGGTCTCTCGTGAGGCACAAGCCCGCACCGGTGTCAGCATCAAGAAGATCGTTCAGACGCTACGACCGCTGCGGACCGCCACCATCAGCCTCGGCCACCAGCAAATCACCGCGCCACCACGCATACCCGACCACGCCCAAGCCATCCTCCACCAACTTGCTGAGGGTAGTCACTAAACCGATACAACTCAGGCCAGGGCGCCGCTCAGGTCTCGTTGACCGGTGTCGCGCTCGCCGCGGCGGCCGGAACCAGCTACGGCGTCTACACCACTGCCGCCAAGGCCCTGCTGAATCAGGGCGTTTCCGCCTCTGCGGCGATGGCGGTCACGCTGAGTCTCGGCGCGGTGCTGCTCGCTCCGGTGCTACTAATCCGCGGCGTGGAACTCACCGGCCTCCGGCCGTTAGCCATGCTGGCCTGGCTCGGCTTAGTGGCCACTGCGGGCAGCTACCTGCTGTTCGCCCGCGGCCTGATTCGGCTGCCGGCTGCAACAGTTGCCACTCTGAACCTGGCCGAGCCGCTCGTTGCGGCGCTCCTGGGACTGCTGGTGCTCGGCGAGCGCCCTGGTACGTGCGCTGCGGTAGGGGCCCTCAGCTTGCTGACTGGCATCGTTCTCGCCGCGCGACGCCCCACCCAGGAAGCCAACCCACGTCGAGGGGACGACACCGCTGTAAAGCCAATCTTGACATAGCGCGAGCTGGACCCGCCTCGTGTCTGGAACTGGGACAAGGACCGTTGACGCAAATGGCTACGCATCGGAGCTCAAGAGCGAGGTGGCGGTCTTCGTGCCCGCGGTCGATCCCGGGGAGGATGCCAGCTCGCGCCCGAATGCGTCGGCGACAGCCCGTGGGGACCCGAAAGCACGAAATCGGTCGCAACAAGCGCGCCCGTTGCACATCTCATTCCTGCGACCTCCTTAACCTGCGATTGCGCCCAAGGGTTAACAGCCAGGCGATCGCGACCGCTGCGAACAACACAAGAAGGGTCACCGGCTTGGTTTGGCTTACCAGCCATGCCGACCAGGTCGCGATCACGACGAGGATTGCCAGCAGCGGGTACCAGACCCAGTTCTTCCGCGCGAACTTGAGGACGAGCACGGATGCTAGGAAAAGGATGAGGAGGATTCCAACGGTTCGAAGGGTGCGGGCCGTTGTCTGTTTCAGCACGTCGGCGCGACTGTTGGGCAGAGCAAATGCGACCACTGAATCGCCGATGTCGGTGCCGAGACGGCCGTGCCCGCCCGCGGCGATGACAACGAATTGCCGTCCGTTGTCGGCCGTGCGGTAGGTCATGGGTGTCGCCTGGCCACCGGCCGGGAGCCGTCCTTTCCACAGCTCTCTGCCTGTTTCTAGGTCAAAGGCGCGCAGATGTTGTCCATCGCCGCGCCGATGAAGATCAGTCCGCCGTCGGTCACGATCGGGCCGCCGAGATTTGGGGTGCCCCATTTGATGGGGAGCGGAACGGGAGCGAGATCTTGGATGGTGCCCAGGGGAACATCCCATTTCACGTCACCGTTGGCCGTGTCCACCGCCAGCAGCGCACCCCACGGTGGTTTGGTGCAGGGCAGCTCTAGGGGTGAGAGGAGTGCGGGCAGGCGGAACAGACCGTATGGGGTGCCGCGCATTTGGCTGATCGTGGCGTTGTCCGGTACGTCTGGCTGTCCTGATTCCAGCGTTTCGCGGGGAATGAGGCCTGTGACCGAGGGCAATCGGGTCGCGTTGAGGATCACCCACCGGCGATCCGGCTCAAAGGCCGCACTCCCCCAATTCGTTCCGCCGATCACGCCTGGGTATTGGATGGTTCCTTCCATGCTCGAGGGGGTAAAGATGCCGTCGTTGCGATAGCGCTCGATGAGCTTCCGGCACTGGCCCTGGTCCCACGGGGTGAGGCCCCATGCATCATCGCCGCTGAGTGTCGTTGGCACCAATGGCCGCGGAATGGTGGGGAACGGCTGCGTTGGCCAGCTTTTCTCCCCCGGCACATCCGATTGGGGCACCGGGCGTTCTTCCACCGGGAAAATCGGCTCGCCGGTTTCGCGGTGCAGCAGATAAAGAAAACCCATCTTGGTGGGCTGGGCGAGGCCAGGAATGTCCCGCCCATCCTTTCGAATGGTGATCAAGCTGGGCTGTGCGGGCAGATCATAATCCCAGATATTGTGATGCACGATCTGAAAATGCACACCAGCTCACCGGTGGATCCGCGTAACGCAACAACAGAGTCGGCATAGGAATTGCTGCCCTGCCGCT
>JBKPTR010000269.1:0-13042 GCA_046735615.1 Actinomycetota bacterium
CCAGCCCGCATCGCGGTCACGAACGAGCCCCACGAATGCCGCATGAACCTGATCAGCCAGCGTCTGCGGCGGCTCCGCACCAGCGACCCGACTCACATCCGGATCGTCCAGCAAATCGAAGATGAATGGCACGTCCAAACAGTGCTCCGCCAGACCGCTGACGGCGGACCGCCAGGCAAAGTCGTACGCCCATGTCGGCGCGGCGGCCTCGCCGCGCAAGTCCAGCCAATCGACGATGCGGGCGACGGAACATCACGTCGGTCACGTACTGACCGACGACTTCGGCCGGATGGTGATCTTGCAGCGCCGCTGCGAAACGCTGGGCCGCCTCGCGGCTGAGCCCGACCTGCTGGAGGAGCGGCTCAATGTCATAGTCCTCGCACAACGCCGTCTCGGTTGAACGCCACTCCGTCGTACCAGAGGCTGGCCGGTGAGCCTGCCACGTACCCGCCGCCGTGAATGTAGACGAGCACGGGGAGCCGATCCTCGGGCACATTCGCGACGCGCGGGCGCGGCGTGAAGACATTGAGATTGAGGATGTCATCACCCGGAATGCTCGGTTCCGGGATCGTGGTCACCTCTGCCAGCGCCTTGCGTTGCGGCGTAGGCCCGTATTGAAGTGCACCCGAATCCTGCTCCATGACCTCGCCGGCACCGGTGCGCGGAACCGAAGATCACCGTACGGCGGCTCGGCGAACGGGATGCCGAGAAAAGCGGCCGAATGCGTGCGCCAGAAGCCACGGACCGTGCCCGCCTTGGTCTCGACGACGACGTGCTCGCCCGTTGCGCTGGGCTGCATCGTGACTATTTTGTCTGACCGAGCGATGCCGAGCCCTCGAGCTGTCGCAAGGCGGCGGCCGTTCCAGTGTCGGTGATCAGCACATTGACCCATCCTCCGATGACTGCCGCATGGATAGCGGTGCGTTTGCTTTCACCACCAGCGATTCCGATCCGCCGGGGGACCCTGCGCAGAGTGTCTGCGTCGATGCCGACAACTCGATCATCGAGATCGCTCGGCACCAAGCTTCCTGCAGAGTCGAAGAATCGTTGGCAGATATCGCCGACCGCGCCAGCCGCATGGAGCCTGTCTTGGTCAGCAAGGTCTGCCGCATTGCCGCTGGCACGCAGAAGCGGCGAAGGTGGGAGGCTGCCTATGCCCGCAAGCGCCATGGTGAGCTGGGCCCAGTCTTTGGCGACCGATTCCATCGCCGGATCATTCAGCAGACTCTCTCGCATGGCCTTGTTGCCGACCAGAGCAGGAGCTGGGACGAAGGTCGCGGTAGCCCCGACGAGTCGAGCGAACTCGGTGAGGAGCCGATTGCCTTGAGTCTGGACTGATGAGTTGCCGATGCCTCCCATGAGCTGAATGACACTCTCTGCGCCAGCAACCCGGAAGGGCCGCATGCGGTCCACAACGGCGAGCAGCGTCTGGCTCCAGCTGGAGATCCCAATGCGTTCCCCGCCCGTCAGCGTGGTTTCCAGATATGTGGCGCCTGCCGACCCCAGCCCGGCGATGATCTCTTCGTCGGTCCCTTCGACATCGACGACGACAGCTTCGGCTAGACCGTATCTATCCTCGAGCGCTTCTTCGACCTCGGTATACACGCCCGGAGCGACAGCGACGACAGTCCGAACGATCCCCAGTTCAGCAGCCCGTTTAAGCAGACGTGACACCCGCGCCTGGGAGAGATGCAGGGTTTCTGCGATGTCCACCTGGCGAATGCCGCGTTCGTGATACATCCGGGCCACCTTGGTAATAAGCCGGAGTTGACCGTCAGTCGGGGCTCGAGTGATGCTCCCGGGCGATACCGCCATTGATGGGGAACCTCCTAAGACCTGGACTGTTCCTATCCTGCCAGCCAGCGAATATTGATGCACTGGTGCGCTATTCAACGCCTGGCCCTTGCGCCGCGCTCACCCATGCAGGGGTGGTCTCGGCACAAATCAAGATCGACGGCTCATAGCGATCGGACTCGATGGGCACATAGTTCGGCGGGCGTTGCCCCGATCTCAGTACCGCGCCGCTGCGGGGATCGATCAGCCAATACTTCGAGGGCACGCGGCCGTCCGCATCGAAGAAAATCCAGGGTCCGCCGTGCTCGGCATAGCCGATGTAGAGGACGCCAGGATCCAGCAGCCCCCGCGTGTTGGCAGACACGTCCCAGCAAGGAATGGCCTCGGTGATCGGTAGATCGTCCGCGATCTTGCCCACCAAACCGACATAGCGGCTGCCCTCAAAATCCAGCGCTTCCCTCCAGCCCGCTCCCTCCGCGAGGAAGTACTCGCCGTGACCTGGCTCATCGGGGTGCAGTCGCCACGGCCATAAACTGGCTGCTCCGTACGCGACGCCCATGAGGGCGCCCGCACAGAGGTTGCTCCAGGCCTCATGGCCCTGCCACCAACCTTCAGCGACCCCACGACGACCGCTGTGCTCATAGCTGGGCTCGCCGTTCATGATCGCCTTGTGCGGCCGCTGAGCCCACATCGTCGCCAGACGATCGGGCACATGGTCGCCCATGTGGCCGGTTTGGCAGGACTGGAAATCCAGCCAGTCGGCGTCTTGATGTACGTCGTTGCGGTGATGGGGCCGGTAGTGGATTCCGGTCGCCTGACCGTACGCGTCCCAGGCCTGGATCTCGTGACCACCGGCCTCGACCTGCGGCTCGGTGCCCGCACCATCACCACACGGCAGATAGATCGCCGGCCGCGCTCCGTAGCGCGCCACCAGGTACCGGCAGTATCGGGCGTAATCGGCGAGCGGCACCACGGGCCCTGCCACGTCGAGTCCCTTCCAGCCGTATCCGTGGAAGACCGGCTGCAGTATCGGCGTGATGCCGTGGTCGATTAAGACCCCAATGATCTTGTCGAAATACTGGAAGTACTCGACGTTGATCTTGGTGAGGCTTCCCTCAGGAAGATCGTCGAAGCCCACCTCGAAGCCCTCGTCGACATTGCGGCCGACCGGTCCGCGCGCGTTCATGTCCGGCTGAACAGTCATCAGCAGCACGGCATTGAAGCCCTTCGCTTGACGGTCCGCCGCGTACACTGCCACGTCTTCGAGAGTGGCTCGGAAGGGCATCGCCCAGGCTGTATCGATGACCCAGAACGCTGGCGACCCGTCGGCGTAACAGAAGCTGCGGCCAGATGGATGCGCCGTAGCAAACCCGCGGGCGACTGCACGATGCGGATGATCTTGGATCGGTGGACCGGCGACCACAATGCCATGAGCTGGCTGGAAGTCATGATCAGGTCTGGCGGTGTGAACACTCCACTGCCACGCACCCTCCGGTTGGGTCGATGCGAAGCGGACCCGGTAGGTGGTTCCACCGTCCCAGAACACCGGACGTCGGAGTTGCCGTCCGCTTGCCTGGGTGAAGATCACCCAGGCGTCGACGTCGGTGTAGGGGTTGGCGACATCTGGTCCGGTGAGAGGGATGTCGACTTCAGACCATTGCGGGGCGGGGTGCCCTTCGACAAGCTCAGGGCGCATCTCGGCGGCGGTTGGGGTTTTCATCTACGGAGTGAATCGCGTCCGGCTGATCTCGCCGGCCCAGCGCTCCCGGCGCCGGCGACGTTCCCTCGAATCCATGATCGGGACATAGACACGACCCGTGCTACGGCTCGGCCAGAGGGATTCCTGGCCGAGACTGAGCCAAGCAAGCTTCGCTGCTCCCAGGGCCGACACCTCGGCCGTCTCACTTACCTCGACTTCGCGGCCGAGCAGATCGGCTTGTGTTTGAACGACGAGCGGAGATGCGGTGGCTCCGCCATCGGCTCGGAAGAGCCGTAGAGGTCGTGAGCTCTCCTCGATCACGTCCACAATGTCGCAGATCTGATGACTGATGGAATCGACGGCAGCGCGAGCGACGTGGGCGCGGGTGGTCGCTGGACTCATCCCCGAGATCAAGGCATGGGCGTCGCGATCCCAATGGGGTGCGCCCAGGCCGGAGAAGGCAGGAACCAGAGTGACGCCGCCGCTGTCGAGAACCGTCTCGGCAAGGGCGATCAAGTCGGCAACGCTGCCGTCGGTGAGAAGATCAGCCGTCCATGCCAGCGTGGCGCCCGAGGACAAGATATTTCCTTCCAGGGCGTAGGTGGGTGACTTGTCGATCACCCATGCCAAAGTCGTCGGTACCCCTTCCTCGCTCGCGGACAGCTCCGCGACCGGAGCCATCACCGACGTGCCCGTGCCGTAGGTGGCCTTTGCCTCACCAACCTCGGTACAGCCATGGCCGAACAAGGCAGCGTGCGAGTCGGCCAGCACGGCCAGGACAGGCGTGCCGTCGGGCACCAATGGGACGCCACTCGTGACGCCGAAGCCGTGGTCGGACGCCACGGCGGCGGGCAACGCTGTGGCTGGGACGCCGAAGAGGTTGAGTAAGTCCTTGCTCCACTCGAGTTCGGCGACGTCGTAGAGCAGCGTACGAGAGGCGTTCCCGGCTTCGCAGAGGTGCTCCAGGCCAGCAGTCAGCCGCCAAATCAGCCAGGAGTCGACAGTGCCCAGTCGCACGTCGTCGATCGGGACCGAGGTCGGCAGATGGTCCAGTAGCCAGCGCATCTTGGGAGCGGAGAACATGGGGTCGACGCGCAGGCCGCTGCGATCACGCACCAGCTTTCGGCCTCGGTCGTCGATTGTTTGGTTGCACCAGTCTGTGGTGCGGCGGTCCTGCCAGCCGATCACCGGACCCAACGGAATTCCTGTGCTGGCTTGCCAACCGACCACGGATTCCCGCTGGGTCGACAGCGCGATACCGGCGATCTGGGCATCGGGCGTGTCTGCGATGCAGCCACCGACCGCCTCCAGCACGCTCGACCAGAGACGGTTCGCGTCCTGCTCGACCCATTCAGGACGCGGGGAGGAGATTCCAACCGTTGCACTGCCGCCGGCGACCACGCGACCATCGGCGCTGATCAAAGCTGCTTTCGAGTTGGTCGTTCCCTGGTCGATTGCCAAGATCAACTCATCGGTTGACGCTCTGGGCACGGGGTAACTCCTCACGTCGATTGGAGCCATTCTCTCTAGCCAGCACTCTGCCTGGACTTGACGAATCCAGTCTAGTGATAAATTATACAGTAGTGAATGAATAGTACATGAAGTGTAGGAGCGCAATGGAGGCCCACATCCGTCGGCGCGTCATCATCAACACGGACGCCAAGAATGAGGCTGACGACCAGTTCGCGATCGTGCATGTGGAACCGCACGTACTGGCCCGAACCGATCGAGTCGATCACTGGGAGACTCGCCGGCGATCTCATTAATGCTGTATCCCCGCGGAGGCAATTTCCGCATCGTTCCGTCCCACGATTCGGCCAGGAAGGCCACTATCTGCCCGGCTCAGGGCATCCCATCCGCGTCGTCGAGTCAGTCGACGTCCGGTTCCTGCTTGAAGACATGTTTGCCAAGATCCGCAAGTTCGGCCGGGAGTCGGCCTGACCTTTCTGCTCGACCCCTAAAACAAAGGACTGACAATGACTGGAACGTACACCCGCCGCGGGTTTCTAGGCCCTTCGCCGTCCGCAGTCGCAGCGAGCACAGGGCTGGCGGCAGGCATCTTGATCGCCGTCGTGCCGATCTTGATCGCCTACATCTTCCTGCAGCGATGGATTGTCGGTGGACTGACTGCCGGGGGCCACCAAGGGCTGAGGGATGATCATTTTACGCGGCTAAGAGATGGGAGTCTGCAACTATGAGTGAGATGCCGGTTTTTGGCGCAGGTATCTGGCACTTCGCTACCTACAAGGATCGCTACGCCACCGAGGGCTACGGCCCGCCTGTCGGGCTCCTGGAGCAGATCGACAAGGCTGGCGCGGTCGGTGACCTGTCCGTCGTCGATTTGAACTGGCCCTTCGCTGGATTCGAAGGGACGCTGGACGACGTCAAGTCGGCCCTGGAGCGTAACGGGCTCGGCGCCGTCGCCATCACTCCTGAGATCTACAACCGCGACTACGTGAAGGGATCGATCACCAACCCGGACCCGGCGGTCCGATCCCAGGCGCTGAAGCTCCTCAATGAAGCCACCGAACTGGCAAACGAGCTTAACTGCGACTACGTCAAGCTCTGGTTTGGGCAGGACGGTTGGGATTATCCCTTCCAGGTTGACTACCACGACATCTGGAAGCTTGCGGTCGATGGGCTGCGCGAACTTGTCGGGGCTCACCCCGAGATCAAGTTCGTGATCGAGTATAAGCCGCGGGAGCCGCGTAACAAGATCATCTTTCCGAATGCGGCTCGCACGTTGTTGGGCATCCAACAGGTCGGACTGGACAATCTGGGCATCTTGCTTGACTTCGGCCATTCCATGTACGGGCTGGAAACCCCGTCCGACGCTGCGCAGCTGTGTATTGATGCTGGCCGGCTGTTCGCGATCGATGTCAACGACAACTTCCGTGGCTGGGATGACGACATGGTGGTCGGCTCGGTGCACCTGGTCGAGACCTTCGAGTTCTTCTACACGTTGCGCAAGAACAACTGGGAGGGCGTCTGGCAGCTTGATCAATTCCCATTCCGGGAGGACAGCGTCGCAGCCGCCAAGGCGGCCATCCGTTTCCTCAAGGCTCTCCATGGGGCGCTCGACGCGTTGGACGAGGAGGCGCTGCGCGCCGCCCAGGCCTCTCATGATGCGCTCACAGCGCAACGGCTCGTCCAGGATGTCCTGCTGAGCTCCATGGCACGTACCCGCGAAACCCAGGACGTGAACGTATGACCGCGTTGGCTAAGGAGCATGTCGCGCTGCCGGTCTTCCAGCGGCTGCCACATGCACATCGGGACGAGCAGATCGCGAACATCGCCGAGGCGGCGCGGCAGATCCGCATTCAGGACGTGAAGCTGGTCCATTACGCGGGAGCCGGCCATATCGGTGGTGATCTTTCCGCCATCGACATTCTCGCGACGCTCTACGGCGCCGTCCTGAATGTCACTCCGGAGACCGTCGATGATCCTGAGCGGGACCGCTTCATCCTCTCGAAGGGCCACATTGCCGGAGCTCTGTACGTCACGCTGGCCGCCTTTGGGTTCCTGCCGGTCGAGGACCTGGCGACCTTCCTCAAGCCGTTGTCCAAGCTCAACGGCCATCCGAACCGCAACTACGTTCGCGGAGTCGAAGCCAACACCGGTCCGCTCGGTCACGGCTTGCCTATCGCGGTCGGCCACGCCCTCTCGGCCAAGCTGGATGTCTCCCGCCGCCGCACATACGTGCTGGTTGGAGACGGCGAGCTACAGGAGGGCAGCAACTGGGAGGCCATGATGGCTGCGTCCCATTACGAGCTGGACCGGCTCACCGTCATCGTTGACCGCAACCGGCTCCAGCAGGGCGCGACGGTTCGTGAAACCAATGATCTTGAGCCACTTGATCAGAAGGCAACCGCGTTCGGATTCGCCGTCGTGGAAGTGAACGGTCATGATCACGGCGAGCTGCTCGACGTGTTGTCGTCAGTGCCGTTCCGGCCGGGCAAGCCAACATTCGTGATCGCCCATACGCACAAGGGCCACCCGATCACATTCATGAGCAACAACGCAGCGTGGCATCACAAAGTCCCCTCAGCAGAACAGCTGGAGCTGGCACTCGATGAGCTCGACGCAGCAGATCGACGAGGAGGTGCAGCATGACCGATACGTCAACTACCCAGCAATCGATAGCCGACCGGCCGCGCTACGACTGCCGTAACGCCTACGTGGAAACGCTCGCCAAGCTTGCGCACGAGAACCACCGCATTGTGGGTGTCGTCAATGACTCGGTCGGATCCAGCAAGCTGGACGCGTTCAAGAAGGCCTTTCCCGACCGGTTGATCAATGTTGGCATCGCAGAACAAGACATGGTTGGCGTGGCGGCTGGACTGGCCAATGGCGGCCGGATCGCATTCGTCTCGGCAGCATCCTGCTTCCTGACCGGCCGAGCCCTAGAGCAGATCAAGGCCGACGTGGCGTACTCGAATCGCAACGTCAAGCTGTGTGGCATGAGCCCCGGGATGGCGTACGGCGAACTTGGCCCGACTCACCACTCGATTGAGGACATCGCCTGGCTGCGAGCCATTCACAACATCACGATTGTGGTTCCAGCCGATCCGATCGAGACGGCCGCGGCCATGCGGTGGGCGGCTGAAATCGAAGGCCCAGTGTTCATCCGGGTCAGCCGAATGAGCGTCCCGGAGGTGTACTCCGAGGACTACACATTCGTGCCCGGCAAGGCAGTCACTCTCCGCCAAGGCGGTGACGTCACCTTGATCAGCAACGGCACGGTTCTCTGGCGTGCGCTGGTCGCCGCCGAACAGCTCGAAGATGAAGGCATCTCTGCCCGGGTTATTTCCATGCCCACGGTGAAACCGCTGGACACCGAGGCCGTGTTGCAGGCAGCTCGGGAAACGCGCGGCATGGTCACAGCCGAGGAAGCCACGGTCGCCGGCGCCCTCGGCGGCGCTGTCGCAGAAACCGTCGTGCAGAACCATCCGACCAAGATCAAGATCCTGGGCGTCCCGGAGTTTGCGCCTACGGGCTCGGCGGGCTTCCTGCTGGACCGCTACGGTATGTCCCCTGAAGGCATCGCGGAGGCGGCCCGCGCCTTGATCACCTAATGCCGTGATCAAAGAGGACGCCTCGATGCGCGCGGTTGAGGAGCATCACGGATACCAGCCGGCCAGCACTGCCACGATGAGAACGATGAAGAAGCCTTCGAGTCCATGCACGATCACACCCATCCAGAAGCTGCGGTAGCGCCTGGCTGCCCAGGCGACGCCGAAGGCGCTGGCGATCATGCTGGGCCAAGCCCAGATCTTGTGTACGTGGTAGAGACCGAAGAGCACCGAGTTCGCGACCCAGTCCCAACGACCGAAGACCCCGGCCATCCGTGGCAGCAGTACGCCACGAAGGAACAGTTCCTCGCCGAGTATGTAATTGAAGATCATGCTGGTCAGCGCGAGGCCGAGAATCCACCACTGACCCTGGAATTGCGGATCGACCAGCACTTGGGCGTTCGCGTACGGGGGTTCGTTTAGGCCAGGAAGCCAGTTGGTCCATGCCATGTCCAGCCGTGTGGCCAGGTATCCGCCGAGGCCAGTGGCTAGGAAGGCCGGTACGGCCCATAAGAACAACACCTTTCGCGGCTTGCCGGTCTTCGGGTCACGCGGCAAATTGAGCCAAATCCGCTTCTTGAGCGTCGGCCAGTGCAGGCCCCCCAGCTCGTGCCGCAGAACGGCTAGCGAGACCACGAATTGCCACATCATTCCGACCACCATGAGCATCCAGTGCACAAGCCCGGGATGTAGGGATGTGTGAGGGATGATGGCCGGCGCGACCACCCATGCCAGCAGGCCCATAGGGACAGTGACGGAGGCCCAGATGGCCAGGATCTTTGTCAAGGTGTACTGCTTGGTATCTGCCGTGCCCTCGACTCGCGTCGGCAACGACTGTGTGTTTGTCATGTCCCTCAGCGTCGCGGAGTAGGCGCGTTCCGCACATCGGCCGCAGGTCTCGAGATCGCGGCTTCCAGTACACCGAGCGGATGACGCCTATGTCCTACTGCAGGACGATGTGTAGCGCGCCATCCGACTTGTCAGCGTCAGCGATTGCTCCGACGACCGCTGACGCTGACAACTCGGTAACCTAGAGCTCGGCGACCAGCTGCTCCAACTCGTCGTGGCTGGGTGCCATCCCTTCGAATGCCGCGAGGGTGTGCATGGGCATCGTGCCAATTACCTTGATCAGTTCTGGATCCTGCAGTAGCCGCACATCCCGCTTAGTGAGCAGCTCGCGACCGCGCTCATCCGCCAGCCATTCGTGAAGGGTCGAGTCGGGCCCCAGCGGCAGGGAGAGACGCGGCGCATCGAGAATGATCGTTTCGGTGGCGACCAGGTCGCGCGACGAGCTGCCCACCGCGATCATGAACTCACCGGATTCGACCACCCACTGCCGGAACCGTCTGGACCAGAAGGCAAACGCTCGCTCATCGAGCTGGCAACTGACGTGCTGGGTCTCGCCCGGCTCAAGATGCACTTTGACGAACCCCTTCAGCTCTCGTAGCGGCCGCGCCACGGACGCCTCGATGTCTCCGACATAGACCTGGACGACTTCGGCGCCCGCTCGCCGGCCGGTGTTCGTCACAGACGCAGTCACCGTCACGGCGAGGTCGCCGTCTGCCACTGAGCCCGCGATCGAAACGCCCACGTTGTCGATCCGGAAGCTGGTGTAGGAAAGTCCAAACCCGAATGGGTAGCTGACGTGTTGGATGAGCGTGTCGTAGGCCCGGTAGCCGATGAAGATTCCTTCGCCGTACTGAACGACGCCCTCCTCCCCAGGGAAGTTCAGATACGAGGAGTTGTCCCGGAGTCGCACGGGAATGGTTTCGGCCAGCTTGCCGGAGGGATTGGCGACGCCCAGCAGCAGATCGACGGCGGCCCCGCCGGCCGCCTGACCGGACAGCCAGCACTCCAAGATCGCGGCGACCCTGTCCTCCCAGGTTGAGACCCGGACCGCGCCCCCATTCGCCAAGATCACGATCAGCCGATCATGTACCTCAGCCAGCGCGTGCAGGAGCACCAGTTGGTTGGCGGGGAGATCGATATGAGTTCGATCGAATCCCTCCGACTCGTCCTCACCTGGCAGGCCAAGGAACACCAGCGCATGATCAGCTCCGCTTGCCAGCTCCACCGCCTCTTGCAGCAGCTGCTCGTCGTTGTCGGTAGTCCCAATGCCGAAACCAGCGGCAAACCTCACTCCTGCTCGGCCCGCAAATGCCGACTGCAGCTCTTCCAGTGCCACGTCGACACGGGTGGGATTGACCTGCGAGCTTCCAGCACCCTGGAATCGCGGGGTACGGGCGAATTCACCGATCACAGCGACCGTGCTTCCTTGCTCCGGCTCAAGCGGCAGCACATTGCCGTGGTTCTTCAATAGCACCGCTGACTCATGCGCAGCGCGACGAGCCAGCGCATGGTGATCATCAGGATCGAACGAGGCGCCTTCACGGAGCGCGGGCTGGGATCGATCAACCAGATGCAGCACCCGGCTCACCGTTTCATCGAGGACGGACTCGTCCAGTGACCCGTCGCGTACGGCGGCGACGATCGCCGCCTCGCTGACTCCGAGGTTTGGCGGCATCTCAAGATCAAGTCCACCCTTCAGTGCCGCAACGCGATCATGTACCGCGCCCCAGTCCGACACCACAAGGCCCTCGAAACCCCACTCTTCGCGCAGTACCTCAGTCAGCAACCAGTGGTGCTCTGAGCAGTAGATGCCGTTGACCTTGTTGTACGCGCACATCACGGTCCACGGCTGCGAGAGCTTCACCACGCGCTCGAACGCCGGCAGATAGATCTCCCGCAAGGTCCGCTCATCGACCTCAGCGCTGACCCGAAGTCGATCATCCTCCTGATTGTTTGCGGCATAGTGTTTCAGCGACGTACCAGTTCCTTGGCTCTGGGTGCCTTGGACCATCGCGGTCGCGAGTTCTGCGGCCAGCCACGGATCCTCGGAGACATATTCGAAGTTCCGCCCGCATAATGGCGACCGTTTCATGTTGATCCCCGGCCCGAGTACGACCGAGACGCCCAACCTTTTCGCCTCCCGACCTAAAGCCTCACCCACCGTTCGAAAGAGCTCCGGATTCCAGGAGGAGCCCAGGGCCGAGGCCGTCGGGAAGCACGTTGCAGGCGCGCTGCCCCCGATTCCAACGTGGTCGGCTTCCTCCAGTTGGGCGCGTAGACCGTGGGGGCCATCCGAGACCATGATTCGGGGGATGCCGAGGCGTTCCACTGGCGCCGTGTGCCAGAAATCTGAGCCGAGGCACAGCGATGCCTTCTCCTCCAGCGTGAGTTCTGAGATTCGATTGATTGAGTCGTTTGCGACTTCGGACACGACGAACTCCTCGAAGAAGAATGAACCAGACGCCTCAATCACATCATTGGCGGATCAGCTGTGACTCGTGGCCCTGAGGTGGCGCTCGACTCCCGGACGATGGATGTGATTCGTGATGAGCTTCTCCAGGATCAAAGTCGCCGTCGTCGGCGGCGGCGTGATCGGCGTATCCACCGCCCAGCAGCTGGCTCGGGCTGGAGCGGATGTGATCTTGCTCACCGAGGGCGCGCTGACCAGCGGCGCGTCAGGGCGTTCCCTGTCGTGGTTGAACTCGGCTGGTATGTGGAGGGAGCCCTACCACCGGCTCCGGATGGCCGGCATCGATCGGTACCGGACTCTGTCGGCTCAATACCCGGGTGTCCGCTGGCTACGCTTCGCGGGCGGCCTGGTTTGGTACGCCGAAGACCAAGGTGAGGAGTTGCGCCGGCGTCATGATCATGAAGTGGCTCATGGCTACGACAGTCTTGTGCTTCGTCCTGACCGGGTTGGCGCTCACACTCCGGGCGTCAATGCAACAGCTATTCCGCACACTGGCGCCATCTGGAATCCGGGCGAGGGATGGGTCGATCTGCCAAGCCTCGTCCAGTTCTTGATCAAGGACTTCGTAGCACGCGGCGGAAAACTCGCCACCAAGGCCGGGCAGTGCACCGTCCGAAGCAAGGCCGGCTCAATAACCGGCGTGGCGACCAAGACTGGGCACCTTATTGGGGCAGATGCTGTGGTTTTGGCGGCCGGTGCCGCCGTACCAGCCATGGTTGCTGATCTTGGCATTACCATTCCGGATGCCACACCAGTCTCCCTTCTCGCAACGAGCCGACCCGTGCACCATCCGCTACGGGCGGTCCTCAACACTCCGCGTGTCTCTCTCCGGCCTACCCCCGACGGCGCGTTGGCGGTGGACTCCGACTGGGCCAACGCCCACATCACGCGCACCGCGGACGGCAGCTATGAGGTTCCGCCGTCGATCATCGAGTCCCTGCTGGCCGAGGCTTCGCTGGTCTTGGAAGGCACGCCGAGGCTCGAGGCCGCC
Organism: Actinomycetota bacterium; assembly: GCA_046735615.1. Taxonomy (GTDB): domain Bacteria; phylum Actinomycetota; class Actinomycetes; order Propionibacteriales; family Propionibacteriaceae; genus Microlunatus. The sequence goes on from JBKPTR010000269.1 coordinate 12,876, forward strand.
TGGTGTGGAATCGGCCCGAAGCCGGTTCCCGGTGACGGGGAATCCGTCCTCGGCCGCGTCGACGATGTGACCGGGCTCTACCTTGCCTTCACTCACAGCGGTGCAACGCTCGGCCTGATTGCTGGTGAGCTTCTGGCGTACGAGATCACTACCGGTGCCCCTCACCC
>JBKPTR010000270.1:0-6164 GCA_046735615.1 Actinomycetota bacterium
TCGATCCAGCGTGAGCTCGACGTGGATCCGGGCAACCTGATCTGGGTCGTCAACGCGTACGTCCTCGCCCTCGCCTCGCTCATCATGGTTGGCGGGACATTAGGGGATCGGTACGGCCGCAAGCGCGTGTTTCTTGTTGGGCTGGCGATCTTCACGGCGATGTCTGCCGCCTGCGCTCTCTCCCCGAACGAGTCGGCGCTCATCGCCGCTCGCGCCGCGCAGGGCGTCGGTGCGGCTCTCGTCGCACCCCTCAGCCTGTCCATCCTGGCTGACGCCTACCCACCGGAGCGTCGCACTGCTGCCATCGGGATCTGGGCTGCTGCCGCGGGGTTGGGGTTCGGTGCCGGGCCGGTTGTCGGCGGCATCCTGGTCGAGCTGTTCTCCTGGTCCGCCGTGTTCTGGGTGAACGTACCCATCGGGATCGTCGGGCTGGTCCTCGTGATCACCGGTGTCCGCGAGTCGCGCAACCCGCATGCCCGCAGACTGGATCTACCCGGTGCTGTGCTGGTCGCCGCCGGCCTGTGCGTCCTGACCTTTGCGATCGTCGAGTCCGAGCGCATCGGCTGGACGTCAGCGACCATGATCGCGCTGCTTGCGGCCGCAAGCGTGCTCCTCGTTTCCTTCCTGGTGGTGGAATCTAGCGTCGCCGAGCCGATGGTGCCGCTCGCGCTGTTCCGGGATTCCCGGTTCACTGTGTCCTGCGGTGTGTATGCGATCATGTACCTCGCGCTGGCCTCGACCTTCTTCTTCGTCACGCTGTTCTTCCAGAACGTCGAGGGATGGTCGGCGCTCGACGTCGGCCTGTCCTGGTTGATCATGAACACGCCGTTCCTTATCGCGTCAACGCTTGCCGGCCGGCTATCGGTGTGGATCGGTACGGCCACCTGCTGGCTCGGCGTCCTGCTCGGCGGGCTCGGCGTCCTCGCCCTGGCGTTTCTGACGCCCGGTGCTGGTCTGCTGGCCGCGTCGCCCGGCTACGTGCTGATTGGGGCGGGCTACGGCATGGCGGTGCCAACGATCTCATCCGTTGCGGTATCGGCGCTGCCGCCGGAACACAGCGGACTGGCCTCCGGCGTGCTGAATTCGGCTCGCCAGGTGGGTACGGCGGTGGGATTGGCCGCACTCGGCTCCATCGGGCTAGCGGTGACCCGCAACTCCTGGGCAGCCCAGTCCGCCCAACTGCCAACGTCAGCCCAAGCAGGTGCCCCGGACATCGTCCAGGACGTGAGCGGGGGGCAGGGCAGCGTCGTCGCGGGACAGCTCGGCCCTACTGCTGAACCGCTCGCGGATGCCGCCTTCGTCGACGGTCTGCAGGTGGCGCTGCTTATCGGTGGCGTACTCATGCTGGTCGCGGCCGCATTTGCCTTCATTGCGCTCCGGCGGCCCGCGGTGACGGCGCCGAGGGGCAGCGCCGTGCCGGAGCAGACGGCGGCCTCGTAGGCGTGATTGCGTTTGTTCCCAGCGGCTCGTTGTGAGCCGCCGGGATTGGTCAGCGATCAACCAGTCAGCCCTTGACTGAGCCAGCGGCCATGCCTTCGACGATCTTCCGGTTGAAGAAGATGAACATGATCAATGCCGGGATCGTAACGAGCAAGATGTTCGCGAACAACAGATTGTACGCGGTGGTGAACTGGCTCCTGAAGTTGAACAGGGTTAGCTGGACTGTTGCATTCTCCGTACCTGGCAGGAAGTACAGCGGGTGCTGGAAGTCGTTGTAGATGAACACCGACTGCAAGATGATCACCGTCATCACGACCGACCGCAACACTGGAAAGATCACCCGGAAGAAAACTTGCACAGGACCCGCCCCGTCCACAACCGCCGCCTCATCCAGCTCCCGAGGGACTGTGGAGATGAACGCCCGAAACAGCAGGATGCAGAACGGTAGCCCATAAGCGATCTCAACGAAGATCAGACCGGGCATCGTTTTGAACAGCCCAATCTTCTGGAGCACCCAGATCGTAGGTACGACCGCGGGTGGCACGATCAAGCCGGCCAGCACCAAGATATTGACGATTGGACTAAGCCGTCCCGGACGGCGTTGCCAGATGTACGCGACCATGGCACTGAAGATGACCAGAGCCGCGACGCTAACAAACGTCAGGATAAAGCTGTTGATGAAGGCGATGATCATCAAGTAGTCACGGGCTTCGACGACCTGCTTCAGGTTGTGCGGTAGCACGAAGGGCTGAGGCCAGGAGAACTGCAGCAGGTTTGCCTGCGTCCGGGTCATCGACGCGATGACGAAGATGGACGCGAACGGCACCAGGAAAAAGACAGCCGAGACAGCGATAGCTATGAGTCCAATGACAAGCCCACGGGTGTTTTTCATCGGTCAACCTCGCGTCGGTTTAGCCACCAAGTCAGCGGGACGATGATGATGGTCACCAGCAGGAATAAAACCACGCTTCCTGCCGTCGACAGGCCGTAGAAGCCCGCCTGGTACTGCTTGTAGATCAGCGAAGCAATAGTGTCGGAGGCAAAGCCGGGACCACCGCCTGTCATGGCCCAGATCAGGTCGAATGATCGCAGGCCGCCTATCAGCGACAGGGTGATCACCGTGGCAATCGCGGGACGGGCAAGCGGCAAGGTGATATGCAAGAACGAGTGAAACCGGCTGGCGCCGTCAACCTCGGCTGCCTCGTAGTAGTCCGATGGGATAGAGACGATGCCTGCGATAAAGATGACGGTGGCAAGGCCAACACCCTTCCAAACATCCACCAGGCCAATGGAGAAGATCGCCACGAGTCCGAGCGCCTTGTTGATGAGACCGATCTCGGGGTTCATCAAGACGGTGAAGGTGAGACCCACGCCAATCGTGCTGACCAGCACTGGAAAGAAGATGGTCGACCGCAGGTAGCCGCGGGCAATGATCTTCGAGGTCAACAGCACCGCAAACAGCAGGCCAAGGACAACCTTGAGACCGGATGTCATGACGGCGTAGATCAAAGTATTGCGCAGGCCAATGACGAGCGCCTGCTCATTGAAGAAGGTCACATAGTTCTTCAGGCCGATCCATGTCGATGTGAACAGATCCCAGCGCGTAAAGGAGAAGTAGAAGGAGAGAATGGTCGGAGTGATGAAGAAAATGACGTAAATGATTGCGGCTGGAAGATAGAACCAGTACGGATAAGGGCCCCGACGCCCCCGCTCCTCCCTGGCTACTCCTGGCGCAACCGGCGCCAGATGCGTCGCCTCCGTTGTGCCTACTGTGCTCGCCATAGCCGAGCCCTTTCTTACGGTCCTGTGCCGGTCCCAGTCGAGACCGGCAGCAGGAGGTGTGATGAATGATCACCAGCTAGAAGCTGTTGGCTCACTCCCAGCCCGGCAGCCCCAACTGCTGGGCCTGCTTCTTGACGTCCTCGTCGTAGAGCTCTGCGCCCTTCTTGGCGTCCACCTGACCGGTGCCCACCTGAATGCAGATCTGCTCCAGGGACGGACCCTTGATTGGTGACTTGAACTCCAGCGCCGGGCTCGCCTTACCGGAGTCGAAGTAGCCCTGGGTGTCCTTGGCCACCTGTGAGACGTCGGCCGGCAACTGGCACGCTTTGGAGAGGAAGGGCCCTGCGGCGGCGAGCCCTTGGCGTAGGCTTCACAGCCTTCTTTTGTCGCTGCAAAGGCGATGAACTTCTTTGCTGCATCCAGCTTGTCGCCCTCCACCGACTTGGGGATGTACATCGCGGATGTTCCGGGCCAAACCGTCATGGCGTTGGTGGCCGCATCCGGTCCGGGAAGTGCGAAGAATCCGACATCGTTCGACTTACCCGGAGCCACATTCTCGATGTTCGCCCCTACGGCGCCGAGCTGCGGATAGTGCGCAGCGGTTCCAGTGGCCACCGCCTTGATCCCATCGGTCAGTTCGGCCGACGCGAAATCCTTATTGAAGTAACCGGCCTCATGGACCTCCTGGATGTGCTGCCACCCAGCCAAGGCGGCCGGAGTAGTGGCGTATTTGGCTTGGCCTGCCGTGTACTTCTGCGCGAAGTCCGGGACCTGCGCTTCGACGTTGTGGTAGTCACCCAGCACGAACAGCTGAGACGTCCAGGTTTCGCCGTAAGACTGCTCCACTGGGGCGATACCGCCAGCCTTTTTGATGGTTTCGTTGTTATTCATGAACTCATCCCAGGTCTTGGGTATCTGGAGGTTGAGTTTCTTGTAGACCGGGATGTTGTAGAGCACCCCGCCACCGAACGCCGTTCCGTACGGACCGCCGTAGATCTTGCCGTCGGAGCCCTTCGAGGACTCGGCGAAAAGCGGATCGATCTGGCCCGCCCACGGCTGGTCGTCCAGCGGGGCGAGATTCTGCTCTGGCTTAATCGCCTGCAGCAGTGAGCCGTTGTTAAAGAAAAATTTCGGCCATCTCACCGGTGGACAGCCGCGTCTTGACTAGGTTGTCGCCCTCTGAGCCCCCGGGCCGCGTGTCGTGCTTAATCGTGATGTTGGGATTGGCTGCCTGAAAGGCATCGATCACCGCCTTCGCGCTCGCCACATCCGTGTCTTGGGCGCCGGTGAGAAGCGTGATCGTTGTGCCGCCTGCACTGCCTTCGCCGCTGCTGCTGCCAAGACTGCCGGCGCTGCATCCGGCGGCGAGCAGCGTGGTCGCTGCAGCGAGGCCGTGAGCGCTACGCCGCGCCGGCCTTTCTTGCTGAACCTCATGAGACCTCCAGGGTTAAAAAGACACTGAGAAGCGGAGAGTTTCGCCTTGGCAAGCCCGCCGCCTGAAGCGTTTCAATCGCGAACGCTGCGTATAGGTCTTACCCTGGTCAACCTGTAGTGATGCACTTGTTGCGTTTCGTTAGCTGATAGTGGCCCGGCGTATATCCCGGCGCTTGCAGGGTATGGCCATGAAATGTTTCAGGCGGTTAGCGTCGTAGCTGCCCCGGCACAGGTCGCCTTCACACCGAGGTTGAAGAGAGACGGTGTTGACCACTTCCAAGCTCCTGCGCTTGCGTACCGGGCAGCTGCACGTGAGCCGTCACACCTTCCGGAACAGCGATGTCAAGCTCGATCGGTCCATCATCGTCTCGTGACCAGGAGACCGAAATCTTGCCATGCCTGGTTTCAGAGAGGAATGTGCCCAATGAATGCCGCCGCCCGGTCGAGGCGCGATCAACACTCGGAAATAGCCAGGCTCCATCGGCGCGATGCCGCCGATATAGCGGTGCATCCAATCGGCGACGGCGCCGAGCGCGTAGTGGTTGAAGCTCGTCATCTGACCGGGATTGATCGTTCCATCCGGCAGCATGGAGTCCCACCGCTCCCAGATCGTGGTTGCGCCCATGGTGACTGGATACAGCCACGACGGCACCTCCCGCTGCAGCAGCAGGCGATAAGCCTCATCAAAGTGGCCTGTAGCGCTTAGTGCGTCCATCACGTACGGAGTGCCGGCAAAGCCCGTTTGGATGCGGTATCCGCTCTCGGCCACCAGCTCCGCCAGCCGCTTTCCCGCCAGCTCTCCGGTCTGCTCGTCGAGCAGTCCGAAAGCTATGGCCAAGGTGTACACCGTCTCCGCGTCGCTGTGGATGGTGCCGTCATCGCTGACGTAATGATCATGAAAAGCAGTTCGGGTGCGCTCGGCGAGTGCAGCAAAGTGCTCGGCATCTTGCCTTCGTCCGAGAAGCTCTGCTGTGTCGGCGAGAATCCGCGCGTCCCGATAGAGGCAGGCGGTCGCGACCACACCCTTGTCCGCCTTGGCGAGGGCGGGTTGATCGGGCGGTGCGGTTGGGTCCAGCCAGTCGCCGAACTGGAAGCCGGTATCCCACAGTCCGGTGGGCGACAGCAGCGACTCCACTCGGCGAACGTGCGCGACCATCGAGTCGTACTGATCCCTCAGTGTCTGAACGTTCCCGTACGCCTGCCACAGAGCCCAGGGCATCCAGACGGCTGCGTCGCTCCAGATGGCGGCGCTTTCTGGAGGAAATTGCGAAGGGGGTTTTGCGTATTTCAGAGCGTCCGGTACGACGAAGGGCACCATCCCATCGGCTGCCCGCTGCTCGGCGGCGAGGTTGGCAAGCCACTCCCGGAGGAAGTCCTCGACGTCGAAGAGGTAGGCGGCAGATGGCGCGAAGACTGCTATATCGCCTGTCCAGCCGAGCCGCTCGTCTCGCTGCGGACAGTCGGTTGGCACATCGAGGAAGTTGCCACGTGTGCCCCAGACCACGTTG
>JBKPTR010000271.1:0-20493 GCA_046735615.1 Actinomycetota bacterium
AGCAAACCAGCCATGTCCTTGATCCCGAGGACGTGCGCGCCGGCGTTCACGATCTTCTCGGCCAAGTGCAGGTAGTAGTCGAGTGTGTAGAGATCCTCAGCCGGTGAGTTCAGATCGCCGGTGTAGCACAGCGCCACCTCGGCGATGGTGCTGCCGGTCTCGCGTACTGCCTCGATCGCAGGACGCATCTGCTCGACATCATTGAGCGCATCGAAGATTCGGAAGATGTCGATGCCAACCTCGGCAGCTTCGGCCACGAAGGACGTCGTGACCTTCGTTGGATAAGGCGTATAGCCGACTGTGTTGCGACCGCGTAGCAGCATCTGCAGGCACAGACCCGGCATGTTGTACCGCAGCGCGGCCAGGCGCTCCCAAGGATCCTCGACAATGAAGCGGAGTGCCACGTCATATGTCGCGCCTCCCCAGCATTCGACGGATAGCAGTTCCGGGGTCATTCGGCCGACGTACGGCGCGATCCTGAGGAGGTCTTTGGTACGAACGCGGGTGGCCAACAACGACTGATGGGCATCCCGGAAGGTGGTATCGGTGACCTCGATCGGAACCCGTTGCCGCAGGTCGGCAGCGAAGGCTTCTGGACCAAGATCAAGTAGGCGCTGCCGCGAACCCTGCGGCGAGGGGATGTTGATATCGACGCCGGTAGGTCGCTTGACGCCTGGGTCAAGCTGCGTTGGTGCGGGGCCGTGCGGCTGATTGACCGTAACCTCAGCCAGCCAGCGCAACAGCTTGGTGCCGCGGTCCGCTGGAGCGTGAGCGGTCAGCAGGTCGGGTCGCTCCTCGATGAAGGAGGTCGAGACATCGCCGGCAATGAAGTCTGGATCCTCCAGAACCGATTGCAGGAAAGGGATGTTGGTGCTAACCCCGCGAATCCGGAACTCAGCCAACGTTCGCCGAGCCCGAGCCACCGCTTGCTCAAATGTCCGGCCGCGGCAAATGAGCTTTACCAGTAAGGAATCGAAGTATGCGCTGATCTCGACGCCGATATCGACGGTGCCGCCGTCGAGGCGTACGCCTGCGCCCCCGGCGGAGCGGTAGGCGGTAATCGTGCCGGTGTCTGGCCGGAAGCCGTTAGCCGGATCCTCGGTCGTGATCCGGCACTGCAACGCCGCACCGTTGATCCGGATCACCTCCTGGGAGAGACCAAGATCAGCCAGGCTCTCCCCCGCGGCAATGCGCATCTGGGACTGCACAAGATCAACATCAGTGATCTCCTCGGTGATGGGATGCTCAACCTGTATCCGAGGATTCATCTCGATGAAGACGTGCTGGCCCGCGCGCTCGCCTTCGGTCTCGACCAGGAACTCCACAGTTCCCGCACAGGAATAGTTGATCGACTCGGCGAAGCGCACCGCGTCATGACACAGCGCCTCCCGCAACTCGGTCGAAATGTTCGGGGCCGGCGCGATCTCAACGACCTTCTGGTGCCGCCGTTGGACCGAGCAGTCGCGCTCGTACAGATGAATGGTGTTGCCCTGCGTGTCAGCGAGGATCTGGACCTCGATGTGCCGCGGCCGGCCGACAGCCTGCTCGATGAACGCCGTCGGGTCGCCGAATGCCCCCTCAGCCTCACGCATCGCGGCGGCAACGGACTCTCGCAGCGTCTGGCGGTCTTCGACCCGGCGCATGCCGCGACCGCCGCCGCCGGCAACCGCCTTGACGAACACCGGAAAGCCGATCTGCTCGGCTCCAGCCACCAACTCATCGAGGTTTGCGGATGGAGGCGTGGACCTCAGCGTGGGAACCCCAGCAGCCCTCGCTGCCTCGATAGCACGCACCTTGTTGCCGGCGAGCTCGAGGACTCCGGCGGGGGGACCGATGAAGATGATGCCCGCCTCGGCGCAGGCGCGTGCCAGGCCGGGATTCTCGCTCAAGAACCCATAGCCGGGATAGATCGCATCGGCATCGGACTCCTTCGCGGCCCGGACGATCTCGGCGATATCCAGGTATGCGCGTACCGGATGCCCGCGCTCGCCGATCATGTACGCCTCATCGGCTTTGATCCGGTGGACAGCGTTGCGGTCCTCATAAGGGAACACCGCGACGGTCTTCACGCCCAGCTCGTACGCCGCCCGGAAGGCCCGGACAGCGATCTCACCGCGGTTGGCGACCAGCACCTTGGCGAACATGAGTTGAATCTACCGAGAGTTTGTTACCGCAGCGAGACGACGGTTCGGGGATGCGTTTAGCTCGGCTCTGGCCCGGCGGACGGTGTGAGGCTGACTGCTGCCGGTCAGAGCGTGACTGTTCTCAGGCTGAATCGGACGGTGACTTGGCCCGACACGCTCTGCGCTGCCGGCTCGAACTCGAAGGCAGCGTCGTCGGCTCCCTTTGCCATGGCGAATGCCCGGAGCTCTCGTGCACCGCCGCCGAGGCCGCTGTTCAGGTCGGAGATCTCCACCAGGTCCGCCACCGTCGTACCGAATGCGGCCGCGTAGTCGTCGGCCCGACGGCGGGCGTCGGCAATAGCGGCAAGCCGTGCCTCTCGGTACATCGGGTTGTTGGGACGCAACGACCACCAGGGACCATCGACCTGGCTGTTCGGCAACTCGGTAAGCGCCAGCACCAGCGGCGACAGCGCATCCAGATCCGCCACCACGATCTGAGTTGAGAAGGTGCCCTGGTAGCCCGTGATCTTGCTCGGAGTCCGTCGGTTGAAGATCGGAAAGACATGGACCCCGCTGGTACTGGACCGCTCCAGCGCCGCTTCGAACCGCTGCAGCAGCTGCGCGATCTTGGCGGAGCCCTCGGCGAGCTGGGCTCTGGTTCGTTCCGGCGAATCCGCCGAGGCGTGCAAGGTCAGCATGACCGTTGCCAGATCTGGTGGGCCCTCCAGCTGCGCCTCGCCGCGTACGGTCACGAACGGAGCAGGTCCGATGGGTTCAGTCATGGCAAGACCCTATGCAATGCCCGCCAGCCTCCGGTGTCGTGTGATGTGCCCGGCAAGTAAGAGCAAGCTCATTCGGGCTGTACGAGATCGGGCGCGAACTGGGTCAACGAGACCTGCTGTGCGGCCGCCATCGAGTCCGCGTCGGCCGTTCCCGAGGCCACAACGGCGTGGACCCACTCCTCGATCGACCTGATATTGAAATCTTGCGCCTCGGGACTATTGGCAGCAGCGACGGGATCGTCGCTGACCTGCCCTGTCAGGTACAGCGCCTTTGCCCGGCCCCTGCCCCCTGGCGCTGCAAGGGCATCCACTGTGCATAAGACTCATGAGGGTGAGTGCCCAAGGCGTCCGCCGCTTCCGGATCGCCGTCCCCGAGGAGCAGCTGGTCGGCCTGCGCCGGCGACTTGCAGAAACACGATGGCCGGAGCCGGAGACGGTTCAAGACTGGTCACAAGGAGTACCACTCCATGAACTTCAGGCTCTGTGTGGCCACTGGCTAACCGAATATGACTGGCGCGCCACAGAACGCCGGCTCAACCGCTGGCCGCAATACCAGACCGAGATCGACGGCCTGACCATTCACTACTTCCACCTACCCTCCGTCAACCCGGAGGCGGCGCCACTGATCCTCACCCACGGGTGGCCCGGGTCGTTCTTCGAATTCGAGCAGGCGATGGAACAGCTGGCAGGCTCGGCTTCATCCAGCGCCGGCGACTTCCACCTCGTGGTGCCATCGCTGCCTGGGTACGGCTTCAGTGGCAGGCCGTCGAGTGCGGGATGGGGTGTGCATCGGATAGCACGGGCATGGGCAGCGCTGATGCAACGACTGGGCTATCACCGGTTCATCGCTGCCGGCAGCGACTGGGGAACCAGCATCTCCACCAGCCTCGCTTTGCAACACCCAGACCGGCTGCTCGGACTCCACCTCGTTCCTCCGCTCGTGCCCCCGCTGCCGGCCGACGGCCGGCCACCGACCGAGCAGGAATTGGCAGCAGCCCAGCAGCTGCGCGAGCGAGGCCGAACCGGATCCGGCTACTCCGCTATACAGGGCACCCGACCTCAGACCATCGGGTACGCCCTCGTCGACTCACCGGCCGGCCTGTGTGCGTGGATACTCGAGAAACTGTGGACGTGGTCTGACCATCCCGGTGACCTGTTCGAGGTGCTCGGCCGCGAGCAGGTGCTCGACAACATTACGCTCTACTGGTTCACGGGCACCGGCGCCTCCTCAGCACGGCTCTATTGGGAGAGCATTGACGAAATCTCCATGTGGTTCACCAACTCCGTCAGTGACAGAATCGATGTGCCTACCGGCTGCACGGTGTTCCCGCGGGAGCTGCCCCGTCCCTCCCGTCGATTGGCGGAGCGTCGCTTCAGCACCATCGCCCACTGGGGTGAACCCGCTCGTGGCGGTCACTTCGGGGCCTGGGAACAGCCCGCCTTGTTCGTCCAAGAAGTTCGGGCCGTACGCCGGGCACTCGCTCATCGGGAGGGCTGAGGCCCCGCTCTTGCGTGGCAGCGCGTTCCTCCTCGGCGATACCCTGATCGGCGACGCGAGTCACGCCAGGACACCCGGACGCGGCGTCGGCGCGAACACCGCGCTGCGCGACGCGGTGCTGCTCTGCGCACGGATGATCGACGTGGCCGAAGGCCGCGTCGACATCGTCGAAGCGGTCAATCGCTACGGGACGAAGATGATCAAATACGGTTTCGATGCGGTCCTGGAGTCGCGTGAGCAGATGACCGCTGACGACCCGATCCACAAGCCGGTGATCGGGCGCCTAGTGCTCGTATCGCTGCGTACGGCCATGCGGGTAACCAACCACGCACGTCCGCTCAAGGAACGGATGGCTCGGTCGATGCTGCTGTATCGCGGCGCGGGTCGAGACGGCGCTGACTTTGTGCTCCCTGTGCGCGCCGCCGTAGGTAAATCTGCATGACGACGACGCTTGCGATCACCCCGATCACGGTCACCGCGCCGCCCCCGATGAGCGTCCATCGCGCCCCCATGACCTCGCCGAGCCAGCCAAGAATTGGCGCACCGATGGGCGTGCCACCCATTAAGACCATGATGTAGAGCGCCATCACGCGGCCGCGCAGCCGCGGATCGACGCCGAGCTGAATCGAGGCGTTGCCTGCAGTCATAGTGAGAAGCGTGACCAAGCCCATAAGAGGCAGGCTTGCTGCGTACACCAAGTAGCTGGGCGCCAACCCAGTGGCTAGCTCCACCAGGCCGAAAGTGACGGCCATACCGACCACAAAGTGGGCCCGGGGGCGGGCACGACGCCGAGCGGCGATCAGGGCGCCAGTCAGCGAGCCGACGGCCAGGAGCGTTCCGAGGATGCCATACGCCTCCGCGCTTCGATGGAACTCCTGCTGTGCCATCAAGGCGGTGGTCATCTGGAAGTTCAATCCGAAAGTGCCGACGAAGAACATCACGCACAACACGAGCAGAATCTCTGGGTTGCGGCCGACGTACGCCAGACCCTCGCGGAGCTGCCGCTTCGCCCGGGGACTGGGCGGGACTGTGTGAAGCATCCGGCCGTCGATGATCAACAAGGCGACGATGAATGCCGCATAGCTGAGCGCGTTGGACAGAATCGCCCAGCCCGATCCGACCTGGGCGATCACCAGCCCTGCCAGCGCCGGGCCGACAATCCGCGCGGCGTGGAAGGTGGCCGAGTTGAGTCCGATCGCGTTCGGGAGGTGATCAGGGCCAGCCACCTCGGACACAAAGCTCTGTCGTGCGGGATTGTCGAATGCAGTGCCCAATCCGAACGCGAACGCGATCAGATACACCTGCTCGGTCGTCGCGACGCCGGTCACAGCCAAAAGGCCGAGCGCCGCCGCGCAAAGCGCCAGCCAGCTCTGGGTGATCTTAAGAATCTGCCGCTTGTTGAAGCGGTCGGCAATCACTCCGGCGTACGGGGACAGCAACAGGAACGGCAGGAACTGGAGGCCTGTCGTGATGCCGACTGCGAGAGCAGAGCCGCCGGAGAGTTCCAACACGAGCCAGTCCTGCGCCACCCGCTGCATCCAGGTCCCGATGTTGGAGACGAACGACCCCGCAAGGTAGATGCGGTAGTTGCGCCCGACTAGCGCGGTGAACATGCCGCCTCGCCGCCGTCGCGTGGCGGGCGCAGTTCCGGCAGTGCGATCAGTCTGTTTCGTGGTCGGCTCGATGTCGACAGTCACCCTTGATTCAGTCTTTCCAGGACGGGTACGGCTCGGCGCAGCACATCCCGATCCGCCGGATCGAGCTGGGTGATGCGAACCGTTAGCCACTCGTCCCGCCGCCGACGGTTCGCAAGCAGCACCTGGCGTCCGGACTCGGTGAGGGTCACCAGACAGCGCCGGTGGTCCTCCGGATCCGAGCGACGAGCCACATAGCCGCGCATCTCCAGACCGTGCACGATGCGGGTCATGGAGGGCGGCCGCACCTGCTCCAACGCGGCAAGATCACCAATTAACTGATCACCAGAGTTGAGCAGCACGCCCATAGCCGAAAGCTGGTTCGGGTTCAGGCCCAGTGCTGGGTCCTGCATCTGTCGCAGCCGACGTGCCAGTCGCATCACCCGCGGGCGAAGCGCGTGCGCCAGGCCAGCCGCAGTTCGGACATTCTCATCAGTGCCACGCACTCAAGCCAGCATACTAGTTAGCAATGCTAAATATCAAGGCTATGCAGTCATGGAGGCGCGCCTCACCCGAGAAAGCACCACTACCGAGCCGATCAACACCGCACCCGCAGCGATCAAGCCGATGGCCGCGCCGAGCGCACTGTCGACGATGCGGTACAGCGAGACCGGCCAAATGCTCAGCAAGATCGCGCAGCCGATCACCGCGTACGCGTAACGGCGGGTCAGCACAAAGGCGGTGAGCAGGGCGGCAGCGACGATGGTCGCCGCGATCAGCGACAGCCATTCCCCTTGCGGGGCATCCATCTGCAGCACGATGCTCGCGGCCCAGCCACTCAGACCAGCCAGTGACCACGCGAGGGTACGGCTGAGCAGCAAGCCGCTGGCCGCCAGAGCGAGCCCGACCAGCAGAAATCCGATTGCCAGATGAACCGGCACCGCGCTGCTCTCCCGGCTGGTGACCTCAGCATCGTCGATGACATTGAAGACGACCGCGCACACCAGCAGCATCGCGCCCGACCAGCCCGAGACGAGAAACGCGCCTGAGCGGAGCAGCACTGCACCGATAGCCGAAGTCAGCACTACGACCGCCGCCGCTGCCACGAACTTCTGATCTTCGAAGACCACCAGGTAGGCAAAGCCAGCCGCATAGCAGGCCAGTGCCAGCAAGATCCGGCCAAGCTCAGGCCGAGCTTGACCCTTGATCAGCGCAGCACCGCCGAGGCCAGGAACCACGCAGGACGCGACAGCAACGAGTTTGCGTCCGGTGCTGCCCAGGTCATCCCAGAAGAAGGAACCGAGCATGATCACCGCACCAAGTACCAAGGCCCCTCCGACATAGCCCAGGACCTCCAGCACGGCCGAGCCCTTCGGGGTGATTCCGGATGCCGGCTCGGCCGTCAGCGACTGCACCAGCCGGTCGGCACGTGCCGCATCCACCAGGTTTGCGGCCTGCGCTGCCGAGAGAACCTGCTGCTCAACCAGGACAGCCAGCTGGGTTTCGAGTCTGTTCACCACCACATCCTGCCGCGATCCGAGACGAGATTCGCCCACTCGGAGACGGTTGCTGCGTACGCCAAAAAGGCAACGGTGCCACCCGAGCGCGGCACTAAAGTGATTGACATGGAGGAGCCGGCCGAGCACCACCACTTCCTGGTACAGGCGCCGGTGCCACCAGCTGACGTGGACGGCCTGGCCGTCGTCACCGTGGGCACGGCCATCTTCGGCCTCGTGTCGGTGATCCTGGCGTTTGCCTATGACTGGCTTGCAGCACACGGTCACGCCATCTGGCTGCAGGTCAGCGTGAGCGGATTCGTCCTTGGCCTGATCGGGTTGGCCTATTGCTGGAACCGGCGACGTCGCCGCCGTGCAGCCGGCGACTGATCAAGCAGGACGGATTGTCAAGCCCCCCGGCCGATCAGAAACTGAAGCGCTCCTCGTGCAGCTGATGGCGCGGAAAGCCATCGTCCATCAGCGAGCCGCGTACCCGCGACGCCAGTCGGGGTGAGGCGCACAGGTAAACGTCGTGATCGCTGAGATCGCCGACGATTCGGTTCAATGCATGTGCGCTCATGTCGTTGGCAGCATCGCTGGACGGACCCACCAGGTAAACGACCCGGGCGCCGGAGCGTTCCGCAATCTCATCGAGCTCGTGCTTGAGTACCAGATCCTGTTCCCTTGATGCGCGATAGACCAAAGTGACGTCCTTACCTGGCAGGTCGATGACCTCGAACAACGAACGCATCGGCGTGATCCCGACACCGCCGGCGATGAGCAACACCCGCGGCCGCCGACGACGACGCCTGGTGAGGACACCGTACGGGCCTTCCGCGAAGACCAACGTGCCGCTGGGAATTTCAAAGAGCCGCCGGGTCCCGTCCCCATTGGCCTTGATGGTGATCCGTAGCCCGTGGCCGGTTGGTGGTGCCGAGAGGGAGAAGGGGTTCGCCGAGCGCCACGTCTGGCGGGTGAGAAACCTCCAGCGGAAGAACTGGCCTGGCTCGGCCCGCAACTCGTCCAAATGCTCACCCGACATGAGCACGCTCATCACATCTTTGGATTCCTGCCGTACATCTTCGACTCTCAGCCGGTGCCGCCAGAGCTGGAAAGCCGGCTGCAGCACTCGCCAGCGCAGAACCAGCGCGAAGGCATAGCAGTACAACAACGCCCAGCCGATCTGCAACCACCTGCGGCCAACGAGATCCGGTCCCGCAAGCTGATGAGCGAACCCCAGACCGACAGCCAGATAGGTGAGCAGGTGCAGCAGGTGCCATCGCTCGTAGGAGATGCGGCGTCGCACCACCCGCAGTGACGCAACTCCGATCAGCACGAGGATCACCGTGCCGACCAAGGCGGTTATGAGCCCAGGAAGATTCAGCACATCATCGGTCGCTGCCAGCAGATCGATCGATTTAGTCTGCGACCAGGCCACTACCGCCGCACTGGTATGCACCAGCGTCAGAATGATCACGAGCGGCGCACCCGAAGCATGCCAGCGCGCAAGCCGGTGCGCACCGACACCCCGCTCCAGCCACGGTGCCCGCGACATCAAGATCAACATGACTGCTGCGCCGTACCCGGCGGCCATCCCGCTGACCTGCGCCACCAAGGAAGCGCCGAAGTGGATTGGCAGCCCACCACCGACGAAGCCCTGCAGGACCGCTAAGGCGGCCCCGAGGTAGACAAGGACCAATAGCGTGGTCGCTGTATGTCCCAGCGGTCGCACGACGCAGCGGTCTCCGTCAGGGAGTCGCCAGATGGTCGTGGCGTACGACCGACGTGGGCGAGATGTCAGGGGCGCCGATGCCAAGATTCACACCGATTGCGGTCGCTACACCGAAAAGCATGACGGTCACTATCCGGAGGGTCCAGCGAATCAGCGAGGGAGAAGCGGTTACGGAAGGCCGCGCGATACGAGGGATCCGGCGCCGGTAATCGAGAGCCGCGTCCGACATTGGTGATTCTCCTGGCGTGAGGGGAATCCCCGAGAGTCACGAGTTTGACGGAGACCCTGATTGAACGTAACCAGTTTGTGACCAACGTCACATGGCAAGGAGCAATTAGGTGTACGCCGTTGCCGCGGGACGCTCCCCTGACCGCTTAGGCACTCTGGCTGCCTTCTGGGCCGGTAGAGCGGCGCTCGTCAGTCGAAAAGCGAGATCGGAGCGTCCCACTCGATGGTGTCCCAGATCGGTGGCGGAAGGTCTTCCATGCGTTCGTCCGCCAGCACATTTGAATGGGCGCCGCAGCCATGGTCGACGCTGACGACGGTCCCCTCCGAGACGGAAAAGGCATTGGCGCAGACACCGAACAACACGCCAAGGCTGCCCTGCAGGCGTACAAAGAACCCGCAGGTCTCACAGACGTCAGGGGCGAGCCTGCTCAGCAGATTGTCTGGGCCACCCTCCCCTGTCGCCCAGCGCTCGGCTGCCTCGTCTCGACCCTCCGCCGATAGCACCCGCTCCCGGCCCAACCCCAGTTCGGCGACAACGGAGCGGATGAGACTCATCTCGGCCGGATCCGTGTTCGTTGCATCCCCCCCACCGGTATAGCCAGGCTCCAGCCGCGGATCATCGCCCGAACTCGGCAGGATCACGCCGGGCGTCACATCTCGAGGCTGGATACGCTCCGCCCACGGCACCCAGGGCGCTGCCAGCAGTGCTTCCTCACTGGGCAGCAGCACCACCTCGTCGATCGTGACAACGCGCGAACGAGCGGCTCGGGCGACCGTCACTAACCACCGCCAGCCGCGATAGCCCGGGTGCGGGCAGGCGAAGAAGTGGCTCACCACACGGGTGTCCTCGGCCTGTGCGCCGAGATAGTCACCCACCCCGATCACTCCAGAAGTCTCTTCTGCCGCGGCACGGGCAAGATCCACTGCGGCGAGACAGGTCTCGTCGGGCTTGGTCGTACCGGTGCTCGGTGCCATGGCGCTAGAGCTCGAGCTCGTCTGCCACAGCTCGAAGCACCGTGGCGATCTTGCTCGCGGTCTTGGCATCCGGGTGACGGCCGCGACGATAGCCGTTGCCGATGCCATCGAGCATCTTGATCAGGTCCTCGATGATCAAGGTCATCTGCTCGGGAGGCTTCCTATGCGCCTTGGACAGCGAGGGCGGCAGCTCCACGATGTGCACCGAAAGTGCCTGCTCGCCCTTGCGGCCCTCCACGACTCCGAACTCGACGCGCTGACCGGCTTTCAATGTCGTGACCCCCGGCGGCAATGCGTTGGCACGGACATAGACGTCGCCGCCCTCGTCCTTGGTCAGGAAGCCGAAGCCCTTTTCGGCGTCGTAAAACCTCACCTTGCCAACAGGCACCTCAAACCTCGCTTGCTCTGTCACCGGTTCGCCCGGCGTCTCGTTTACCCCCACTACAGGGCGCTAAGCGTAGCCCTTTCATTCCATGGCCCCAACAGCGAAACCACGTGGTGAGTTGTCAATACTTAGTTGGGCTATCCAAACTGATTCGTCAGGCTTTCCGCCAGACCTGCTGCAACTGCGCCGCGTCTACGATGACTGCATGGCAACGTGGGAGGACGGGCCGGAATACGCGCCGATCGAGCGGCCTTCAGACTTCCGGAACCCCGATGCCCCGCCGTTGGACATTGCTCCGCCATACGCGCAAGTGGCTGCCTGGGCGCCGAAGAGCCGGCCGGTCTTCGATTTCCCGGACCGGCCAGTGGCGCCCTTGTCCACCTTGACTCCCGCGCGTGAGGAGCCCCGCGACCCGCAGGAACCGTTTGCCGTGGTGTCCAGCACCATGACCTCCGACTCGGCTTGGGGAGCGGTGCACTGGGCTGCACCGGCAGGCCAACTGAGTGCGGATGGCTGGACACCACCGCCCGGTGTTTATCACCTGCAGCCGGAGCAACCCCTGGCCGTTCGCACCGGGGCCAGCCCCCCGAGTAACTTTCCGACGCCCGGAACGCCCGCCTGGTTTGGACCCGGGCCGTACGGCGAACAGCCGCAACCGACCAATCCCGTCAGCGCTCGGGCTGTCCTCGACGCCGCCACCCCGGGCCTTTGCATGTGCTTGATCATCGGTGGCCTGGTGTCCGTGCTCTCGCCGATCATTTTGTGCATCAGCGTTGGCCTGGCCGGGCGGGTCAAGGTCGCAAAGGCGGAGGTCCGCCGGACTTACCTGTTCGGCATCGGCCTGCTGGCTGTCATCGGCGTACTCGGCCTGCTCGTCGTCGACACCGGCTTCGCCGAGTGGTGGGGCTTCCTCAGCAGCTGGGGACTGCTGATGTGCTGGGCATTGCTGCTCAGCACGCTGGCGATGATCTACCGCCGCCTCAAGTCGGACGGCTCGATTCCGCCGACGTATCGATCCCCTTGGGGGCCGGATGGCCGCGCCGAGTGAGCCGTCTCGGCCACGCACTCTGACCGAGGCCCTGCGTGCTCTGGCGGCCGAGGAACTGGCTATGCTGCTCACCGCACGTCCAGATCTCCTCGACCCGGTTCCCGAGGACATCGCCGAGCTGGCGAGCCGGTCCACCACCTCTGCCTCGATCAGCCGCGCCGTCGACCAACTCAACTGCTGGCTGCGAACTGTCGCTGAGGCCTTGGCGGCGTTGCCGGATCCTGCTTCAGCCGGTGATCTTGAGGCCATGCTGGGCATATCAGCGGCACGGCTGGGTGCCGCGGTGCAGCAGCTCCGGGAGCGCGGTCTACTTTGGGGCCACAGCGACCAGATGCACCTGGTGCGACCGGTTCGCGAGGTATTCGAGCCTTATCCGGGCGGCCTGGCTCCCCCGTCGGGCCGGCCCATGTCAGACGAACAAATCGATGCGGCGCTGGAAGCGTCTGGCGCGGAGGCTCGGGTGGTCCTCGACCGACTCCTCTGGTCGCCGACCGGCACCGTACGCCATGCCGACCGGAACGTGACGGTGTCGTCGGCAAGCTCGCCGATCGAACGCCTCCTCAGCCACCAGCTGCTGCGCCCGCTGGATTCCGAGACGGTGATCATTCCGCGGGAAGTGGCGTGGCGGCTGCGAGGTGCCAGATTCGCACCTGAGCCAGTGCCGACCGAACCTCCTGTGATCACCGGGCGACACCGCGACCCGGACCGCGTCGACCAGGCCGCCGCCGGGGCAGCCTTTGCATTGCTGCACGACATCGAACTTCTTGCACGTCGCCTTGAGTCGATACCGCACAAACTGCTGCGGGCAGGAGGGCTCGCCAACCGTGACGTCACGGCACTAGCTCAGCTTCTAGGCGCGGATCCGACCCACGCCGTCTTTGTCATCGAGTGCGCAGCTGCCGCTCGACTGGTGGCGCCTGCTACATCAGGGACACTGTTGCCGACCGCCGATTATGACCACTGGCTCGGCTGTGATGCCTCCACGCGCTGGGGGCTCGTCGCCGAGGCGTGGCTCGCTGCTGACCGTTTCTTCGCCCGATCTGCCGAAGCCGGAGGGCACCCGCTCGGCCAGGAGGCCCACGCTCCTTCCGCGGCAGGCCTGCGCCTGACCGTCCTGCGGCTCATCGCCGAGGCAGAACGTGGCACAGTGCTCGACCTGGAGCAGTTGGCCGAGGCCGCCGCCTGGCATCGGCCGCGCCTGAGCCAGGGAGCGCTGACAGCTCTTGAGCTGGCGCAATGGACGTGGCGTGAGGCGTCGTGGCTGGGACTGGCAGCCCTAAACGCTGTGTCGTCGTTCGCCAGAGTGCCGCTACGGCCGGGTCAGCCAATGCCGGCTGAACTGACTGAGCTCTTTCCTGCTCCAGTAGTGAGCTTCGTCATTCAGACCGATCTCACAGCCGTCACCGCGGGCCCGCTGGAACATACCGTTGCCGCAGAGCTGCGGATGCTGGCTGATCAGGAGTCCCGCGGCGGCGGCGGGGTCTATCGGTTCAGCGCCAACTCACTGCGTCGTGCCTTCGATCTGGGCTGGTCGGCAGACGATGTGCAGCTTTGGCTGGAGCAGCACTCCACGACCGGCGTGCCTCAGCCGCTCCGCTATCTGGTTGGCGACGTGGCCAGGCGTCACGGCAGCATTCGAGTTGGCCCCGCCGGCAGCTACGTGCGGATGGCCGACCAGGCGCAGGCGGCGGCGCTGCTTGCTCATCGTGCCGCCGCGGACCTTGGTCTCCGCGCCGTCGCCCCGGGAGTTTTGGTCGCTGCGGTCGATGAGGAGGAGCTGGTTCCGCTGCTGCGGGAGCTGGGACATAACCCCGCGGTCGAGAATGGTGCTGGCGAGGTGGTCGTGACGAGGCCCTCCCGGCGGACGACACCGTTGCCGGAGCCGGACAAGCCAGGTGCCTCGGCTGCCGCCGTGGCCGCCGAC
Source organism: Actinomycetota bacterium (assembly GCA_046735615.1). Taxonomy (GTDB): domain Bacteria; phylum Actinomycetota; class Actinomycetes; order Propionibacteriales; family Propionibacteriaceae; genus Microlunatus. Next base: position 13,826 of record JBKPTR010000271.1, read on the forward strand.
CTGCTGGCACGAGAACGCCGCCATCGCATCAATGGACAGCCAGCGAGCGCGGCTACGACGGAGGGCACGGTCGCGCAGCTCCGGTCGGCGACGGGTGCAGCACTCCCGGTACGGGTCGTCTACGTCAGTGCTGACGGCAGCCGTGCCGAACGCGAGTTGGCTCCTCTCGAACTCACGGCTGGCGCCGTACGCGCAGTCGACCGTGCCAGTGCGCAGATCGTCACCATCCCCCTGGCCCGCATTGCCTCGGTCGTTCCCGCCTATCGAAGGACCTAAGAAGCCGCGTTTGCAGCCTCTTGACGGCCTGCGCATCACTAAACTGAGCGGGTGCACGCCGTGACTATCAGACGAACGCTCGTCTTTGGCGTGTGCGCTCTCGGTGTCGGATCCCTCTATCTCGTGCCTAGCATCGCGCGCTCGCCCGAGCAGATCGGAGTTCCGAAAGCCAACGACGGGCCGGCGAGCAGACGAGTAGCAGCGCAACCGGACCAATCCCCGCAATCGGCCTCCCCGAGCGGGGATCGTGATTCGCTGGCTGGGACTGACCAGAGCCCCTCGGTGACCGCGGCCACGAGGCAACAATCCGCCTCTCCCACGCAGAGGCCCGATGGTGATAGGAATCGCACGACTCGGAAAGCTTCGGACCAACCGAAGGCCAGCAAGGACTCTGAACCGCCGGAGCCGGTCACGGACATCGAACCGTCGGCAATGACTGCGGATCGGCTCAGCCTCAAGTGGGCCGCGGCCAATGACAACGTCGGGGTGATCGGTTACCGCATTTGGCTCAACGGTTTTGAGGTGGCGACCACCGCCGCGACGCGGGCGAAGCTGCACTGGTTCAACGACGACAGCGGTCAGCACGTCGTGCAGATTCGGGCCCTCGACGCGGCCGGGAACCAAAGCCGCAGTTCACCGACGCTGGTTGTGACGAGGCCTTCACCCGACCCGACGGACACGCCGACGCCCTCTGAGTCGCCGACACCATCCGCGGAGCCGACCGAATCCGACAGGCCCGCTGCCGAATCAGAATCGCCCAGCGAGACACCGAGCGGTGACAGGTCTGAGGCCCGACCTAAGAACCGCTGATGCCTGCGCCCTTCGACGGCCCAGGGCCGCTCGTGGTGCAGTCCGACCGTACGCTGCTCCTCGAAGTTGATCATCCTGATGCCGACGCGTGCCGGATCGCAATTGCGCCGTTCGCTGAGTTGGAGCGGGCGCCCGAGCACATTCACACCTACCGGTTGACACCCCTCGGGCTGTGGAACGCCCGCGCAGCTGGTCACGACGCGGAACAGGTGGTCGACACGCTGCTGACCTACAGCCGCTATCCGGTGCCGAATTCGCTGCTGGTGGATGTCGCCGAGACGATGGATCGCTACGGTCGGCTGCGGATCGAGAAGCACCCAACGCACGGGCTGATCTTGGTGAGCAGCGACCGTGCGGTGCTCACCGAGGTGCTGCGGAGCAGCAAGGTCAAGGGACTGCTCGGCAATCGCGTCGATGAGGACACGGTCATGGTGCATCCCTCCGAGCGCGGTCACCTGAAGCAGATACTGCTCAAGCTGGGCTGGCCCGCCGAGGACTTGGCCGGTTACGTCGACGGTGAGGCGCACGCGATCAGTCTCGATGAGCGCGGGTGGACGCTGCGCCCCTATCAGGGCCAGGCCGCCGACTCGTTCTGGCACGGTGGATCGGGCGTGGTGGTGCTGCCGTGCGGTGCCGGCAAGACGATCGTCGGGGCAGCCGCCATGGCCCGGGCCGGCGCGACGACGCTGATCTTGGTCACCAACACCGTCGCCGCCCGGCAATGGCGTGACGAGTTGATCAAGAGGACCACGCTGACTGCCGATGAGATCGGCGAATACTCTGGCATGAAGAAACAGATCCGCCCTGTTACCGTCGCGACTTACCAGGTGATCACGACCAAGCGCGGCGGCGTACATCCGCATCTCGAGCTGCTCGATGCGCGAGACTGGGGCTTGATCATCTACGACGAGGTGCACCTGCTGCCGGCGCCGGTTTTCCGGATGACAGCGGGACTTCAGGCCCGTCGTCGGCTGGGTCTGACCGCCACGCTGGTGCGGGAGGATGGCCGGGAAGGCGACGTCTTCTCGTTGATCGGCCCTAAGCGCTATGACGCTCCGTGGAAGGATATCGAGGCGCAGGGCTACATCGCACCAGCCGACTGCATCGAGGTCCGGGTCACGCTCAGCGAAGCGGAGCGCATGGCGTACGCGGTCGCCGAGCCGGACCAGAAGTACCGGCTGGCATCTACGGCGGAATCCAAAACCAGTGTCGTCGTCGACCTGGTGTCCAAGCATCGAGGCACACCGACGCTGGTGATCGGGCAGTACGTTGATCAACTTGAGGACCTCGCCGCTCGGCTGGAGGCGCCCTTGATCACCGGCGAGACGACGGTGCGGCGCCGCGAGCAGCTCTATGAGGCGTTCCGCTCGGGCGACATCGAACTACTCGTAGTGAGCAAAGTTGCGAATTTCTCAATCGACCTGCCATCCGCTCAGATCGCTGTCCAGGTCTCCGGTGCCTTCGGTTCCCGCCAGGAGGAGGCGCAGCGGCTCGGGCGGCTGTTGCGCCCTAAGGCGGAGGGGACCACCGCGCGGCTCTACGCCGTGGTTGCTCGTGACACGGTCGATGCTGACTTTGCGGCCCACCGGCAGCGGTTCCTCGCCGAGCAGGGTTACGGCTACCGCATCATGGACGCCGAGGACGCCCTCGCCGCCGAGTGATCTCGTCTTAGGTCCCAGGTGATCCGCATCTTTCCCGGGGCACTTGCGGCAACCTAAGTTCACGTAGGCTGCCTGCGGCCTGCATGTGTTGCAGACTGTGCAGAGCGGATCAAGGCTCTAGCGGTGATTGCGCGTACGCCCTGAGGCGAGGAGGCACCATGGCCACATGAGCGTCTTCTCCGAGGCCGAGATCGCTTACCTGCAGAGCAAGACGATGGGTCGGCTGGCAACCATCGGTGCTGACGGCAGACCACATCTGGTTCCTCTCACGTACCGGTTCAATGCCGATGAGGACGCAGTCGACATCGGGGGCGTTGACTTCCCGAACTCCAAGAAATGGCGAGACATGCTGCAGAATCCCCACGTTGCATTCCTGGTGGACGACGCTTCGCCCAACGGGGCTCATGCGATCGAGATTCGCGGCGACGCCGAGCCTCACTTCCGTGGTGGGGAGTTGATCAATCCACGATTTCCCAACTTCAAGGCCGAGTTCGTCCGAGTGCGACCGCACCGCATTGTGAGCTGGGGACTGGAATCTGAGGGTTTCGCGCCACACGCTCGAACCGTGGCGTGACTCCAGCCCAACTAGGCCACATCGAGAACTGTTGACTCCTCCTGGGTACCGAGATCAATCGGCCATACGTCAGGCTGACCTGCCAGCGACCAGAGCTCAACCAGCTCGTGCGGCCAAATCCAGTCATCTGTGTGCCGCAGATCGTCGTGGGACCACCAGCGGTATCCGAGCACAGTGAGCCGCTCGTCGGGGGTGTGGGCGGACACATCCACCTCGAAAGGCGACACCATCGCCAAGAAGAAGGACTCATCCTGCTCGATCACGAGGTCGGAGTATCCGTGGACAACGTGCCGCATGGCGATCGGTCCCAACAGCTCGCTTTCGCTCAGCCGATAACCGGTTTCTTCGGCCACCTCACGGATGGCGGCGTGAACCTCGCTCTCGCCCTCGTCCACTCCACCCCCGGGGGTGGTCCACCAGCTGGTGCCAGGAACTCCGGGGTCGCTGTCTTCGAACAGCAGTGTGCGATTGTTGTCGATCATGATCACGCGTACCGTCGCGCGGGCTTTCCGTGGCCGGTCCGCGGGGTCCGGAACCGGCACGTAGCTGCGCTCGGTATCAGAGGAAGACACGGCCTACACCTTACGATTAGCCCGATCGTGCGCTCATGCACCCCAACAGTCATCACCAGAAACCCTTGGACTTCCCACTCAACCAGGGGTAGCGTGACCCCTCGCTCCCTACGCCCACCGATCCAGCATCGGAGCTGTTCGCATGCCTGAAACCGCGGTTGAGGTCCTGGCCCGGGAACGCTTCCATCTCAGCGAATCCAGGGCCGCGCTCCAACGGATGCGGCAACACACGGCAAGTCTCGAAGCATTCGGCGGAGACCACGTATCGACCGAGCATCTCAAGCAGGTGCTTTACCGCCGGATGAAGGCCCTCGAAGACAACCCGACCGTGCCGCTCTTCTTCGGCCGACTTGACTACGACGCCAGCCTCGGCGCCGAGCAGGACGAGACGCTCTACATCGGGCGGCGCCACGTCACCGGTGAAGCAGGCGGCGAGCCACTGGTGATCGATTGGCGTGCCGGTATGTCACGGCCCTTCTACCAGGCCCGACCCGGCCAGCCGATGGGTGTCCGCTTGCGCCGGCGCTTCGGCTTCTCACACGGCCAGCTGACCGCATATGAGGATGAGGAGCTGAGCACAGCTGGAGAGACTGCTCACTCCGACATCATGGAGTCGGAAATCGAGCGTCCCCGGACCGGCCCGATGCGCGACATCGTCGCCACCATCCAGCCTGAACAGGACAGCATCGTACGAGCCGTTCTGAGCCAGTCGCTCTGCGTTCAAGGTGCACCGGGCACCGGAAAGACCGCCATTGGCCTGCATCGCGCCGCCTATCTCCTTTACGCGTTCCGTGATCAGCTCGCCCGCTCCGGCGTGCTGGTCGTCGGGCCGAACGACAGCTTCCTGTCCTACATCGCCGACGTGCTGCCCGCTCTGGGCGAGATCGATGCCGTGCAGACCACGGTGACAGCGCTGGTCTCTCAGGCGAATGGCATCGAGGTCCGCGGGCTCGACAGCGTTCCCTCGGCGCTGATCAAGGGAGACGCCCGAATGGCCGAGGTGCTGCACCGGGCGGTGTGGAGCCATCTCGGCACCGCCACCGCACCGTTAGTGGTGCCGCGCGGGGCGTATCAATGGCGGGTCGCTGCTTACCTGGCGGCCGAGGTTGTCGAGGAACTTCGTCAGCGCGGTGTCCGCTACGGGGCTGGCCGAGCGATGTTGCCGCAGCGCCTGGCTCACCAAGTCCTGCTGCGGATGGAGGCGGGCGGCGACTCCCCTGATGATCGAGTTCAGGACGCTGTTGCTAGGAGCAAGCCGGTGCGGGCGTACGCCGATGCGCTCTGGCCAGCGCTCGAGGCAGCCAAGTTGATCATGAAGTTGCTCACCGATGCCGACTTCCTCGCTGCCGCCGGCGACGGCATTCTGAGCTCTGAAGAGCAGCAACTGATCATGATGAAGAAACCACCTCGATCAGCGGCCGCTGCCCGCTGGTCACTCGCTGATGCCGTCATGATCGACGAGGTCGCCGACCTGCTGCAGCGTACGCCGAGCCGCGGCCATGTGATCGTCGACGAAGCGCAGGATCTGTCGCCGATGATGCTGCGGGCCGTCGGGCGTCGTGCCAGCACCGGTTCGGTCACCGTCCTCGGTGATCTTGCTCAGGCGACGACGCCGTGGGCAACCCGTTCCTGGCGCGAGTCGCTCGCACATCTCGGCCATCCTGACGCCGCGATCTCCGAGCTCGTCGCCGGGTTTCGAGTGCCCGGCGCAGTGATCGATTTCGCGGCTCGGCTGCTGCCGAAGATCGCGCCGGCACTGAGACCGCCGCACTCGGTACGGCGACACCGCGGAGAACTCGATGTTCGGCGCACCAGCCGGATCGGCGAGGAACTCGTTGGGGCGATCGCACAGACGATGCGCAACGAAGGCACCGTCGGAGTGATCGTTGCCGACGCTGCCGTGCCCGGCGTCCGACGGATGCTAGAGCGCCAGCAACTGGACTACGACCTGCTCGGCGAAGATCCCCAAATATTCGACGATCGCGCCGATCTGACCAGCACGGATGCAGAGGACACGCAGCATCTCAAGCCAATCTTGGTTCCGGCATCGCTAGCCAAGGGCCTGGAATTCGATCACGTGGTGCTGGCAGAGCCGGCCGAGATCGTCGCCGGCGAACCTGATCAGGTGACGGGACTCCGGCGGCTGTACGTCTGTCTCACCCGAGCCGTCACCTCGCTTGTCGTGGTGCACGCGGCTGAACTGCCAGCTGCGCTGGCGGCCTGAACGCTCAGCCGAACGAAGGAGGTTCGGTAAGCGGGAGCCTGACCTGGAAGCAGGTGTCGCCGGGATGGGACTTGACCCGCAGGTCGCCGCCATGCCGCTGGACAATTACCCGATAGGAGATGTCAAGACCCAGGCCGGTACCCTCGCCAACCGGCTTAGTGGTAAAGAACGGTTCGAAGATCTTTTGCTGCATCTCTTCTGGTATGCCGACTCCGGTATCGCAGATCTCAACCAGCACCCAGCCGCTCTCCCGCGATGTCCGGACGGTCAGCGTTCCACCGTTCGGCATGGCATAGATGGCGTTGTCGATCAGGTTGGTCCAGACCTGGTTGAGCTCTGCGGGATGCGCCGGAATCGTCGGCAGCGAGTCGTCGAAGTCCTTGACGACGGTGATGTTTCCTCGTTCCTTCATCTTGTGGTTAAGCATGATCAGCGTGCTCTTCAGACCGTCGCGAACGTCGATGTCTTGATGTGCTGCCCGATCCATCTGGGAATACTGCTTGGCCGCTGCGACTAGGTGGGAGATCCGACCCGTGGAGTCTTCAATCTCC
>JBKPTR010000272.1:0-13831 GCA_046735615.1 Actinomycetota bacterium
TAGACGCGATGGTGGACAGATTGTCCGATCCTTGTAAACCGACTAACTGACGGACAACCTCAACCGCGCATGCGCCGAACCCGACGGCAAGCAGGGCGAAACCTGTGGCGGCCAGTACGCGGATGCCGCTTGCCTCGCCGAGCACCTCGAGGAAGGGCCACACTGCCACGGCGCTCGCCGCCCACCGCGGGACGGCCCGCGCTCGCCACAGCGCCACGCCAAGCAGCAGGAACCCGACTATGTGACCCATCACGTAGGCGACGACCACGCCCTCCACGAGTGGATAGGAGAGGTATCCGTCCACCAGGGCCGCGGCAGCTGTCTGATCCGGAGCTGTAGCAGCCAGGTACAGCAGGATGTCACTGCCCAACAAGTACCCGGCGCCTAGCCAGCTCGCGAAGACCAGCCCCGCGCCGGCGGCGGCCAGCTTCGACACCCGGGCACCTGCCAGCGCTCCTGCATAGAGCACCGCCGGCGCAACCAACAAGATGAAGAGGTCCAGCGGGATGGACCAACGCATCCGCACCAGGTGCGCGGCCGCCTGGGCGACCTGGGCGTAGGCCGAGACCCCCTCGTCGATCGGAGTCACCAGATACTGCACGAACTGGCCGACCGGCCCAGCCACAAGACAGGCCGCACCAGCTGTTGCTATCCATCGAGATACGTTCACGCTTTTACCTTCCTAGGACCTCGACTCGCCTGATTTGGCACTGACCAGCAGCTTCACCGGCGTCCTGTCCCGCCGCCAGAGGCCCTAGTCCCGCGCGGCCGGGAAGGTCCTCGACGGCGCGTGGATTGATCTGGCGAGTATCCCGGCCGATCAGGACCGGGGCCTCTATCCGCGGGACAGCGTGGCGAGCAACTGTGCTTGATGGAGTTACCAGCACACCGTCCGAAGAAGGAGCAGAGATGGACGACGAATCGAGGCGGGCCGGGATCCGGCGGTTGGTGGAGGCGATCAGCACTCAGGAGATGGAGCCCTTCGACGCCATTTACCATGACGACGTCATCATCGAATGGCCGCAATCGGGTGAGGTGATCCGGGGCAAGCAAAATATCCGGGCGCTTCGCCTGGCTCGTCCGACAGCATCGCCCACCGCCACCCTGCGCCGCATCATTGGTTCGGGGGACCTGTGGGCTACGGAGATGATCTTCGACTATGCCGGAGATCGTTACTACACGGTGCTGATCCATGAGTATCGCGATGGGCTGGTGGTGCGGGAGACCTGCTACTACGGGGCTCCGTTCGAAGCGCCGGCCTGGCGGGCTCAGTGGGTCGGGCGAGCACCGAGCTCCGCGGTGAGTACAGCCTCCGACGTTCAATCTTGAGTGGCAGAAGGATTGAGCATCTGAGTCAGTCGGCCATGGAGCGGGTCATCAATACTGCAATCGGGAAGATACGGCCAGTGCGTACCTGAAACCTCGCGAAGCTAGGTGCCTCGGCGGCGATCTGCCCCACAACTGCGCTCGCTCAGGGTCAGCCGCGACATGCGCATCAACCTCGTGCTCCCGCTCCCGGATACGGATTCGGGCCCGACCGGCAGCCTGGAGATTTCGAAACCACTGCGGTGTTGTCTTGGAGCCCATGCCCGTACCGACAACCAGATATCCACCGCTGTGGTCGAAGTAGAGAACCGGCACTGTACGCAGCGTGCCGCTCCGACGACCGGGCACCGTCAACAACAGCAGTGGCCGTCCGTTCATGCCCGGCCCCCGATCCGGCCGTTGGTGCGCCGATACAGCCACACGTTCGCCTTAGTTGCGACCTGCACGGCTTTCCTTGCTGCAAAGTTCATCGCTCGCCTTATCTCCCTGACCGCACCTGACGTGGCAACTTGCCCGGTCTGCTGACAGACCGCAAATTCGAAGGCAGCTCGCCGCCGGGGCCGATCGCGAGGTAGCCGATCGGTCCCGACGGAAGGGGTCGGTTCGTGAAGGTCAGGCGGTCTTGATCGCGGAGACCTCGAACTCGAGAGTGATCTTGTCGCTGACCAGGACGCCGCCGGTCTCGAGCGCGGCGTTCCAGGTGATGCCGTAGTCCTTGCGGTTGATGACCGCGGAGCCCTCGAACCCGACCCGCAGGTTGCCGAACGGGTCGGTGGCCGCGCCCTCGAACTCGAACGGAATCGTGACCGAGTTGGTGACGCCTCTGATGGTCAGGTCACCGGTGACCTCCAGGGTGGTCGCGCCGGCCTGGCGGACGTCGGTGGCGACGAAGGTGATCTGCGGGTACTCCTCCATGGCGAGGAAGTCGTTGCTGCGCAGATGGGCATCGCGCTGCTCGTTGCGGGTGTCGATGCTGGCCGCCTGGATGGTCAGCTGGCCGGTCGACTTGGTGAAGTCGGTGCCGTCGACGACCGCGCTGCCCTCGAACTCGTTGAACGCGCCGCGGACCTTGGTGACCATCGCGTGCCGGGCGACGAACCCGATGCGGGTGTGGGCCGGGTCGATGACGTACGTGCCGGGCAGGTCGGACAGGGTGGTGGGGATGGTGTTGGTCGTGGTCATGTCGTGCTCCTAAGGTCTTGGGATTACGCCTGATTAGTGACGTGTCACATACATTCAACTCCAACTTCGGTGACATGTCAACTATTCCGGCGTACTATCGGTGCCATGAGCTCTGATGTCCGGTGGCTGACCGCGGAGGAGGAACGCGTATGGCGGCGATGGCTGACGCTGAACGCGCGGCTGTCGGCCACGCTGCAAAGAGAGCTACAAAACGATGCCGGCCTATCTATGCCGGACTTCGAAGTACTGGTCCACCTCACCGATAGCCCTGCGGGTCGGGTGCGGGTTACCGATTTGGCCCGGCTCCTGCAGTGGGAGCGCAGCCGAGTCTCCCACCACGTGACTCGCATGGAGTCGCGGCGCCTGGTGCAGCGGGTGGAGTGTGCCGAGGACGGCCGCGGCGCCTTCGTTGTGATCACACCGCGGGGCCGCGCGGCCATCGAACGGGCAGCACCGGGTCATGTCAACACCGTTCGCCGCCTGGTCTTCGACGCATTGAGCCCTGAGGAAATCGATGCCCTCGCAACGATCATCGACAAGGCGCTGGACCAACTGGACAAGCAATCGGAAGCCCTCCCCTCATCACTGAATTGACTTAGTCAGGAGAGGACCAATGCGTTGGCCCGGCCAGCCCAGATGGCCGATCAACCCGTCTGCCTGTAGCTGGCGCATCGCTGTCATGAAGCGGTGACGGTATGTCCTAGGCTGCCGACGAGCCTGGCGATGGCGTCCTCCGCGGTAGGTACCTGGCCGAATACGTCGCGCTGGCGACTCGGGTCGGCGACGAACCGACCGGTCTGGAACCAGCGCATCATGGCGACCATGTCCTTGACAATCGGGCTGAACTTACCGACAACCGCCCCAGCTGCAATGATCAGGTCAGCGGGGATGGTCCGCACTCGGATCTGCTGACCGAGCAGCCGACCGGAAATCTGCGCGATCTCTTCGATGCTTACCGGCCGATCCCAACCGATGTCGATGCGCTGCCCCTCCACACCGGGCGCGTCGACAGCGTCGGCCAGGTAGCCAGCCAGGTCCTGGGTGAGCACGAAGGTGAGTGGGACCGTCGGAGAACCGAACCACATCAGCCGGCGCTTGGCGAATGGATCGCCACCCATCCGGATGATCAGGTCCAAGAACGCGCCGGGCCGCAGCGACACGAACGGGACACCCAGCTCTTCCAGTCGATCTTCGGCGAGTTTCTTATGCCAGAAGTGAGGAACCTGCGGGGTCTGGTCGCAGGTCAGGATGCTGGTCAAGACGAATCTGCGTACGCCGGACCGGCTCGCTGCGTCGGCGAGGTTGCGGTTGCCGATCGTGTCGATCTTGTCGGTGTCGCCTTTGCTGTGCCGGGTGTAGCCGGCGGCTGTGCTGATCACCGCGTCCGCGCCATCCATCGCCTTCAGCAGCGAGGCAGGGTCCATCATGTCCCCGCGGGCGATCTCCGCGCCGGCTCGTTCTAGGCGTGTGGCGTCCGACGTCGGCCGCACCAGCGCGCGTACCCGCTCGCCGCGGGAGAGCAACTCGGCCACCACCTGTCCGCCGAGCATTCCGGTGCCGCCAACAACGAGCACGGGTCCCTTAACACTCATCATGAACTTCCTCTGCTACGCGCTTTGCCTAACGGCAGCTTCGTGGACAGCGCGCCGGTAGACGACCTTCTGGTTGTGCGTGGTCGGACGACCCTCTAGGTTCCAGCTCCACGAAACGGTGGGCGTAATCCGCATGTACTGGCCCGGCCCAAACTGGCCTTCCTGACGAACGAGGAATTCAGCATTGCCGTAGATCCGTACGCCGCGGACCGTCCACGGATTGACGGATACCAGATCGTCGATGACGAGAGCTACCTTCGTGTTCCCGGCCCGCACGTTCCGGAACTTCCGGGTCCTTACCGGGTTCATGCCGCCGACGTAGAAATACTTCCCGTCGAACTGGTATCCCACCGGCATCACGTCTGGCTGGCCGTCCGCAGCGACGGTGGCAATACGGGCCAGCCGCTGCGTCCGCAGGTATGCGATCTCTTCCTCGGTGAAGGACATGGCAGTCTCCTAAAAGCTGTTCATAGCATATACTGTACGTGTCATTAACTATCTGCGTTCTGTACGATAGCTCCGTGGACGACAACCTGCAAGCCAGGGCCTTGAAGCAGGCCCCTGGACAGCGGTGTGACGGCGAGGGACGACACGACGGTGGCGATGATGCGCCTGCCGACGCCGCCACCGGGCTCGTCCAACTTTCCGGCCTGGTGCAAGGCGTCTATGCGCGGATCTCCCAGCGCCACGACCTCACGCCTGTTCAGGCCAGATTCTTGTGCATCGTGGCAGAGGGCCCCAGGGGAATGGCCGAACTGGCACAGTGCTTCGGCGTGGAGAAGGCGGCGCTCACCGGCCTGGTGGACAGGGTCGAGCGGCGCGGCCTGGCCAAGCGAACGCCCGTCCACGGCGACCGGCGTGCACTACACGTAATGCTGACCGACGCCGGTCAGCGCGCAGCAACCGCCTTTCACGGCGAAATGACCATGGAACTCGAACAACTCCTGTCGCCCCTCGCACCGCACGACCGCGAACAGTTCCGCACTGCGATGGCCGCGATCATCGCACACTGCCCGGCGCAGGCCCTCCGGGATCCCCGCTGACGCGGCGAGCTCCCGCTCGCCCTTGTCGGTCCGTTGCACTTCGAGACGACGACGGCGGCCCCAGGTCTCAGCTACGTCGACCACGGCCTAACCGGCACCAACCGTCGCCGGTCTCGACGGAGGGACACTATGGACATGACCGAGATCACGGTGCGGGTGCTGGACGAGTCTGAGTGGTCGCTGTACCGCGACGTCCGCTTGCGCGCCTTGGCAGAATCTCCCGGTTCGTTTACTGCGAACCTGGCCGATGAAGCTGATCGTGACGAGCAGTTCTGGCGTGATCGGATGACCCGGTCGCAGCGGCTGCTGGCCGAACGAGGCCCGGCACCACAGGGAATCGTCAGCCTCGGACCGTACGAGCAGGAGCCCTCAGCGGCAGAGGTCTTCGGCTTGTATGTCGTCCCAGAGGCAAGGGGTACCGGCGTCTCCTGGCGACTCGTCGAGGCTGCGGCGGCTCTGGCAACAAAGAAGGCATATCAGCAGCTCTACTACTGGGTGGGGACCGACAACGGGCGAGCGGTCGGCTTCGCCAACAACTTCGGGTTCCGCACCACCGACTACAGGCGCCCATCACGCAGCTCCGACCCCGAATCGGGCGACGAGATTGCCATGGTGCTGTCGCTAGAGCCTGACGCCACCTCAGCGCCGAATCCGACCAGCAGGAAGGCAGCCAGCCGTGAAGGCCCCTGAGCTGAGACCGGCCAAACAGCAGGCGTCGGCCTCTGAAAGTGTTGTGCCGCGATTGCCGGTCACGACACCGAGCGAGACGGCAAGCTCCCGCTCCCGAGCAGCTCTGATCCCTCAGCGTCTTGCGCACAACGGCGGACAGCGTGGAATAGCTTGCGCGCACGGTGATTCGTGAGGAGTGTTGGCTCGCGCCCGACCCGTATGGGCGTCTCCGCGAACTGGGACCTGAGGGTTCCGCAAGCCGACACTCTCGTGGTCGTCCGTGCTACGACCAATTCAGCTCATGTTGAATTCCGACGTTGGTGGAACGGCCCGCTGGCTGGTGACAACCTGCGGTGATGAAGTCCTCGTTGAGCGGCTTCAGCGTTCGAGTTGGGCCGGGTTCGAACCGGCGAGCACGACTTCTCGGTCTTGGTGTATTCGGCGGTACTGGCCGGGCGTGGTGCCGTATTCCCGGCGGAACTGGCGATTGAAGTTGGAGAGGTTCTGATAGCCGGTTCGATGGCAGATGGTGGAGATGGGTTCGTCGGTGTTCTCCAGGAGCTGGCAGGCGTGCGCGAGCCGCAGTTTGCGGACGGTATCGCTGAAGCTCTGGCCGGCTGATCGGCGGAAGTAGCGGGAGAAGCCGGATTCAGACATGCCGACTCGGGCGGCGACGTCGGCCAGTGTGATCTCGCCTGCGCTGTTGGTGAAGATGTAGTTGAGCGCCTCGTCGATAAGGTCGTCGGTCCCGCCTTTGTCCAGAGGCGGTATCCAGGGGCTGGCCAAGAGTTGGGCTTCCCCGGGTGGGGCGGCACTGAGGATGTCGAGCAGCGCCAGAATGTGGTAGAGGCGGTCGATTCCAGCGCTGTCGCCGATCGCGAGCAACTGCGGGGCGGCAGCCACGGCTGTGGGTCCGGTGAACTCGATGCCGCGGGCGGCGCGATCAAGAAGGGGGTCGACGGCTCGCAACTCGGGCAACAGTTGCTGGCAATCACGGATCCACTGCGGGTGGAACTGGAAGACGACGTCCCGGTTGGTGATGTGCTCGCCGTCGCCGACATCACTGATCCAGTCGTGCGGCAGGTTCGAACCGACCAGGACGAGGTGTCCAGCCGTGAAGCGGCCGATGTGGTCTCCGACGATAGACCGGCCGGTCCCGTGCTGGATCAGGTGGATCTCGAACTCGGGATGGTAGTGCCAGCGGCAGTACGGGCCGGGATAGCCATGCATGTGCCAGCGGGCCGATGTACCAGGCATTGTCGGCACGAGCTCGCGGGCGGCAGGCTTTCCGACAAGTCGGCGGGCTTGAACGACTGATTTCCGCGTACGCACCATTCTGGTCTTTCTACGAGCCCAATCGGAACTGGGTTGACCCAGATTGTGCAAGAAAGTATCAGTAGTTGCCTTCGCAGGCGCTAGAGGTGGCCCGGAACCGTACTTAGGCTTCGGGACCAGCGGCGTCTTCTGTTGGCTCTGGCTTCTATCCGTGTCGAGGCGCCGTCTTTCGCTACACGTCGAAGGAGATGCCGATGTTAAACCCCAGTGCCGTGCTGTACGGACCGCACGATGTGCGGATCGAGGACCGGCCGGTCCCGAAACCGGCCCCTGGTCATGTCTTGGTCGAAATTGCTGCCATCGGGATCTGCGGTTCAGATGTCCACTACTACGAGCACGGTCGCATCGGCGACTATGTCGTGGTCGATCCAATGATCATCGGTCACGAGTCCGCCGGGACTGTGGTCGACGTCGGCGGAGGCGTCGACCGAAACAGGGTCGGCGAACTCGTTGCGCTTGAGCCGGGCGTCCCCTGCCGAACCTGCACGCAATGCCTGCAGGGCCGCTACAACCTATGCCCGCGGGTCGTCTTCTTTGCCACGCCGCCTGTGGACGGGTCGATCAGCCGCTACGTGACCATTGACGCCACCTTCGCCCATCCCGCCCCGCCTGGGCTGACGGCTGAACAGGCCGCGATGGCCGAACCGGTGTCGGTTGGGATCTGGGCTGCCCGCAAGAGCGCCGTAACCGGCGGCGACCGGGTTCTGATCACCGGCGCCGGGCCGATCGGCCTCCTCGCAGGCCAGGTTGCGCGCGCCCTGGGCGCCGAGACCCCGGTGATCACCGACATCAGCGACTTCCGGCTCGCCCGGGCACGCGACCTCGGCTTGCGGACCGCGCGGGCTGGAACTCCGCTCGAGGAGGAGTTCGACGTGCTCCTGGAATGCTCCGGCGCACCCGCCGCTCTCACCGGCGGGATGCGAGCGCTCGCCCCGGCTGGCCGGGTCGCCTTGGTGGGAATGGGCGCCGACACCGTGACTTTGGACGTTGCCCTCGTGCAGGGACGAGAGCTCTCCGTGACCGGCGTGTTCCGCTACGCCAACACCTATCCACTGGCCCTCGAGCTGATCAGCAGCGGCGCGATCAACGTCACCGACGTCATCACCCACCGCTTCGCTCTCGAAGAGACCGAACGTGCTCTGACGATCAGCCGAACAGACCGCAACTCCCTGAAAGCCATGGTCCACACCGCCCACCGCACCCAGGGGCGCGCGACGGCATGACACACAGCCGATCTGGAAAAAAACGACCATGACCGCATCGGGCGACCCGCACCCGCTGAGCCCGGGCATACCTCCGGCATTTGGATATGAGGTGCGGGCCAAGTTCGACCAATTTGTTATTCGCGACGACTTCGTCGCCGACCTCGCCGGAAACTTAGGTCACCGCCTCCTTGAGTTCCAACCCCAGGTGACCATCAATACCAAGGGGCAGCTGGAGTTGCATCTCACCGTCCCCGGACCTGACGTCTGGACCTCACTCCTGACCGCCATGGCCGTGATTCGGCAGTCGGGCTACGCGCCCATCGCCGTCCTCGTCTTCGACAATTCAGAGTCGACAACCACCCACATCGCTTCTGGCAGAAGGCCTACCAAGAATCGCTGATCGCCTCCATCTTGGCTCTCGCAAGAAGTTGCGGCCGATGTAATCACAGCGGACAGAAGCGTCCTGACAGCAGTAAACGACAACCGGATCAAGCCGGGCCCTCTTGGACCGGGGCTCGATTGTGATCGCTGTCGATCCCGCTCGCTCCGGTCGTCGTTGACCTGCGCGCCGCCATCCGGCGTCGGGGCGGATTCCAACGTCGCCGTCCAGTACGTCCTCCGGTTCTGACAAGATCCGAACCATGACCGAGGTCCCGCCCGATTGTCCATCGTTACGCTGGGCGGCGTTCTCCGCTCGTTCTACCGGGCGCTGGGCTGGCGGGAGCTGCCGAGCGGTGAGGATGCCTGGACCGGCTTCCTTCTCGGCGACGTCCTGCTGGCGCCCGATCGGGCGGTAGCAGCGCAATGGTGACCCCAGATGACATCCGGACGGTTGCGTTGTCGTTGCCGCGGACCGAAGAGGCGCTGGTCCGGGATCAGGTCAAGTTTCGGGTAGGCCGGATCGTCTATGTGGCACTCAGCCGAGACGAGCTGTCGATGGGCTTCGGCTTTCCGAAGGATGAGCGCGCCGCACTGGTCGCCGCCCATCCAGAGAAGTTCTTCATGCCGATTCAGTCCGACCTGCGCTACAACTGGGTCCGAGTGTGGCTGGACGCGATCGACCAGGCAGAGATGCTGGAGCTCGTCGTCGACGCGTGGCGCATGGTCGTGCCGAAGCGAGTCGCCGCCGAGTATCTAGATGATCGTCCCTGAGCGACCCAGACGTGGTTGGCTTCGGTGTTTACCGATGATGACTACCGACCGAGCCCAAGCGACGAGGGCGCGCGCCTGACGCGCTCTACGAGGTGTGCTCGTACTTGAAGGACAGCTGGATCTTCGTGCGGTAGATGAGCTCGCCGCCGTCCCCGACGTGAATGTCCTGCTTGATAACCTCGCCGACCCGAAGGTCCCGGACCGACTGGCTCGCCGTTTTGATCGCGTCAGCGGCAGCCTCCTCCCAGGAGGTCGTGCTCGTGCCGACGACGTCGATCACCCGGTAGACGCTCATAGTTGCCCTCCTAGTTGGATATGCCGATCGGCCGGATTCGGCACGGTGATGATCTCGCACTCACGGGCCGAGGGCAACTACCCGCATGCGATCGAGAGGGCGCGGCGCCTGAATATGAACCTGCCGATCACCAATCAGCCGGCGAGGTACCCAACCGCGGTGATCACCAGCCCCGGCCGGCCCGAGCCACGGGGTACGCGCGAGTGGGCAGCAGCGGTTCGACGAACGCTATGGGTGCCGCGATGCTCCACACGCTGTGCCCGACCATTGTTAGGCGTGGCCACTTGTGACCTACGAGGTGCTGCGGGCTGCCTCCCGAAACGAGCGGCAGGCCGCCAAGATCCTCAGGTTGGTACACGCCGGGTATTGCACTAACGAGCCTGCCGCGCCGGTTTGGGGTTTGGTCTCAAGCCCAACAGAGAGCCCGGTGGCGTGATAGCCCGAGGTCTTATCGGGGTAACTATCCGATATGGCGTGGCGTGGTGGTACCCCAGGCCAGGCCATAGGCCCGGCGGGTACAAAATAGATGCCCGCCGAGCTGCTTCAACCCACAGGCGGAGCCGTCAGCTCACGTGCTTGTCGAGCGGGCGCATCCGCGTTGCGGAGGTGATCGGGGCTCTCCCCTTGCGACCGATCTCGGCATCGGCGTACCGCTGGAGCATGGGCTTCAGAGCACACTGCTTGCAATGCGGCTGGCTGACCGCCTGACGCAAATGCTTCCGGATCTGGCCGCCGTCGAGACAGCCAAACCAGCCTCGAGCAGATCCAGCGTGCGGGCGGTGGCCGCGACTAGTCCACCATGTGTGGGGCCGTAACGGCTCCGCAGAGGCGCATCCGTACGTGACTACCGGATGCCGCAGTGCGGCTGTTCGGTACGACGTCATACGCTGAACTTACGGGAGAAGCGCACCTGATGAGTGGATCCGAGGACAGCCCAACAAGGACCCTGGACGAGCGTCTGCGCATCGGCGCCGGCTTCGCAGAAGTCGACCGGCCGCGCATAGTCGGGGCCCTGTCCGTGCTCACGCCGAACCTGTCTGGATGGGAACACGACCAGGTCGACCTCGAGGTGTCGTTGAAAGACACCGAGGGCCCGGACCAGAAGGTCACCCTCCAAGCCTGGCTAGCGGGACGGGCTCACCTCGTGGCCACCTCCCACGCGCGCGACCTTGATCATGCCCTCGCGGACGTGCGCAGAGACCTGATCCGACAGATCGAGGACGAGAGGTCGCGGCGCGAACCTCGCAAGCGCCGCAAGACCCGTTACCGCTCGACTTGACCCGGCAGGGGATTCGCGGCGCTCCGCATCGCGGCCCCGGCGTAGTCGTGTTGACGGTCACCATCGCTGATCTCCCATCCCCGCTGTGGTCGGGCCAAGTGTCAGCCTCCAGCGCCACCTCCGCCATACCGCTCAACCGGCCATCTGGTGGTCACGATCGGCGTGAGCAATAGACGACTCAGGCTTGAACATGGCCGCACACTAACCATGACGGCTGGTCGTGCCTCCGCGGTCGTCAAACGTGCTCGGCGTGGGCTTCTTCCGGGACAATGTGCGCCAAACCCAGCTCGATGGAATGTGCTGATCGAACAGCACGTACGCTCCAGTCGAGTCGACCACCAGGGGTGCTCTCGAGTTCTCGCCTCTCGGAGCTGTGCCCGGCGAATAACAGCTCATCGTCGCGGGCTAGCACCGTCTCGCCGTCTGGTGTGAGGACGGCTTCGCCATCGCGGAGCAGCAGCAATGGGACCACCCGGAGTCGCCGCTCCCGATCCTCGGGGCTCCGCAGCAGGTCCCCCAGGACGACTCTGCCTTCCGCGAGCCAGCCGTCGAGAGCCGGCGCCTGGTCCCGGTCCAGCTTGACCTTCCAGAGCGCGGGCAGCTCGTGACCGCAGTTGTGCCGCAGCCGCTGGATAAGATCGGCCGCCCACTGATCGCCCCGCGCCGGCATCTCCTGGATGAAGCGCCACAGCATCGGCGTGCTGACCTGGGCGTACACCTCGTGCGCAACCACCTCGGTCGGCACCAAGAGGGCGTCCACCCGCATGGCCTCGAATAGGGCCGCGCTGGTCGGCCGGTTCTGTCGCGCGGCCAGGAACAGTTGGGGGTTCAGACGGCGCGCGGTGACAAGCATCGAGAGGTTGGTCGTGTCGTTGTCGGTGCCGGCCACGAGCCCGGCAGCGCTTCCGAGGTCCGCCCTGGCCAGCACCCCCGGATCGGAGGCGTCCCCGACGACCACTCCTGGCTCGGGCTCACCCCGCTCGGCCGGTTCGATGATGGTGACCTCGAGGCCCGCTGCCCGCAGATCCGCGGTGACCTCCCGACCGAAGCGACCGTATCCGCACATCACCCATCGGCCGTCGGTGGGTGGACGGCCACGCTCGGGCAGTTCCGCGCCCGGACCGGCCTCGAGCCAGGTGAGCAGCTGGTAGGACGCCGGCGCGTTCAAGGCGAGCCGCAGATGGTCGCCGAATCGGTCGAACGGGTTGATCACCGCCGGCGTCCCGAAGGCATGCATCCGCTCCGCTATCGGGGCCGAGACGGTCCGCGAGATGACGGGAAGGTCAGGACGCAGCAGCGCCGCTGTCATCGTGACGGCGAGATTAGTCTCATCGTCGTTGGTGAGCGCCAGCACGCCGGCGCAGGACGAATGCTCGAGACCTGCTGCGCTCAGGTGGTGCGGATTGGCGGCGTCGGCCACCAGGCCAGGGATGTCCGCGTGATAGGACCCAAGATCGAGGGCGTCGATCCGGTCGGAAGAATCGTCGATCACCACGAGCTGTTGTCCGAGCGCGTCGAAGGCCTTGGCGAGCAGCTCGCCCGCGCGTCCATAGCCGGCCATCAACAGAAAGGGCTCACGCAGCCGCGCCACCTTCCGGGTGAACCGCCGCAGCGCCAGCGCATGCCGGAACGACCGGTCCTGGACAAGCGTCAGCAAGGAGCCGATCGCGTAAGCCCAGCCGACCACCGAGAGGTAGATCGAGAAGGTGACCCAGAGCCGCTGCGCGGGTGTGAACGGCCACGGCAGCTCACCGAACCCGATTGTGGTCGCCGTGTAGCTCATGAAGTAGAACGCTTCGAAGAGACTGATGCGCGCGGGCTGGCCATCCGGACCAATACCGGGGATCAGCGTGAGGCCGACCACACTCACCGAGAAGATGACGATGAGGATGATCAGCGGCGCCCGCATTCGCCGCATGACGAGGAAGATCGTCGAGGATGCCTGGCTCGACGACTCGATGTGCACGCGCGACGGGGCGCTCGGCTGGCGACGGCCGAACAGCTGAGCCCAGAAGACAAGCAGGGGGTTGCTCACTTGTGCACCAGCTTCAACCGCGGTGGAACGTGACGGTCTCCGTCACCAGCAGCACGACCGAGACCAGGTTGGCCAGCAGTGCGCCACCGGACAGGGAGACCATGCTGGCCGTATGGGTTGCAGTCATGCCCTGCGCCGAGATCTCCCTGGCCCAGACCCAGACGACGGTGGCCGCGACCAGCTGCAGATCCGCTACCAGACTGGTCGCCAGGTGCACCGCGCCGATCTGCGTGCGGTCGCCGAACTTCAGCACGGTGGCAATCAGGCTGACAGCGAGCGCGGCGAACAGCTCGTAGATGTTGTGCAGATCCGGATTAGCGATGTCTCCGATGAAGAACCCGAAGTTGAGCGTTGCCGCGAGCAGCACGAAGAAGCCGAAAATGACCTTCTCGAGATTCATGCCCCTCCTTCCCGGCCGGGTTGCCGGTGCTTGGTCGCCGATGTTCGAGGTGATCAAACTGTCTCACGTCAGGCTGCGATGGCGACCCCCGAGGACGAGCTGCTGTGGTCGCCATCCTTGCTTCCACCGGACACATTCGCTCCTCGACGGCGGATTCATGACAGGTGCCCGAACGACCTAGTTACTAGGACCTGAAGAAGTGGGTTGGCCGCTGTTGGCCGGATTCGGGGTATGGGTGTTCGGCTACCGTGGTTGCCGCTGGCGGCCGGTTAGGCGGTCAGCGCGGCGATCTTGGCGAGGTTGTGGGCCAGGACTCCG
>JBKPTR010000273.1:0-4070 GCA_046735615.1 Actinomycetota bacterium
TCGGGTTGGTGCCCGGCCAGTCGCCGAGAGCGCTCGGCACGGAGCTGCTGGTATTTGGGCTGCTCCCCTGGTTAATCCTGATCGGGATCCATGTTGGTGCGGTGCGCGGCCGAGTCGGGCCATCACGCGGTCTCTTGGCCGGCCGTATCGTGCTCGCCCAGGTCGCGGTCATGCCGCTGCTGGTCGCTGGCTATCGCTATTACTCCTTACCGGAGTCGGGCTCTACTGGCTGGTCCCTGGCGTCCTGCTCTGCATACTGATGGCGGTGTTGGATGCGTGGGTGCTGCTCGTCGAGATCCTTCGGTAAGCCCGCCCTCGCGCCTCCTTCTTGGCTGCCCGTACGCTAGCCGACGTGAGCGCTGGCGAGCCTTTCGATATGTGACTCTCAACAAGCTTTCCGGAAGCCCTCAAAGAAGCGCTCGGTCTTTGTTGGTGGGCGATCCACCCCAATGCGAGCGACCGCGCGGTGCTCAGGCGCGCTGACGCTCCTCCCGCTGTCGGACCAGTTCCTCGACCGCGCTCGGCAGAGTCGTCTCGAAGTCATGCGCACCTCGCCGCGGACCCACGCGCGACCGACATTGATGACGTCGCGCGGTCGGGTATCGCGCGGCTGCTCCTCGTCGAAAAGGTGCAAGACGTGTTCGGCGCATAGGGCAGCCCACACCGCCAGCAGCCGGTGATGCTCGTCGGTCAGCGTTCCGCCGCGGCGCACGGTGATCAGTCGGGGTCACGCTCGGCGGGCAGGATCGGCATGAGTCTCATCCTCTCCTCATCACATGGCGATCGTCAGCGACGGTGGATGCGATGCAGCTTTCGTCGGGCTGGAACGATGAGTCGATGCGCATCGTGGTCCTCTCCGACACACACGCCCCGCGATTCTGGAAGCGCTGCCCGCCGGGGGTGGCCGAACACCTCTTCGCGGCTGAGGTGATCTTGCACGCCGGCGACGTCTGCGTGGCGAGCGTACTCGAGGAGTTGTCGGCCTACGCGCCAGTGCATGCCGTCCTCGGCAACAACGACGGCCCCGACGTCAGTGCGTGGGGAGCCAGCGAAACGGCCGAACTTGACCTGGCCGGCCTGCGGGTAGGCATGATCCACGACGCAGGGCCGAGGGATGGTCGGCTGGCGCGACTTCGCCGCCGATTCCCCGGGATCGACCTCGTCGTCTACGGTCACTCGCATATCCCGCTGCAGGCAGTCGACGGTAATTTCCGGATCTTCAACCCCGGCTCACCCACCGACAAACGCCGCCAGCCTCATCGAACCCTTGGTGTCCTCGAGATCGAGTACGGTCACCTCACCCGCGCCGAGATTGTCACCCTGCCCTGACCGAGGGGGGACGAAAGGAGCGGGACGCTAGTACTTCCAGCTGATGCACGATAAACGGTCCCCGGGTTCCGGGCGGCCAGCCTTCTACGGTTGGACGGGTCGTTGGACTCCCGGGAGACTGGCCGAATGCCACTGGGTTGGAAGTTGGTCATCGACAGCACGAACGCGCCCGCCCTCGCGGACTTCTGAGCTGTGGCCTTGGAGTACGAGGTGGAGGACCCCAGCGCGCTCATCTCGCAGCTGCTGGCCGCAGGCCACATCGGCTCGGAGGCTGTCGTTGAGTACCGCGGCCGCCGAATCTTTCGCGGCTACGCCGCGATACGACACTCCGAGGATCCGTTCGACGAGACCAGCGGCATCGCCGCGGTCGGAGACTGCTGTTCCAGGAGGTTCCTGAGGGGAAATCCGGTAAGAAGCGCTTGCACATCGACGTCCATAGTGAGCCTGGGGCCCTCGATAAGCTGGTGACCCGGCAGGAGAAGCTGGGGGCAACCCGCATACGCGAGGTCGATAAGGGACCTGCAGGACGCTGGTGGGTCATGCAAGACCCCGAAGGCAATGAGTTCTGCGCGGCGTAAGTCGAGCCGTCGTGCCTAGAGACGCGGCACTGACGCCACGTGGGTGAGCAGTCCCAGTGCAGGGTCGGCTTGCGGTAGGCATTGAAAGAGGTGGGGAGTCAGACGGTTGTTTGGTGGCGCCGTGGAGTCGTGAGGTGCAGCCTCGGGACGAATGGCGGGATGATTTTCGACCGGCACCGTGGTCTATTTGCTTCAGTCAGTGGATCAACCCGGAAGTGGGGAGTGTTATGGCGTCGGTCGCGTCAGTGGACGGCACTACCATCGACTACGACATCGCCGGCAGCGGCCCGGTGATCGTCTTCGTAGCTGGCGTGTTCAATCTGCGGGATACTTTCACACCGTTGGCCGCGGAGCTTAGTTCCGATCACACGGTGCTCACCTATGATCGTCGTGGCCGCGGGAAGAGCAGCGACACCGCGCCTTACAGCATCGAGCGCGAGGTTGAGGATCTCCAGGCGCTCATCGAGGCGGCCGGCGGCTCGGCATCAGTGTTCGGATTCTCCTCTGGCGCCATTTTGGCCCTTAAGGCTGTCGCCGATGGCGTGGCCGGGGAGCGGCTCTACCTGTATGAACCGCCATTTCGCTTCGATGAGGATCAGCCTGCCCTGCCGGTTGATCTTCCTGCCCGTCTTCAGGCGCTGCTCGACGCTGGCGATGCGGGGGCGGTGGTAGCGACCTTCCAGATCGAATGGGTGGGCCTTCCGCAGGCGGTGGTCGCCGACGCTCAGCGATCACCGATGTGGGCACAATTCGAAGCAATGGCGCAATCCGCGGTATATGACGCCGTCATCACCACCGATCTACAGCGGCCGACCGCGGAGATGGCGGCCGTATCCACGCCAACGTTGGTGTTGCAGGGCGAACCGACGTGGCCGGTCTTGGCCACGGCCGCCGCGGGAATCGCCCGCCGGCTTCCCAACGCTAGCCATCGGATACTTCCAGTTGAGGCGGTACACGGTATAGATCCAGGCGGTACGGCGGCGGCCATCCGAGAATTCGAGCAGTGAGTGCAGCACATCGCGGTGTGCGGGTGAGGTCATTGTCGACCTAGATCCGATCATCGACGCACCGTCATCGCCGCGATGAGCCCGCAAGTCAATCCCACAAGGTCGTCCACCGAGACGGTTCGGTTCTCGTGCAGGGCTGCAGCGGCCAGTCTCACAAGCGCCGCCCGCAAAAATGCCGCGTGATCTCAACTGCGTTTGGTGTTGATCAACTTCTCTTGACAAGGAGAAGATGACCCAAGGGCTGCCGGTCGCCGCTGGGCTTGCTTGGCGCTTGGAGCCGAAGTTAGGAGCTGGGATGGTTGCGGGAAGTTATGGCTATGTCATCGTGGGCGCCGGGTCGGCGGGCTGTGTACTAGCCAACCGGCTGTCGGCGGATCCCAGGTGCCGGGTTGCACTGCTGGAGGCGGGCGGGCCGGACCGGGCGCGGGAAATCCACATTCCGGTGGCGTTTACGAAATTCTTCCTGACCGGCTCCGACTGGAACTTCCGCACCAGCAAGCAGCCGCAGCTTTCGGATCGGGAGGTGTATTGGCCGGCCGGCAAAATCCTTGGCGGTTCGTCATCGATTAATGGCCAGGCGTGGGTGCGTGGGCATCGCGTCGACTACGACGGCTGGGCGCAAAGCTGCCCCGGCTGGTCCTACGATGAGGTGCTGCCGTACTTCCAGCGAGCCGAGCGCCGCGTGGGCAGCAACACGGGCTGGGTGTATGGCACATCAGGCCCGCAATTCATCTCCGAGCTGCGCGACCCTAACCCGACCACATGGGCGTTCCTGGCTGCATGCGCAGAGCTGGGCATGCGCCGTTCCGGCGAGTTGAACGAGCCGGACAAGACCGGATATGCGCCGACTCCGGTCACCCAGCGCCGTGGGCTGCGCCACAGCGCCGCGGACGCGTACTTGCGCCCCGCCCGACGGCGACGCAACCTGACCGTCCTCACCGGGGCGCATGTCCAGCGGATTCTGCTTGATGGGGCCCGTGCCACCGGTGTGGAGTACCGGGATACAACCGGCCTGACCCAGCGAGTGACCGCCTCCCGAGAGGTGATCCTGAGCGCCGGCACCGTCAAGTCACCGCAGCTGCTTCTGCTCTCAGGCATCGGTGATCCCGACCAGTTGCGCACTGTGGGCGTCGAGCCGGGCCATGAGCTGGTGGGC
>JBKPTR010000274.1:0-12977 GCA_046735615.1 Actinomycetota bacterium
GAGGTCGCAACCATAGTCCACTCAAGTGCGACCGGGGCAAAGTCAAGTATGTCGATGAGACGGACGCCGCCTCCCAGCAAAACCGGCACTAGATGGATCACAATCTCATCGAGCAGGCCGGCACGCAAGCACTGCACCGCGAGGTTGGCCCCGAAGACGATGACATCCTTTCCAGCTGCTGCGGCGGTGGCCGTCGCAACGGCATCGCTCAGGTCGCCTGAAAGGAAGGTGATCGCGTGATGGTGATCGGCGCCGGGCGGCCGGTGCGTTAGCACGAACACCGGCCAAGTCCACTGCCCCCCGTAGATCCCGTCGTAGCCTTCGAACTTGCGAATAGCGACGTCGTACCAGCGGCGGCCGCCGAGGATCGCCCCAGCGCGCTGTAGCACCTCCTCAGCGACGGCGCTGCGGTGTACCTCGATGTCGCGGGTGTTGGCACCGCCATTGCTCCACTCGTACGACCGAATTGCCGAGCCTGCTTACCCAGCAGTACCGGGCCGGTACACTCGCGGTGGTGGCAGGAGTGTCGATGGGCGGGCTCGGCGCTTTGGACTACGCCGCCCGCCATCCCGGAATGTCCGCCGTCGCAGCCTCGTTCAGCGGCATTGTCCACACTCGGCTATCCAGCAATGAGTCGAAGGGCTATCTCGGCTTGATCAAGTCGCAGGGCGAAGATCCGCTGGCCCTGTGGGGCGCTCCCGATGCGAACTTGGACACGTGGAGGCAGCACAACCCGTACGACCTTGCAGCAGAACTCAAGGGCGTCCGGCTGTTCATCTCAGCCGGCAACGGCCGCCCAGGCCCGCTCGACCCTGCGGGCGCGAACCAGGACTCGATCGAAACCTCAATCGGAGCGGAGAACCGGGCATTCGCCCGCCACGTACAGCGACTGAGGTTGGATGCACAGATTGATCTGTACGGGCCAGGTACGCATAACTGGGTGTATTGGCAACGCGAATTGCACCGCGCGTGGCCGCTGATTAGTGAGGGACTCGGGTTGCAATGTCACATCCTCGGTCGGTTGTATGTTGATGACGCCGCGGTTACCTTCGCCGAGCGTCCTGCCGACGTGATGCGCGGCTTGATTGCCGCCGCCAATGATGGAAGGAAATTTTGAGCACACCTGGGGATTGGGAGGAGGAAGAAGAACGCCTCGCGTCCGCATCGTAAGCTGCCGACGATCCGACCGGTGGTTCGATCAGCTCTATGCGGCCGGTGCGAGCGGTCAGGTGCAGATGCCCTGGAGCCGGATTGAACCGCATGCACTGCTCACAGGCTGGGTGCAGGACCGGATCTAACCGAAGCTGGCGGTCGGGCCATTGTTGTGGGATGCGGGCTGGGGGCCGACGCTGAATACCTCGCGAGTCTGGGTTTCGACACGGTCGGCTTTGACATCTCCGAGACCGCTATCCGGCTCGCTCGCGAGCGCTTTCCCGGATCTGCGGTTCGCTATGTCAGCGCTGATCTTCTCGATCTTCCGCTCCAATGGATACATGGTTTTGACCTCGTCGCCGAGATGATCACTGTCCAAGCGTTGCCTGATCCGCACCGACACCAAGCCATCACCAACGTCAGTCGCCTGGTTGCTCCCGGGGGAATCCTGCTCGTGATTGCGGCCGTCCATAACCACGACGCGCCGCCCTCACCGCTGCCCCGGTGGCCGCTGCAGCGAGCCGAAGTCGAGGCGTTCGCTGCCGATGGTCTCAGCCAGGCCCAGATAGATATCGTCCCAATGCCAGACGATCCGAACCAACGCCGCTGGCGCGCCGAATTCCACCGGCCGGTTGTGAGCGAGTCATGGGATCGTCTGTGATCGAGCGGCAACGCCCAAAAAATTGATCTTCAGCGGATATAGGTGGCGACCCGGGTCGACGCCGTAATGAGCAAGGAGGAAAGATGACCGACCTGAACGGCAAAGTGGTCCTCGTGACCGGAAGCTCGCGCGGCATCGGGGCGGAAATCGCAGCGGCGTTCGCCAGAGCCGGCGCGAAGGTCGTCCTCCACGGCCGGGATACCGAAGCCTTGGCGAAGGTCCAGGCCGACATCACCGACGCCGGCGGCCACGCCATGTATGTCACCGGCGATGTCACGAAGTTCCCCGACATCGAAGCCATTCGGGCGCGCGTGGAGCAGACGTACGGTCTGGTCGACGTGTTGGTTGCCTGCGCCGGCGGCAGCGGCAGCCGCCCCGGCCCGATCGAGGATATCGGCGAGGACATTGGCGGGCTGATCTCGACGCCAACCTGACTGCCACATTCCTGACGATCAAGAGCTTTCTGCCTGGCATGAAGAGGCGCGGAACCGGGAACATCATCACCATGTCCTCCGCGTCGGGCCGCCGGGCCAGTGCCCACACGCTCGTGGCGCACGGGGCGGCGAAGGCAGGTGTCCAGCTGCTCACTCAAGACCTCGCGGCCCAGGTCGGCCCCCACGGCATTCGGGCCAATTGCATCGCCCCGGAGACGATCCTGACTGAGAAGAACAAGGCCTGGATCCCCGAACAGCAGCAGCAGGAACTGGTCCAATCCCACCCGCTGCGACGGCTCGGCACACCGCAGGACGTCGCACGAGCCGCCGTGTATCTCGCCTCAGATGAGGCAAGCTGGATCACCGGCGTAGTCCTCGACATCAGCGGCGGTGCCGTGATGGTGTGACGCGCCTACCGCCAAGCATCGTGGTGCCAAAATGAGCCCTGGGAAGCCATTGAAATCCTCATCAGGTCCTGGCCCGCAATGTGTGGCATCGGCTGCACCCGGAGGGCGTCATGGAGAGCCAGATTTGCACCGCGACGATATTTCTTCCCGAGTCCTCGAAGGAAGTCGAATAGTAGGAACGGATTTCCCCGGATGCGGTCGGCGCAGCGCAGCAGATCCTCGCATGTTGATCGAGGGGACTGAGTCGCTGTACATCCGCGCCCCCCAACGACGAGCTCGGCTCGTACAGTCAGAATCTAAGCCTAACCCTGGCGAGGCCGTGTTGTGAGAAACCACGCCCCTGGCAGGCTTGCCTGCCACTGCCGAACAGAGCGCAGCGCCGCTGCGGTGCCACTACCTTGGGCGGCTTGAGCGCGGTCACCGCCTGCCTCTCATCAAGTAACGCCCACGGATCGGTCCAACCACCGACTTGAAGAGTGGCGAGCCAGTTCAAGATCAACCATCACGCCCGGCGACTTTGACTAATGCACCCCAGTCCACGTCGGACATGTCGCGGTTTTTCCTTGTCGATCATGCAGTGGCTCAACGGCGACATGTGCATCTCGCTTTCACTATCCCCCACACCCCTTTGCGATCGGGTGCTTATCCATCAGCCACACTTGGTCCAGTGGCGCGCCATTAAGCACGGTGAGGGCGTCTGTCCCGTGTCTCTCTTGCAAGCTCCGCCGCCTGATCTGCAGCTTTGGGCACCCGGACGTGACACTCTCAGGTTTTTCGACCGACATGACCTTGGTTGCGAACTGCTGCGTTTTGCATACGGGTAGAGCGCAGGACAATGGATACACCTGAACTGTCCGGTGAGGCGTGGCCGATGTCCGAGTTGCCCATGACGTCTTGATCGCCATTCATGCGCTGGCCGGAGTGGTCTGCTTCGTCGCAGGTGCCTTGGCGCTGCGCGTGTCGACTCCGCGGTCAGCCCGATTCCAGGCCTACATCGTTTCGCTACTCGCCATGTGGCTGTTCCTCCTCGGGGCGGTTGCTATCGACTGGCTAGCAATCTCCACGGCAACCCGGTTACTCTACGCGGGCCTGCTCGGTCTTGGGGTCTACATGCTCTGGCGCGGTGCTCGCGCCCGGACCCGACTGCGCACGCAGAGCGAGGGCTGGCGCCCGCGGTATATGGATGACGTGGGCTTCACGCTGATCTCCTTGTTCGATGCTGGGCGATCAAAAAGCTGATGTGATCGCGAGGAGATCATTGAGCGGGTCGCGGCGCTCGAGGGCTCAGCGGCCGAGCGGCCCGGCTTAGTCCCCTGACCTCCCACCCCTCTAGTCACAGCCCGGTGGGGGCTGTGGCGCACCAGCGGCAGCAGCCCGGCAGTCAGCGCGGCCGAGCCGACGAAGTTGACCGCGAGGCCAGTCTCGTAGCCATCCGTGTTTTGCTGGCGCTGACCGCTCGGTGCGCTGCCGTTGTTGTTTGCCCATGACCTCGACCGGGCTCATCGTGTGGGCGTTGGCACGTGCAGCTGTGGGTCTTCTCGACTGTGGCTGATGCCGGTTGCAACGTGGTGGGTCGTTTCGTAGTCGAGGCCGACGAGTGTGGCGCTGTCGCGCCATAGGGCGTGCATCAGATCGTCGCGGCGCGCCAGCTCCGAGGGGTCGGGCCAGGTGAGCTCATCCCGGCGCAGTGCCGCATAGATGCGGCCGGTCGGCGGACGCGCCCTGCCCAGGGCCAGCTCGGCCAGGGTGCCGCCGGCCGCCGTGCGGCTGTTGGCGCGCGGCACCAGCGGTCGCAGCAGCGGTGATCCCAGTGCCTTCCAGAGAGCGTGCAGCACCAGCCCGTGGTTGCGCAGCAGCCCGGTGCCGGGTGTGCGCCCCGGATCGTAGGCAATTACGGTGAACTGGCGGGCCCGGGCCTCGGGCTGGGCGGCCAGCGCCCGGGCGGTGAGCACGACGCACAGCTTCGAGGCGGTGTAGGCGCGGCCAGTGGCGGCCCGTGGCTTCCGGTCGCGGTCGGGGTCCAGCTCTGGATGCGCCAGCAGCTGCGCGTCGGCGTGGCGTGGCGGCGGCAGCGGGGCCCGTTGGGCCGGGTCGTGGGTGCCGCTGGTGGTCAGCACGATCGTGGCATGGTCGGCAAGCCGCGGCAGCAGTAATCGCAGCAGCAGGTAGTGGGCGAGGTGGTTGACCGCAAAGGTGGTCTCCAAACCGTCGGCGGTGCGCGCAGCGGTATCCCCCGAGCGGCCGGCGTTGAGCACCAGCGTGTCGATGGGGTCAGCTCCGAGCCGCTCGCCCACCGCCGCAGCGAAGGATCGCACGCTGTCGAGGTAGGCCAGGTCCAGCGGGATCGTTTCCGCGGCGGGCGGCCCTGGTCGACGTGCCCCGAGCAGCACTCTGGTGCCTCGGGCGGCCAGCAGGCGGCTGGCGGCGACCTGACCGAGTCCCGATGTCCCGCCCGTCATCACGATGGTGGTCATGCCGACACCCTTCTGCCACAGCCTCCATTAGATCTCACAGCATATGATGCTATAGCATCATACGCTGTGGGTCTAGAATTAGGGGAATGACCGCCAACGTCCAAGAGCTCGCCCTGCTGGTCAAGGCCGCCTACCGCGCCGGCATGCGCGAGATGAACGCAGCGCTGGCCGACTTGGGGCTGACCGCACCCCAGGCCGAGGCATTGGCCGTGCTGGCCCAAGCCGGCCCGCTGTCACTCAACGAGTTGGGCGCGCTGCTGATCGCCGAGGGCGGCCATCCCAGCCGCCTGGTCGACCGGCTGGTGCAGGCGGGTTGGGTCGCGCGCCAGGAGGCCGCCGATGACCGGCGGCGAGTAACACTGCGGCTGACCGCCGGCGGCGAGCAGCTCCACGCGCAGGCCGTCCAGCGAACCACGCCAGTGCTTGCGCAGGTGGCCGAGCGCGTGGACGGCGAAGATGTCGCCGCCGCCTGCGCGGTACTGGCCGCCAGCCTCCGCGGCACCGACCTTGCCGAGGTCGTCAGGCGGCGGCTGGCCGCCAGCAGCACCACCGTCACCATCCGCCCGACCACCGCACCGCCGACCGCGAAAGAGAGCGCTTAACTGGAGGCGAAGAGAGCGCTTACTTCGACCCGTACGGTCCGAGCCGACCTGCATCAACGATGGTTACACCGCGGTTCCCGTCCACGGTAAGGATGAGCCGCTTGGTACACGGGGGCGCCTTCGATGGGTGGTGCTCTGCCGCTCCGACCGTCTGACTATCCCGTTGCTCATCCAGATGACTCGACGGGAGCGGGCCTGGCGCGGGCCGCAAGGTTCCAGGGACACGACCTGCTGCGCCCATGTCCTGGCCATCCGCTACCTCGACAAGGACGGCACGATCAAGACCGTACGGGTGGAGGCCTTCCCGCGTTGACCCAGAGCTGGATGGACGCCACCAGGTGTCGCGGTGATGACACTTCCGCAGATCCAGTTGCGAACCAACTCCATTGCCGGCTATCTTATATCCGGCAATGTAACCTAATGGGTGGACGGTGATCCAGCCAAGCCACCGGCATCCTGTCGGCGGCCGCGACCGACGCGACACCGAGAGGTTCACCAAGAAGAGAGGGTGTGGCATGGACGAGAAGCTTGCGGCCCCGGGGAGACCAGAGTCTGGACCGATAAGGTCCTGCCGACGTGTTGATCCATGGCACGCCGATGAAACAGCTTCGGCGAGTCGGCAGGCACGGTGTTTGTGACCCCCGCTGCTGCTGAGCTCCGGGGTGGTCGTGCGCGCGCGGCCGGTATCGATCCTGTCGGCGTCGCCCTGGTTGCGGCCGCACGATCGCACCGCGCGGTGCTGCAGAGCGAACTCACACGGATCGGCCTTCATCTGGGCCAGGAGCTGATGGTCGCCGATCTCGCAGAGCACCCTGACTGCACCCAGACTGAACTGGTCGATCGGCTCGGTGTCGAGCAGCCCACCGTCGCCAAGATGATCGCACGCCTCGAACGTGTCGGCATCCTCACGCGCACGACAGATACCGGTGATCGCCGCCAGATACGCCTGCGGCTGACACGCCGCGGCGCCGCCCTTGTTCCTCGCGTTCTCGAGGCGTGGGCCCTCGCCGACCGGGCGGCATCCGCTGGGTTGACCCCATCGGAGAAGCAGACGCTGATCCAACTCCTGCACAGGATCGCCGACGGCTCCGCACCGAAGGTGCACGATGAACCTCGGGCTTGACCAGAAGGTGGTCTTCGTCACCGGCGCGAGCTCTGGCATCGGCCGGGCCACCACCCTGACATTCGCAGAGGAGGGCGCACGCGTCGCGATCGGCTATCACACAAACGCATCGGCAGCCCGGGCGGTCGCCGACACCGCGGTTGAGCATGGTGCGACCGGCGCGCTGCCGGTGCAACTAGACCTCGCCGACCCACCGACCCTCGAGCACGCCATCGAAGTCATCCGGGCAACCCTCGGCCCTCTCCACGTGCTGGTCAACTGTGCGGTGTGGTGGCCCGAATGGCAACCCGAAGGCGAGCGCTTCGAAGAGGCACCCACGGACCGGTTCGTCAACTCCGTCCAGGCCAACCTGGTCGGACCCTACCTGCTGGCCCGTCTCGCCGTGGGCGACATGCGCACCCGGGGATGGGGGCGGATCGTCCACGTGTCAACCGGGCTCGTCGAGGACGGCTTCCCGGCCAACGTCTCCTACGGCGCCGCCAAGGCAGGACTCCACGGACTGACCAGGTTCATGTCCCGTGAGTTGGCCCGCGTCGGCATCCTCACCAACGTCGTGATGGCCGGATTCACCCCCGCTGACAAACCGATCCCGTCCACTATGCGCGAGCTCGCCGCCACCGCGGCGGCCACGAAGCGGGTCACCCAACCCGACGACGTCGCCCGCACGATCGTGTTCTTGTGTTCGGCCGCTAACAGCAACACAACCGGTGAGCTCATCCGCGTCGACGGCCACTTCCTCGCGCCGCTGACCTGAGCTCCGGCGAGATCACGAGCTTGACTTCAACGCCTCGAAAGGATCCTCGGTGAGCGGCTGGAACGACAAGATCATCGAAGAGTTCCGCGCCAACGGCGGCAAGGTCGGCGGGTGGTTCGACGGGGCCGCGCTGCTGCTAATCCACACCACCGGGGCACGAACGAGCGCCGAGCGGGTCAACCCGCTCATGTACCAGGACCTCGGCGACGGATCTCTCGCCGTGCTCGCCTCGAAGGGCGGCGCGCACTCGAATCCGGACTGGTACTACAACCTCCTAGCCAACCCGGTCGTCACCGCCGAGGTGGGGACACAAACACGCTGGTTCCGTGCCCGGGTGGCGGTCGGCGACGAACGCGAAACGATCCTCGCCAAGCAGAAGATCGACCAGCCGGTCTTCGCCGACTACCAAGCCAAGACCACACGGGCGATACCCGTCGTGATCCTCGACCCGATCCAACCTGAAGAGGACGACACCGGCGGCTGGTCGAAGACCTAGATCACCCCAGCATCAACGATGACGCCCGCCGGCACGCCGTGCCCGCGCAGACCGCACCTGGGCCGCATAGCTCCTCGCGATCTTTCGTGCTGGTTGTTATGCCTAGCGAAACGGGTGACCAACCGATCAGGAATCGAGTAGCTACCGAACCACCTGGCGTGACCGCCGCCGCGACTTCCATCGGCGATCTCCGACATTGCGATTGACCCGCGCGTGTCTGCGATCAGCACTACCAGTGTCTCAAAATAGTTTCATTATTGTCTCGAAAATGCGCCGGATGAGAGATGCCGATACAACGTTGCGCGGGAAACGCCGAGCGACGCGGCGACGTCGTCGATCGGGCGACCTTTGCCGACCATAAGCTGCGCCTGCTTCAGCGCAGCCGTGCCGAGCGCGCTTGGCCGCCCGCGGCGTCGCCGCGACTCGGCGCGCGGTTCGCCCGCTGCGTGTGGCTCATCGTCGCCGAGCAGCGTCCGCACGCCAGCCAGGATTTCGGCACGCAGCTGATCGACAGGTGCGTCGGCGAGCAGCACAACCGGATCACCAAGCATCGCCAGTGCCTGCGCGGCGCGGACCCTTGTCGCGAAGGAAGCCCCGCGCCCGGCAACAAGCGCATTGGCGCGAAGCATCGCGTCTCGAAAGCGGATGAAAACCGGCTGAGCGGCACTCAGCGCCATGTCACGCAAGTTCGCGCGCAACAGCCGCCGGTGCTTCAGTTCGGTATCGAGCACGCCCTCGATGACCAGCCAGCGTGCTTGCGCATCCGCCGTATCTTCGGCGGCCGCGATCACAGCGTCAAGGTCGTCGAGCATGGGTGTTGCGAGAGCTACCAGCAGCTCGGCCTTTTCGGGGAAGTGGTAGAGCACGGCGGCCTTCGAGATGCCGATCCGCGCCGCGATGGCCCGGAGCGAGGTCGCGTAGTAGCCACGTCGCGCGAACTCGGCCTCCGCGACACGCAAGATCGCGCTGCGGGTGTCGGATTCACTTGCTTCAGCCATGCCGCCAAGTGTAAGGCATTGACTGACCAATGGTAAGGCTGCTAGCCTTGAATCCTGACCATCGGTCAGTTACGAGGTACAACATGCAACGACTCAACGTCTTGATTTCGGGCGCCGGCATTGCCGGCATGACGCTGGCTTACTGGCTCACGCGCTACGGCATGCGGGTGACAGTCGTCGAGCTGGCGGCCGGCCAGCGCTCCAGTGGCAGTCCGATCGATGTCCGCGCCCAGGCCGCCGACATCGCCGAGCGCATGGGCATCACGGCACGCGTGCGCGATGCCGCGACCAATGTCGCCGGGATGCGCTTCATCGATGCTCGTGGCAGACTGGCCGCCCGGGTCGACACGATCAGGCTGCAGCGCGCAAGCGGGCGTCAGGACGTCGAAATTGCCCGCGGCGACCTGGCAGCAATCCTGCAACAGGCCAGCCGCGACAGCGCCGAGGTACTGCTCAACGACGCGATCCGCTCTCTTGCGCAGGACTCCGGCGGCGTCGATGTGACATTCGAAAGCACCCCGCCGCGGCGATTCGATCTGGTGGTCGGCGCCGACGGCCTGCACTCAGGCGTTCGGCGCCAGGTATTCGGCCCAGAGCCGGGGTTCCTACGCAACGCCGGGCTGTATGTGGCCACCATGCCGCTGTCCCGCTCCTTTGACGGCATCGACCGCGACATCACAATGTTCAACGCGCCCAAAAGATCCGCCACGATTCACCCGGCACGCTCCAGACCGCTCGCCGCGTTCATCTTTTGGCGCGACCCGCCGGCAGGCTACGACCACCGCGACACGGAGCAGCAGCGACGCCTCCTGGCCGATACCTATCGGGGCGATGGCTGGCACGTGCCAGCGCTCCTCGAGGAGATGCAGACAACCGATGATCTGTACTTCGACTCGGTAAGCCGGGTACATATCGGAAGCTGGGCCCAGGGCAGAGTGGTGCTCGTCGGTGACGCCGCGTCGTGCGTCTCGCTGCTCGGCGACGGCTCAACACTAGCCATGATCGGAGCGTACACACTGGCCGAGGCACTCGCGCGGCACAGCGGAGACTATGCACTCGCGTATCGCGAATACGAGGCCCAGCACCGGCGGCTGGTCGAGCCCAAACAGAGATGGATGACGCTGGGCGCATCGCTGCTGGTGCCCCGAACCAGCACGGGAATCGCGATGCGCAACGCCGCCCTGCGGCTGGCCCCCCTGTTCACCGCAGCTCAATGGGTCCGACGGCGCGCGGGCTCTTCATTCACACCAGCGGCCGTCTCAAACCGCGGCACCTAACAGAGGGATAACTCCTGAATATGAGGGTTGGGACCCTGACTCCTGAATATGAGCGTTGGGACCATGACAGCGACTGGACTTAGATCGGAGTTACAGCTGCCAGCACAGGTTCATCGCGCATCGCGCGGTGCCTCAAGGGTGCCAAGGGTGAACTCGGGCTTCCGCAGGCGCGAGGCTTCGCCATCCTCGCCTGCAAGGATGCCGGGCCCGATCCGGTCGATACGCCGCCTGACTAAAGGGCACGTCATCCGCAACGCCGGTGCCCGGGCATCGCTTCCCCTGGTCAGGTCCGGCGCCGACGACTAATGGGACCAGTTCACGCCCAGTGCAGTGGTCACAGGTTGCTCGCGAGCAACCCGCGACGTGCGCTCGTCGGGAATCATCGTCGTCCACGGTCTTCCCTGTTCATCCGACGCGTCGATCAGGCGCGTCTTGGCGACGAGCGTGTGATGCGCGGCGGATGTTGTCGATCCCGCGGTCGCGCACGGTGGCCATGGGCCAGGTATAACGGTTGCCGGGCACCCCGTCGCGCAGCAAGCGCTCCGCGCGCCGGCATACACCTCCCTGGGCGACGCGCGGCACCGCTCATCGGGAAACTGCTCGAGGATCTGGCTACTCTCTCCATGACCGGACGCACTTCGACTGCGCCGCCTTTAGTCACCCGGGGGAAGCTAGACGAAGTTGCCTCGCAAGCCGACTAGCAATACGTTCCGACCGGTCGAACCCGATTGCGCCGCCCAGACGCGCCGGCCACGACGTGCTACTCGGCGCGGGAGTGCACCCTGAAGTGTCGGCTCGTACTGCAGAGGGGGCGACGGGGGTGGCCTGCTGATCGCCGTGCCGGATGCCCCGGTGTTGCGCCCCGGTCGCGGCGCGTTGCTCCAATCGCAAGGCCCCAGGCGTGAAACATCCCCATGAGCAGGGCACCCAAGGCGCCGGAGGCCAGTGCCCATAGAGGGAAGCGCTCGGGATGTGCCCAGTACACCAGCAACGCCGTCACGACGAATCCGGCCCAGCCCGCGACCAGGTTGGAGACTGGTGAACCTCCGAAGACGTTCGGATAGGTCTCTTTGGTGATGCCCTTCACGAAGTGAGGGGTGGAGTTGGCACCCATCGCTCCGGCGAGGAGGCTGAGCAAGATGGTTTGCCACATGAGTGCTTTCTTCGGCTTATAGCGGGGTTGCTGCAGGCGGCGTCTTCTTGTGGCCTGCCGCCGTGATCCTTAATGCACGCGCCTGCGATTGGGCCGGTGGGTCGCTGGCAGCGGCTGCTTTGCAGGGACAGGTGGCCTTAGGACTTACAATCGGAGTCGCGACTCCGACTAGAAGGATACGGACTGATCACTCCGCTTGTCAACGGGGCTCGGGCGGGCGGACCGTAGTGACCCCACCCGCGACCGTCCCAGCCGAGCCGAGCGGTCCCCGGGCCGTAAAGCCCTTGCGTGTCGATGCCCGGCGCAACCGCGCGCGGGTCCTTGACGCGGCCGAGGCCGTCTTCGCCGCCAAGGGCACGGCGGCGTCCACCGAGGAGATCGCCCGGCAGGCTGGCGTCGGGATCGGCACCGTCTTCCGGCACTTTCCCACCAAGGAGGCGCTGCTAGAGGCGGTCCTCGCCGACCGTCTGCTACGGCTGGCCGACGAAGTGGACGCCCTGGCTGGCGCCGATGACCCCAGCGCGGCACTGGTTTCGCTCTTCACCCGCGCGGTCGATCGGGCGTCAACCAAGCTGGCCTTGATCGACACGCTGACGGCCGCCGGCGTCGAGGTGACCAAGCACACCAGCTCCTCCCAGGTCGGGCAGCGGCTGCTCGTAGCGCTCGGCACGCTGCTGACCCGCGCGCAGCAGTCCGGCAGCGTGCGAGACGACATCGGGGTCACCGAGCTGATCGCGCTGCTGGTCGGAACATCCCGGGCGGTGGAACAGGCCAGCTGGGACCCTCAGGTGCAGGCCCGGATCCTGGCAGTCGTCCTCGACGGGCTCCGTGCTGCCCGACACCACTAACCCGCGCCGATCGCTACTTCAGTCCAGGCCAGGCCGTTCTCCTTGTCTATATGCATTCGGGGTTGCGCCTGCCTGGATGCTAAACCGAGGCTGCTAAACCGAGCCGGAGCCAACATGGTGTTTCAGCTCGCGTCCTGCCGCACGAACGCAGCTCCATGATCATCAGCTTGAGCAAGGGCTACGTCGAATGTGGCCAAGTCCTCGGCGACAAGGTGCTCGCTACCGCCATCCTCGACCGCTTCCTCCCACCACAGCGACCCATCACCACCAACGGCCCCAGCCACCGCCTCAAGACCGCCTCACCTTCGTAGCCGCAGGAGGTGAACCCCAAGCCGCGATCAATCCCGCCGAAACCTCCATGTGAGGTCGTACGCGACCGACACGTGAGGTCGTACCCACCGACAAGTGCTCTCAGAACGCGGGCTATTCGTCGTGGCGAGCGAACTCCCATTGGTGACCGAAGGGATCGGCGATCCGGCCGGTTCGCCATCCGTGCTCTTGGTGGACCGGGGCGATCTGGGTTGCTCCGGCGTCGAGGGCGCGAGCGAACATGGTGTCGGGGTCGTCGTTCAGGATGATCATTCGTACGGTGCGGCCG
>JBKPTR010000275.1:0-5579 GCA_046735615.1 Actinomycetota bacterium
GATCATGGAGGCCACCTCCTCCGGGTCAGCGGTCTGGATCTCGAGATGCTCTGCCGCGTAGCCGTTTGCCACCTCAATGCCTTGCTCGATGTCGTCCACCATCACGATCGCGGACTGGCGGCCCGCCAGCGATTGAACGATTCGCTCCACGTGCTTGGTCGACGGCACCTGTGCCGACAGCTCGGCCTGGGTGCCCTCTGCCAGCTCGTCGGAGTCGGTGATCAACACCGCAGCCGCGAGCGGATCGTGCTCGGCCTGAGAGATCAGGTCGGCAGCCACATGGACTGGATCCGCCGTGGCATCCGCAAGCACCGCGATCTCGGTCGGTCCTGCCTCGGCGTCTATGCTGACGCGGCCCCTGAGCAGCCGCTTCGCTGCGACCACGTAGATGTTGCCCGGTCCAGTGATCAAGTCGACCGGGCGGCAAAGGCCGGGCACACCATGGGCGAACATCGCGATAGCTTGCGCGCCACCGACCGCGTAGGCCTCGCTGACGCCAAGGATGTGGCAGAGCGCGAGGATGCTCGGATGCGGCAGGCCGCCGAACTCGATTTGGGGCGGCGAAGCGAGCGCGATTGAGGGTACGCCTGCGACCTTCGCTGGGACGACATTCATGATCACGCTGGAAGCCAGCGGCGCAAACCCGCCCGGCACGTACAGCCCGACGCGGTCGATGGGAATCATGCGTCGGCGTACCACCGCGCCGGGTGCCACGCTGACCTCTCCCCCGCTGTCACCAAGCTCGGTCTCACTAACGCGGCGGCGCCGCTCAATCGCCGTTGCAAAGGCCTTCCTCAGATCCGGGTGGAGCCGTGCTGCAGCGCTCTCCAACGCTGTGGCCGGCACTCGGAAGGTGTCAGGAAGCACTCGATCGAAACGCATGGAGTAGTCAGTCAGTGCAGCTACTCCGCGACGCGCAACGTCATCGCAGATCGGCCGGACGATCTCGGTCGCGGCGGCCACATCGAAATCTGCTCGAGGCACAATGGCGGCGTAATCCAGCCACTCGCCGGCTGCCCGGCGGCCGCGAAGATTGATCACCCGAAGCACGGAGAGATTCTACGGCCCAGGCGCTGTGCGTTGACTCCGATAATCAACAGCCCCTCGGTCTGCCGGATTACTATCTCATCCGTCGGAGTGCCGCCAACCGCTGAGGAGGTCCATGGAGGAGCCACTGCCAGGCCGCGGCGCCATCCTCAGGGCCGCGATCGGCATTGGGCTCTATGCCGGGGCTTTTGGTGCCTCCTTCGGAGCGATCTCGGTAGCTTCCGGACTGACTCTGGCCCAAACGATGGTGCTCAGCCTGGTGATGTTCACCGGGGCATCGCAGTTCGCTTTCGTCGGGGTGGCAGCTGGGGGCGGCACGCCCTTTGCGGCAGTAGCGGCAAGCCTGCTGCTTGCCATACGCAACGCGTTCTACTGCGTGCCTCTCTCGGAGATCCTGCACCCAACCGGCTTGGCCAGGCTCGGGACCGCGCACTTCGTGATCGACGAAACAACCGGCATGGCGGTGAGTCAGGCCACCCCGCGCGCCCAGCGTTATGCCTTCTGGACCACGGGGTTGATCCTGTTCTTCCTGTGGCAGCTGGGCAGCCTGTCCGGCGCACTCATCGGCCGCGCGATCGATCCCAACGCTGTTGGGCTGGATGCTGCCGCACCGGCCGTTTTCTTGGCCTTGCTCTGGCCTTCGCTAAGGCGCCGCGAGGCGCGCTGGGTGGCGGTGGGCGGCGCAGTCGTGGCCGTCGCCCTCGTACCTTTGACGCCGCCTGGTATCCCGGTTGTCGCTGCCGCCAGCGTGGCGCTGGTTGCCGGCCTACGCCCAACTCGCGAAGGCGCTGACATCCAGGATCGGTGTCCGAGGTGACTGCACTGTGGCTGGCACTGGTCATCGCGGCTGTCGGCTCATACCTGCTGAAGCTCGCAGGCATGTCGCTTCCCGAGTCGATCTTGAACCATCCCAAGGTGCAACGGGTGGCAGCGTTCCTGCCCATAGCGATGTTGTCCGCGTTGGTAGCTGTGGAGCTCTTCGACGGCGGCCGCCGCTACATGGCGGATTGGCGCACCCTGGCCGGCGTGGCCGCGGCGGTCGTTGCTCTGCTGCTGCGCCGCGGCTTTCTCGTCGTGTTCCTGGTCGCGATTGCTGTGACCGCGCTGCTACGACTGCTGACGTGAACGTCGCCGGCGTAGCAGTGGACGCGGCTCATCCTCATCGCGGCCAAGGGATGAGCCCAGGAGCACCGGGATGATAGCGAAGAACGGCCACGTCAGCAGTGACGCGCGGGCTCGCAAGGTGAGCGGAATCGGCACCAGCTCCCCAGGCCGAGCTGCGGCCAGGCGAGCCGAGAAATCACCCGGTCCGAGCCGGTAACCGACCAACCAGCACGTCAGCGCCGCGGCCGTGGCGCACACCAACACCACCAGCACCACGGTCCAGCCGAGATCACGAAGCCAGCGCCAAGCCGCGATGCCGATCAGCAGTCCGGCCACCAGGCCGATTGCGCAGAACCATGCGTCGCCGGAGATGAACTGACTCAGGCCGCGCTCGGAGGTGGTGGCCGAGCCGCCACTGCTCAGCTCGTACGCGGGAGGCTTCACCACCAGCCACCAGACCACCCCGCCAACGGCACCCAGGCCGAGCGAGGCAGCGGCGAAGCCAATC
Organism: Actinomycetota bacterium; assembly: GCA_046735615.1. Lineage (GTDB taxonomy): Bacteria > Actinomycetota > Actinomycetes > Propionibacteriales > Propionibacteriaceae > Microlunatus. The sequence continues at coordinate 2,660 of JBKPTR010000275.1, forward strand.
AGGCGGCCAGCGAGCCGCCTGGAACGGCGGGTCGGGGTGGGAGCCGATTCGTTCAGGACACCAGACACGAGGAACCCAGCAAAGCCTTGAGATCGGCCATCAGCGGCGGTGACGGGGTCACCCTCAGCCGCTCGTCGAGTTTCATTACTGTCGTCTTGTCCGCGGAGCGGAGTCGTAGCCGTACCTCGGTCAGACCAGGATGCGCCGCCAGCACCTCACGGAGCTGTTGCACAACCTGTGGCGTGCACCGCGCCGCCGACAGCGAGATCACCACGGGTTCGCTTCGTACGTCGGTGATGTCAGGAAGGCTGAGCTCGGACGCGTTCAGCGACACAACATCGTCCTCAACCTTCACCCGGCCCTTGATCTTGACCACGGTGTCGGTGGCCAGCACGGTCGATACCATCTCGTACGCCTTCGGGAAGAGCAAGACTTCGATCGACGCCTCCAGATCCTCAACAGTGATCACCGCCCAGAGGTCTCCGCGGCGGGTGGTCTTGCGAGTGATGTTGGTGATCATGCCCGCGATGGTCACCATGCTCTCCCGGGGACCGTCGTCCGCGAGCAGCTCGCCGATGCCGATGTCGCGCTCGGCGGCAAGAATGTGCTCGAGTCCCTGCAGCGGATGATCACTGACATAGAGACCGAGCATCTCGCGCTCGAACGCCAGCTTGGTTCGCTTGTCCCAGTCGGGCAGGTCAGGAACGCTCCCTGTCAGCACCGGATCCGTGTCCGCCAGCTCGCCGAACAGATCATCTTGACCGTTAGCCTCGTTGCGCTTGAGGTCGAGCACGCCATCCACAGCCGCCTCGTAGACAGTCATCAAGGCCCGCCGCGAGTGCCCCATCGACTCGAACGCTCCGGCCTTGATCAGAGACTCGATCACCCGCTTGTTGCAGACGACCAAGGGCACCTGGTCCAAGAAGCCGTGGAAGTTCACGGCCTTGCCATGAGCCCCGCGAGCGGCGACGATCCCGTCCACCACGTTGTGGCCCACATTGCGTACCGCGGTAAGGCCGAAGCGGATGTCAGCACCGACCGGGGTGAAGTTGGCTGCGGATTCGTTGACGTCGGGCGGTAGCACCTGGATGCCCATGCGACGGCACTCGTTGAGGTACACCGCCATCTTGTCTTTATCGTCGGCCACCGAGGTAAGCAGCGCTGCCATGAACTCGGCGGGGAAATTGGCCTTCAGATAAGCGGTCCAGTAGGAGACCATTCCATACGCCGCAGTGTGCGCTTTGTTGAAGGCGTAATCGGAGAACGGGACCAAGGTGTCCCAGAGGGCGGTGATTGCGGCGTGGGAGTAGCCGTTTGCCTGCATGCCTGCGGAGAACGGCACGAGCTCCGCGTCGAGGATCTCTTTCTTCTTCTTGCCCATGGCCCGGCGCATGTTGTCCGCCTGGCTCAGGGTGAAACCTGCCACCTTCTGTGCGATCGCCATGACCTGCTCCTGGTAGACGATCAGGCCGTGAGTGGTGTCCAGGATCTCGGCCAAAGGCTCTGCCAGCTCAGGATGGATCGGCCTGATTTCCTGCCGCCCGTTCTTGCGCAGCGCGTAGTTCGTGTGACTGTCGGCTCCCATCGGGCCGGGCCGGTAGAGCGCCAGCACCGCGGAGATGTCTTCGAAGTTGTCCGGTCGCATGAGCCGGAGCAATGAGCGCATGGGCCCGCCGTCGAGCTGAAAGACCCCGAGCGTCTCGCCGCGCCCGAGCAGCGCGTACGTCGCCGCGTCGTCCAGCGGCAGTTCCTCCAGCACCAGCGTGAACCCGCGGTTGAGTGCGATGTTGGCCACCGCATCGTCGAGCACGGTTAGGTTGCGCAGGCCGAGAAAGTCCATCTTCATCAGGCCGAGCGACTCGCAGGTCGGATAGTCGAACTGGGTGATGATCGCGCCGTCCTGCTCACGGCGCATGATCGGGATGATGTCGATCAGCGGTGCGCTGGACATGATCACTCCGGCGGCATGCACGCCCCATTGCCGCTTGAGGCCTTCCAGATCCTTGGCGGTGTCGACGACCGTCTTGACGTCGGGGTCGGCCTCGTACAGTGCCCGGAACTCCCCGCCCTCTCCGTAACGTGAATGTTCGCGGTCGAAGAGCTTGGCAAGCGGCACGTCCTTGCCCATCACCGGCGGCGGCATTGCCTTGGTGATCCGCTCCCCTATGCCGAAGGGGTAGCCCAACACGCGGGAGGCATCCTTGACCGCCTGCTTGGCCTTGATCGTTCCGTACGTGACGATCTGGCTGACCCTGCCCTCGCCGTACTTTTCGGTGACGTAGCGGATCACCTCACTGCGCCGACGCTCGTCGAAGTCGATGTCGAAGTCTGGCATCGAAACGCGGTCGGGGTTGAGAAACCGCTCGAAGATCAGTCCGTGGACGAGCGGGTCAAGATCGGTGATCCGCATCGCGTACGCGGCGATCGAGCCAGCGCCCGAGCCACGGCCCGGCCCCACACGGATGCCATGCTCCTTCGCCCAATTGACGAAATCGGCAACCACCAGGAAGTATCCGGCGAATCCCATGGAGGTGATCACGTTGATCTCGAAGTCAGCCTGGGTACGCACCGCCGCAGGAACTCCGTCGGGATAGCGCCGCTGCAAACCGACCTCGACCTCGTGCCTGAACCATGAGTCCTCGGTCTCCGCCTCCGGGCACGGGTAGCGCGGCATGTAGGTGCCGTTGCCCTCGGTAAAGGAGACCTCGCACCGCTCGGCAATTGCCAGTGTGTTGTCGCACGCCTCGGGAAGCTCTGCGAACAGCGCGCGCATCTCGGTAGGTGACTTGAGGTAGTAGCTGTCGCCTTCGAACTTGAAGCGGTTCCCGTCAGCCATTGTGGAGCCGGTCTGCACACAGAGCAGCACCTCATGCGCCGCGGCCTCGCTCCGGTCGGTGTAATGCAGATCGTTGGTGGCAAC
>JBKPTR010000276.1:0-22164 GCA_046735615.1 Actinomycetota bacterium
CCGGTGCGCGATCCGATGTTCAATTTGCTCGCTCCGCTCGCGGCGGATCGCGCTTGGAATCCGGCTACTTCGTCCTCACTCCCAGACAAAACGCGCGTCCGCTCCCTCCTCCTCAGCACGCCGGTGCGCGATCCGATGTTCTATGGCTCGCTCCGTGCTTAATTGCTCGCTCCGCTCGCTGAGGATTGCGCCTGGAAGCCGCTGCCTTCCTCACTCGCTTCCCACTCGCCAGCAGACGGCAGAACGCTTAGGCTCGCTCGTTCGTCCAGGCAGCGGCGCGCAATCCTAGTCGCTGCGGATCCTCCAACCTGCCTACCAGATCAAGCTTGACGTCGTTCAGCGGCGACGGCCACCGGAACCGCGGCGATTGAGCCGGTCGACATCGACGAAGTCGACACGTACCTCCTGATCGCCGGCCAGCGCACTGATCACCGTACGCAGCGCAGTCGCGGTGCGGCCCGCGCGACCGATGACCTTGCCGACGTCGTCCGGGTTTACCCGCACCTCGAGCATCCGCCCGCGACGGAGATCCTTCTCCTTGACCGTGACATCGTCAGGATGCGCGACGATTCCTCGGATCAGATGCTCGAGTGCGTCTGTGAGCATCTAGGACTCGCTGGAATCCGCGTCAGCGACGCCGGCGTCGGCAGCCTGCTGGGCTTCTTCCGGAGTGCCCTCAACCGACGCCGGGTCGGTCTGGGTGCTCTCGGGCTTGGATGCTGCCTTCTTTGCAGTCTTGCTCGCGGGCGCCTTGGGCTCCTTGCCAGCATCGGCAAGCGCGGCGTTGAAGACGTCGGTCTTGTTGGGCTTCTCCGGCTGTGGCAGGACGCCAGACGGTGAGCTGTCACCTGAAAACTTCTGCCAGTCACCGGTGCGCTTGAGCAGCGCGACAACAGCCTCAGTTGGCTGCGCGCCGACCGACAGCCAATACTGGGCGCGCTCAGAATCGACCTCGATGAGTGAGGGGTCGTTCTTGGGGTGGTACTTGCCGATTTCCTCGATGGCGCGTCCGTCTCGCTTTGTGCGAGAGTCAGCGACCACGATGCGATAGTGCGGCGACCGGATCTTGCCGAATCGCTTGAGACGAATCTTGACAGCCACGTGTGTGGTTACTCCTGTAATGGTGTGCGACCAGGCCTACGGGCCGGCCACGTTCGGGGTGATCCCGTCCAACGCGGTGGGGGCGCGCTCGCGATGATCTCTTGGATCTGAGCCGCACGGGGTTAGAGGGCACCGAACGACAACAGATGCGGCATGCATTCTGCCAGAGTCCTCCGCAAAGACGCGAACCGGCAGTTGTGTCATGCGGTCAGATCCTCGGTCAGGCGGTCCCATGCAGGCTCTGGCTTGTGGTGGCTGACCAAACCGACCGTGTTGCCCTCAGAGTCCTTCACGAAGGCCATCCACTCATCCATGCCAGCAGGTCCCAGACTGTCGTCCGTGTGGCTGAAGATCACGTGCGGCTCCGCGACGATCTCGACACCGTCAGAGCGCAAAGATTCGATTGTTTCGCGAACGTCGTCGACTTTCAGGTAGATCAGCGCACTCGTCGCGCCCTGCTCAAGTAGCAGGCGTACTTCGCCTGCTCGAAAGAACAAAAGGCCAGGTGGATCGAAGAGACCGGCCGGTTGTGCACCGAGCAAGCGCTCGTAGAAGGATCTCGCGCGATGCAGGTCATCGGCATGCTGCGCGATTTGTATGACGTCCATTCGGCGAGTGTTGCATGCATCATCACCGAAGCTGGAGGCGGTCGCTAACGTGACCCCATGGATACCAGGGCGGCTGACGTCGTCGTCGACGGCCGTACCGTCGTGACAGCGCGGCCGCTTGCCTCCGGACCCTGGCCGGGCGTGGTGATGCTGCACGAGGGTTGGGGCATCGATGACGTGCTACGCCGTCATGCAGATCGGTTGGCCTCGGCCGGATACCTCGTGTATGCCCCGGACCTGCTGGGTGAGGGTTCGTGGCTGCGCTGCATAAGAACCACGTTCATGGCCTACCGAGCCCGCGCCGGCAAGCCGTTTGAGCTGATCGAGTCCTGCCGCAGGCAGCTGCTGGCTGACTCTGAGTGCACGGGCAAGGTCGGTGTCATCGGCTTTTGCATGGGCGGTGGGTTCGCGCTGCTGGTGTCGGTCGAGGGATACCACGCGGCCTCAGTCAATTACGGCCCGGTGCCGGGTGATGTGGACAAGCTCGCCGAGCGCTCTTGTCCCATCGTCGCCAGCTACGGCGGCCGGGACTGGATGGTCCGCGGCGTGCCTCCGCTTCGAGATGCCTTGCGCGCTCACGGCGTACCACACGATGTCGAGGTCTATCCAACCGCCGGTCACGCTTTCCTGAACGACGAACCGAACGGGCCGCTGGCTTTCCGCCCAGTCGTGAAGTTGATGCGCGCCGGACCAGAGCCGGTATCGGCAGCGGATGCATGGCGCAGAATCGAGGCCTTCTTCGCCGAGCACCTCAGCTCGTAATGTCCTTGCGCAGGAAGTACCAGAAGGCAAACCAGACGGCGATTATGGCGTAGCCGATCGACCAGAGCGCACCGGTGATCATGTCGGAATAGTCGATAGTCGGCGCGAGGGCGTCTCTCCAGGCGTACGCGTAATGACCAGGCAGGCCCTCCCTGATGCTGCCTAGCGCCGTGATCGAGTCGAGGATCGCGCACAAGATCATCAGCAATACGGCGCCCCCCACGGCCGCGAGCGGAGCATCAGTGAGCACGCCCAGCATGAAGGCGAATGCGCCCACCACTGATAGCTCGAACAGCAGGTAGCCGACGATGATCAGCACCCGGCCCGCGAATTCCGGCCAGCCGATCTGACTTCCGGTCGGCCCGACATACGGACCCCACCCATACGCGACTCCGCCCACCAGCAGCGTCCAAGCGGGCAGAAAGACGAAAGCGACGATCATGGAGAGCGCCGCCACTACGAGCTTCTGCCGCAACAGACGCTCGCGACGCACTGGAGCCGCCAGTAGGTAGCGCAGGCTGGCCCAGCTGGCCTCCGAAGGAACGGTATCGCCGGCGAACAAGGCAACGATGACAATCAGGAGGAAGCTGGTCGAGGCGAAGAGCGTGAAGATCACGAGGTTCGCTCCGCTCTCCTGGGCCAGGTCCACGAAACCGCGCTGTCCCGGGTCGGTGCCGTCATCGCCCAGCCAGAACGCGAGCAACAGCACAAGCGGCAAAACCGTAAGCACGGCAAAAATGCCAATCGTGCGGCGACGGCGCACCTGGCGTCCGATCTCGGCCCAGAGCGGCAGCGGACGGTGGGCAATCTTGGTAGTGCTCATTGTGGTGGTGCTCATCGTGCAGCCTCGTCGCTGTCTTCGAGCCCCTCGGCAGCCGTGCCGACAATGCTCATGAAAACTTCCTCGAGCTGCCGATGGCCATCCACTGACTCGACGCCGTAGCCAGCTGCAACCAGCTCCGCCACAATTGACTGACGCGGCAGGTCGCCGGTGACTCGGAGCAGCTTGCCCTCGGGCTCGGCTCGCAGACCTCGAGCCTGCAGCGTACGGCCGGCGTCGCTGACATCGGCGACATTGGTCAGTCCAATCAAGGTCACGGTGTCGCTCGCGGTCAACTCCTCGATTGCGCCGGTGAGTACCACTTTGCCCTTGTCCATCACAACGACGTGGCTGCAGGTGTGCTCGACCTCCGACATCAGGTGAGAGGAGAGGACGACTGTCCGACCAGCGGCTGTGTAGTCAGCCAGTACAGCGCGCATCGCCTTGATCTGCGGCGGGTCTAGGCCGTTGGTGGGCTCGTCCAATATCAGCAAAGGCGGCAGTCCGAGCATGGCCTGGGCGATGCCGAGTCGTTGCCGCATCCCGTGGCTGTATCCGCGGACCTTGCGGTCAATCGCCGCACCAAGTCCGGCGATTGCCAAGGCCTCGTCCAGATGCGCCTCCTCCAACGGGCGACCAGTCGCATCCCAGTACGCCATCAGGTTGGCCCTGCCACTGAGATGGGGGAGGAAGCCGGGCCCCTCGATGAAGGCCCCCACCGAGCTGAGCACATCAGCTCCGGCGTGCACTGGCTGGCCATTGACGTAAATAGAGCCCGAGTCCGGTCGAATCAGACCAACGAGCATGCGGATCACGGTTGTCTTTCCGGCGCCGTTGGGACCGAGCAGCCCCACTACCTGGGCGGCCTCCGCACGGAAGGAGACGCCGTCCACAGCCCGGAAACCGTCACGATAGGTCTTCACCACCTCGTTCACGACCAGCGGGAGGCTGGCCAGCTCAGCAATCGTCTGAATCCCCCGGCGACGGCGCCAAAGCACCAGCGCCGCGATGAGTGAGGCAGCCACCAGCCCGGCGACGACAATGATCAGCGGAAGAGGCACGTCCAGGGTGTTGGCGTTCAGTGCCGTCGTAGCAAGCATCGGGATCGCGGCAGCGCGTTCGCCCGCCAGCGCTACGTCGTAGCGGGCTGCCGATGCGGCATTCGCGTACGCCTGGTCAGTAGTCGTGATCACCAGTTGAAGGCGATGGTCGACCGGAACTTTGTGGGTCACCGCTGGCAGCGCGATCGTCACGCGCAAAGGCTTGCTGGGGTCAAGTCCGGTGAGCTTCACTGGCGCCACCTCCAGCTGCGGAAGCACTGCCGTACTGGGACTGACGCTGGTTTGGCCGTTCTCGGTGTGCTCCACGTCAGGTCCGAGATCCCATAGGGATGCGAACAACGTGGCCGTGGGGGCCGTTCCCGTCACATCGAGATCGATCCGACTGCTACCGATCAGCGGCAACGGCGCTCTCAGCGGCTCGCTGGTGAAGACGGCCGATTGACCAGGCAGTACGCCGAGAGGGTAGCCGGCCACGCTGGACGCTCTGCCGAAAGCACTGCCAGTCCCGGGAAGGTTGGTCAGTGCGGCCGGTGAGCCACCCGGAGGTGCCACAATGCTTTGTTGCGGACCGGCCAGTGCTAATCGCTGATCCACGAGGCTGGATTCGCGTCCCGGATAGGACTGGACTAGCAACGTCTGCGGATCGCGCGTGCCACGGTCCTCGCCAAGCAATGACGTTTCCGGCATGACCACCGAGAACGGGCTGTTGTTGGCGCCACCGTCTCGCTTCAAGTATCGGCCGAACCATTCCTCAAGATCATCGGCCAGAGGATCGACCGCGATCTCGGCGTCATGGCCGCCAGCCACCCACTTCATCTCGGCCGGCGTTTCGGCGGGCAGGCCGCGATAGTTCGCGTCAGCCTGGTCGAGGGTGAACAGAGTGTCATCCTCGCCCTGGATGATGAGCGTTGGCGCCTTGATCGCAGGCAGGGTCTTCTCTAGACCGGACTCATCCAGCAGCTTGCTCAGCTTGTCATCTGCCTCCCCTGTCTCAGCGGCGGCGAGATATCCCTGGCACAGCGCCGGGTCGAATCGGCCGCACAAGGCATTGCTGTTGTTCGGCTCCTCCTGGCCATTCGTAGCCGGTCGTCCGCCGGCATTGGAAAACAGCAGCGATGCCCAACGTTGTTTGAAGACGCCTCGGCGGTTCGCTGGACTGACATCGGCCGGTGACTCCGCTCTGCCGGCAACCTGGTGCTGCGGAAAGAGCGCCTGCCGGAGGCTGTGCCAGGTGAAAGCCGGGGCGATGGCATCGACGCGAGCATCCAGCCCGGCCGCCAGAAACGACACCGCTCCCCCGTAGGAGGCTCCGGCGAAACCGATCACCGGATCATTGCCATCCTTGGCCACCTCCGGGCGGCTTGCGGCCAGATCAATCAGCCTGCGGGCATCCGCACCCTCGTACGCCGGGTTGTCCAAGTGGATAAGGCCGCCGGATGCGCCGAAGCCGCGGGCGGTGTAGATGATCACCGTGTAACCGGCCAACGCAAGCGTGCGGGCCGTCGGCTCGCTGTCGGCCTTGGTGCCGCCAAAGCCATGCGCCAGCACAATGGCAGGCCGCGGTGAGGCCGGATCTGTGGTCAGGATCGTCGCGTCGAGCTTGACCGGCTTGCCGTGTGGTTCGGGCGTACCGGCCACCATCAGCTCGGTTTCGATCACCTGGTCTTCCGCGTACGCCGGAGCTGACGGACAGATGAAAGACAGCGCGGCCAGCATCAGCAGTGCGGCTCGAGCGCGTCGCATGCGCCCATCTTGCTCGACGGCCCAATTTTCTGGAGCTGCTCGCGCAATCGCGCGGTGGATCCGCCGCCGTCGTCGTCGCTCGCAGACGATGAAGCGTGTCCGCTCGCTTCTCCTCCGTGCGGCGGCGCGCGATTTCCCGACGCTCGCAGCTAGGACTGCCGGATATGTTCCGGCTCAATAATTCCTCCACAGCCTTGCGCCGCACATTGACGAGCCGATAGGAAGTTCTGGTCCAACGGAGAGGCTCATTGTGCATCGCACTTCTCGGGGGAGCCTCGTCGCCGGTGCTACCGCGGCTGCCTCCCTCCTACTCGTAACAGCCCCCCTCGCGGTTCCCGCTCAGGCCGCTCCCGGCCCGGTCGTGGATTCGGCTATCGCCCGCTCACCCGAGCTGTCCGAGACCACCCGGCTCTCGGATCGCCGATTCCTGGTCACCGGCGACCGAGCATGGGCCCTCGGCGCGGCCGACGGCAGCTACTCGGCCGCCGGCTTTCACACCCGTGGTGAGATGGGCGGCTATTGGCTGCCGAACCTCAAGCTGCTCGACGGCATATGGTTCAACATCAACGGCGACTGGATCGGCAAGGCCACTAAGACAACGTCGGGCTGGGGATACGTGCGGGCCGACCTACCGACGACCAACGGCGTGTCGGCGAGCCGTACCGACTTCGTGCCTCACGGGGTTTCCGGCGCCGTTGTCGGGCTGAGTCTGCGGGCCGAGCGCACGCGGACCATCACGCTACGAGCCGACGCACATTCAGAGCTGATGTCGTCTTACCCCTGGGGAGAGACCGAGCCCAGCCAGATGCTGGTAAACCTTGCTGACTCGGTGTCGGTCCGAGGCGAGCACTTGCTGTTCCGGGACAGAAGGACACCGCAGTCGCCGAACTTCGAGGCGCACGACTGGGCCGCGGCTTTTGGTACCAACCTCTCCCCATACGCGACGAAGACGGGGAGGGATTTCCGCGGTCCACAGGACCCGGCTGTGGTCTGCCCGGCGTCCGGGCACAGCGCACCGTCGCAGCCGGAGCGCTGTGACGACACTGAGTACGGGAAGGGTGCCGGTGGCCAGCTCGCCTACAAGGTGAAGCTCAAAGCCGGCGAGGTCAAGACCGTGTGGTTCGGCGTCGGCGGATCAACCTCCGGCCCCGCGCAGGCCCGCGCCGAGCTGCGTAAGGCACTCGACAACCCCCAAGCAGCCATCCGGGTCCTGGTGCGCTCTCGCGAGCGTCTGAACGCCCTCAGTGACGTCTCGCTGCCGGGAAACCCGCTGCTCGCCCGGAGCGTGGCCTGGTCGAAGCAGATGCTGGCCGCCTCTGAGCAGCAGGTGGAGGAGGTACCGCTGCGGGTAGTGAATGCCGGTCAGGCATACCCTCCGCCGGTGGGGACGCTGAAGTCGATGCGGTGGCTCGGCGCCGGCTGGCCGGACTACTCGTGGCTCTTTGGCACTGACGGTGAGTACACCGCCTTCGCCGCCGTGGCAGCCGGGCAGTTCGGACCGATCAAGGACCATCTACGCGCACTGCGTGACGTGTCGCAGATCGTCAATGAGGGCAGCGGCAAGATCGTCCACGAGGTGACACCAGACGGTGCGGTGTACTTCGGGGCCAATGCCGATCCGGGTAACACTGACGAGTCGTCGAAGTACCCCTCCGCCGTTGCTCTGATCTGGCGCTGGACGGGTGACATCAGCTTCCTGAAGGACCTTTATCCGGCGAGCGTCAAGGCCATGAAGTATGTGGCCACGCTGGATGAGGATGGCGATGGCTGGCCCGAGGGTCTGGGCAACGTCGAGCGTCCTGGCATGGGCGAAGAGAAGCTGGACAATGCGGCCTACACCATCCGCGGCTACGCCGATCTCGCCGATATGGCGAAGGCGGTTGGCGACAGCCAGACCCAGCGCTGGGCCGTCGGGAAGGCACAGGCACTGCTCGACAAGTTCGAAGACGACTGGTGGTACGACACCAACGGCGCCGACTCGTACGCGGACTCGCTGGACGATCCAGGCAACGAGAAGGTGTTCCAGCGGCATTGGATCGGGCTAACTCCCACCGACGCGGTGCTGCCAAAGCTGCCGGGTCGCGCATCGGCACCACTGGCGTCAGATGAGCATGCGAATACGACGCTTGACCAACACGAGCGGGCTTGCTTCACCGGAGAGCTGGGACTCTTCCATACCGGCACCGGGCCGACCTCCGCGCCGGGTGGAAACCCCGGCCCGACCTGCGACTCGGTGGTTTCCGCGGTGCCCAGTGAGCGGAGCATCTTCACGCTCAACAGCGCCATCGCAGCGGTCAGTGAGGGCAACTTCGGCCGGCTTGACGCCGATCAGCAGGGCCTCTACATCAGGGGCAATGCCCGCAGCCAACTCGACCCAAGTCTGTGGGAGATGCCCGGCGCAATGCCGGAGATCGTTCCCAGCCCCGACTTCGGAGCCAACATCGATCGGCTGTTCACCGAGCGGTCCATGGTGATGCAGGCCTGGGGCGCGTACGGCGTGCTCTGGCCAGTGATCACTCAGTGGCTCGGCGTATCGCCCGACCTTGGTCGCGGCCAGCTGGCGGTAGTGCCACAGCTGCCGGCCAGGCAGACAAAGGCGTCGGTGAATACCGTCAAACTCGGCTTGTCATCAATCGACGTGACCGCGGAGCACCAAGGCGGTACCTACACCACCACAGTCACCCGGCACGGCCGGATGGACCTGCGTATCGGCGCGGTCCTGCCAGATGGGGCGACGGTCGCATCGGCCACCCTCAACGGCTCGCCGGTCAAGCCCAAGCTGGTGAAGACAACGCGAGGGCTCGAAGCCGTCGTCTCTGCCAAGCCAGAGCAGCGTACGGCCACTTTGGTGATCAACGTCGACAACTGATTTGGGGCTTGCTGCTCGCGCAGTGTTTGATTGCTCGCTACCGCTCGCTGCGGTTTCGCGCCTGACAGCCGCCTTGTTTGTCGTCTCTCGCGGACGGAAGAGGTGTCCGCTCGTTCCTCCTCACTACGGCGGCGCGAAACGGCCCACGCCGAGAATCCGACGTCGCCGGGCGCGCATTTGCCGACGCTCGCAGCTTGGTCAGGCGACTACAGCACCACGCAGGATCACGTGCCGAGGCACGCTCAGCACTCCGAGATCGAGGCGCGGGTCGACGTCGAAGACCACCAGATCGGCTGGTGCCCCTTCACTGAGCCGCGAGGGGCGGCCGAGCCAGGCGCGGGCTCGCCAGGAACCCGCGCCCAACGCGTAATCAGGCGAACTGAACTGACCAAGTGCCGCAATCTCCTTGCCCACTAGCCCGTGAGGCAGGAAGCCGCCGGCATCGGTACCGGCATAGATCGGGACGCCCGCATCCAGGGCCTTCGCGAACCGCTCCAGCCGGCCGGCGTACAGCGCCCTTATGTGCCTGGCATACCCGGGGTACTTGTCCTCCCCCGATCGGGCGTACATCTCGAAGTTGTCAAGCTGGATCATGGTCGGGACCAGCGCAACCTGATGCTCGGCCATCAACACGATGGTGGCGTCGTCCATCCCGGTTCCGTGCTCGATGCCGTCGATCCCGACCGCAACCAGCTCGCTGACTGCCTGCTCACCGAAGACGTGCGCGGTCACGCGGCAGCCCAGCTCATGCGCCCGCGTGATGGCGGCCTCGGCCACTTCAATCGGCCAGAGTGGGGTGAGATCGCCGATGTCTCTGTCGATCCAGTCCCCGACCAGCTTCACCCAGCCGTCGCCGCGGGCTGCCTGACGCTCGACTTCGGCGACGAGCTCATCCGGCTCGACTTCCTCGCCGTAGTTGCGGAGGTAGCGCTTCGGCCGGGCGATGTGGCGTCCAGCGCGGATGATCTTGGGAAGGTCGGCGCGTTGGTCCATCCACCGGGTGTCCGCCGGGCTGCCCGCGTCGCGCAGCAGCAACGCTCCAGCATCACGGTCAGCGAGTGCGTGCTGCTCTGCCCGTTCGTCGGGTACCGCGCCCTGCCTCTCCAGACCGACGTGGCAGTGGGCATCCACGAGGCCGGGGATCAGCCACACCCCGGTTGCGACGGTCTGCGCGTCGGCGACCGGCTCGGTTCGGATCACGCCGTCGACGATCCAAAGGTCGCGACACTCGCCCTCAGGCAGCACCACACCGGCCAGGTGCAGACGGTCGTGCCCTTCGACAGTCGTAGGGCGCATCACGCCCTACTTGCCGAAGCGGCTGCGCAGCTCCGGTGGCAGCTGGAAGTCGGACATCGCCTTCTCGAGCGCGGCCTGGTCGAGTTCTTCCCCGCCGAATGCCGCCGCCGGGTCGACGGGCGCGGCCGGTTGTTGAGCCGCATTGCGCTTGGCCGGATTGCCCGAGACGCCCCGGCCGCCCTTCTTCTTCGAGCGAGCTGGTTGCCGTCTCGGACCAGGGAGCCCGGCGATCGCCGGCATCCCGGGCATCGTGCCGGTTGCCAGCGAAGTCATCATCTTGCGGGCCTCGAAGAAGCGATTGATAAGGCCGTTGACCTCTGAGACCTCCACCCCGGCTCCCTTGGCGATGCGCGCGCGCCGAGAGCCGTCGATGATTTTGGGGTTGTCGCGCTCGGCCGGGGTCATGGAATGGATGATTGCCTCGATGTGATCAACGTCACGCTCGTCGATGCCAGCGATCCTGTCCTTGAGCTCACCCATGCCAGGCAACATTCCGAAGACCTTCGACAGCGGGCCCATCTTGCGCACCATCTGCATCTGCTGCAGGAAGTCCGCCAGTCCGAACTCTCCCCCTTGTCCAGCAAGCTTGGCGGCGGCCTTGGCTGACTGTTCGGCATCGAAGGTCTTCTCGGCTTGCTCGATCAAGGTGAGCATGTCGCCCATGCCCAAGATCCGGCTGGCCATCCGGTCGGGATGGAACACATCGAAGTCAGCCAGGGCCTCACCGTTCGAGGCGAACATGATCGGCTTGCCAGTAACCCGAGCGATCGAGAGGGCAGCACCACCGCGAGCGTCGCCGTCCAGCTTGGTCAGCGCCACGCCGTCGAAACCGACGCCATCGGCAAAGGCATTGGCGGTGTTGACGGCGTCTTGGCCGATCATGGCATCCACAACGAAGAGCACCTCGTCAGGACGGGCTACATCGCGGATATCGACGGCCTGCTTCATCATCTCGGCATCGATACCCAGTCGGCCGGCCGTGTCGATGATCACGACGTCATAGAGTCGTCGCTCTGCCTCGCTGATCGAGGAACGGGCTACCCCAACCGGGTCACCGATGCCGTTTCCGCGCTCTGGTGCGTAGACGTGAACGCCGGCTCGCTCACCGACCACCTGCAGCTGGTTGACTGCGTTGGGCCGCTGCAAATCGGCTGCTACGAGCAGTGGAGAGTGGCCCTGCTCCTTCAGCCACAACCCCAGTTTTGCGGCCAGCGTCGTCTTGCCGGAGCCTTGCAGGCCGGCGAGCATGATCACCGTCGGCGGCTGCTTGGCAAAACGCAGCAATCTGGTTTCGCCGCCGAGGATATCGATCAGCTCTTCATTGACGATCTTGATCACTTGCTGGGCAGGATTCAGCGCGCCGGAGAGTTCGGTGCCGCGGGCTCGCTCCTTGATCGCGGCAATGAAGTCCTTGACCACCGACAGATTCACGTCGGCCTCGAGCAGCGCGACTCGGATCTCGCGGGCGGTTGCGTCGATGTCGGCCTCGGACAGCCGGCCCTTGCCGCGCAGGTTCTTGAAAGTCGCCGCAAGGCGGTCTTGCAGGGTGTCGAACACGAGCGTCCTTACGTCGGGAGTCTGGACTGACTCAGCCTACTAACCTGCCGCGCTGTCTCGGGCCCTCAAAGCACCTGGGCGGCTGCTTACGCTTGGCGGGTGGCTGAGGAGTTCAGGTTGCTGCAGGTGCTCTACGAGCACCCAGACGTTGCGGTGTTGGAAGAGGCCGCCCAGCGGTTCTACGTCCAGATTTATGGAGGGCCTGATGACACTCCGTCCACGACAGCGGACTTCAGCCCTCCTCGTGGAGCATTCTTCGTCGGTTACCTGAATGGGGAAGCCGTGGCTATGGGCGGTTGGCGCTTTCGGACTCCAGGAGTGCCTCGGGTGGCGCGGCGGCCAGCGGAGATCCGGCGGATGTTCGTACGCGAAAGCGTACGAGGACGCGGGTTCGCCCGGCTCATATTGGCCGCCCTCGAGTCAAGCGCAGCGGCCGCCGGTGCCGACTGGCTGCTCCTGGAGACTGGCCAACCACAGGTCGCCGCGGTCGGTCTCTACCGATCGAGCGGGTATGTCGATGTAGAGCGGTTCGGCTACTACGCAGGCTCAGAGACGGCACTGAACCTCGGCCGACCATTAGGCTGAGGATCTCGCCTGACTGCGATCGGAGTGTGTGCGTTTGTCACCACAACCGTGAAAATGTACGCCGCGAGACCCGAGATGGTGCCGTCTAGTCTCTCCTCGCGAATGATCGCGGCTGACTGATGCTACGCGACCTGGAAAGACCGCTTGGCCAAGCCCATCTGGAAGTCGTCGATCACGACCTTTGGTGGCACCGACAGATCGGTCGCGGCACCGAAGGTGACGAAGATCGGTGTGTAGTGCTCGACCGTTGGGTGTGCGTACGGCATTCCAGGTGCGTGCCGGAAGTCGGCCAGTACATCGATCCGCCCCGCCGCCAGGGCCTCTGCTGCCCAGGCATCGAAGTCGCGAGACCAGCCCGGGATCACGTTGTGTTCCCAACTGTCCCGGCCGAGGAAGGGCAGGCCGTGGGTCATATAGCCGGATCCGATGATCAGGACTCCCTCGCCACGGAGCGGCTGGAGCTGCTGCCCGATCCGGAACAGCCGGTCCGGGTTGTGGGTTGGCATGCTGAGTTGCAACACGGGCACGTCGGCGTACGGATACATCACCTTCAGCGGCACCCAGGCCCCGTGATCAAGACCGCGGCTCGGATGCTCGTGCACCGGCTCGGTATCGGACATCAGCGCTGTGATCTTTGCCGCGAGCGCCGAGGCGTCGGGTGTCCGGTAGGTCATGTCGAAGTACCGTCGGCCGAATCCGCTGAAGTCATAGACCAGCGGAGTCCCAGCTGCCGGCGCGGAGAGAGCCAGCGGGGCGGCCTCCCAATGGGCGCTCACGATCAAGATGGCCGTTGGCTTCGGCAAGGACCGTGACCAGGCGAACAGCTGGTCCATCCAGTGCGCGTCATTGAACACCGGTGGGGCACCGTGGCTGAGATACAGGGCCGGCATGATACCGTCCGCAGACTGCCATCTCCGGTGGTCCCGGCTCGCCGGCGCTGAGTTCTGCAGGAAAGCGTCGAACTCCGCTCCCTCCACTGGTGGATGCAGGATGCTCGTCACGCCGCCTGCTCCAACAAAGCATCGACGAAGACCTCCGCGTCAAACGGAGCAAGATCATCCGCACCTTCACCCAGGCCGACGAGCTTGACAGGTACGCCGAGTTCGCGCTGCACCTGCACGACGATCCCGCCCTTCGCCGACCCGTCCAGCTTGGTGAGCACAATGCCGGTCACGTCGACCACCTCGGCGAAGATCCGAGCCTGGACCAGTCCGTTCTGGCCGGTGGTGGCATCGAGTACCAGGAGCACCTCACCGACCGGTGCCTGACGTTCGATCACCCTCTTCACCTTGCCCAGCTCATCCATCAGACCAACCTTGGTGTGTAGCCGCCCAGCGGTGTCGATCAGTATCACGTCGACCTCTTGCTCGATGCCGGCCTTGACCGCCTCGAAGGCAACACTCGCCGGATCCGCCCCCTCAGCACCTCGCACGGTCGGCACTCCCACCCTGCTCCCCCAGGTTTCCAGCTGATCTGCGGCAGCAGCCCGGAAAGTGTCAGCAGCGCCGAGGAGCACGTCCTTGTCCTCGGCGACCAAGACTCGAGCAAGCTTGCCCACGGTCGTGGTCTTGCCGGTTCCATTCACTCCAACCACCATGACGACGGCTGGCTGCTCGGCCCGGTCTGCGTTGAGAGTGCGATCCATGGTGGGGTCCACCAGCTTGATCAGCTCGGCTCGCAAAATTGCCTTGGCCTGCCCTGGCCCGGAAACACCCTCAACCCTCAGCTTGCTGCGCAACGACTCCACGAGCTCAGTCGTCGGTGCGACACCAAGGTCTGAGGTGATCAATGTCTCCTCGAACTCGTCCCAGGTGTCTTCGTCGATCCGATCCCGGGTGATCAGCAGTAGTAGGCCACGGCTGAGCGGGCTGTTGGACCCAGCCAGCCGGCGACGCAGCCGTACCAGCCGGCTCTCGGGAGCTTCCGGGCGCTCGAACTCTGGCGCCTCCGGAACTAGTTCGACCTCAGGGAGCCCAACGTCCGGCGGCGTGGCACGAACATCAACCTGCGTTGCGGAAGGTGCGTCACCGGAGTCCTCGGCCGGCTTCTCCCAGCCTCGTGGTGCGCTCTCGACGCTAGGAGGCGGTTCACCACTTCGGAGCGCTCGACGCCGACCGACGGCGATGAAGCCAACCAGACTTGCGGCTACCAGCAGAATGACGCCAACGAGGTACCACAGAGTTGTCGCATCCACCGGCACATCCTAGGCGAGGATGTGCCGGGCGCCCGGCTCAGCGACCGCGGGTGGACTCGATCAGCTTGATCAGGCGAGCGGGCGGCTCCCCGTCTCCATTGAGATGCTGGGCCGCGCGGGCCATCCGGTCGGCCAGCCGCGGCGCGCGCTGCTTCCCGCGCCCCTCCATGCCGAGCAGGACTACGCCCACAATGCAGGCTACGACGACCAAGATCACAATCATGGCGACGACGATGGAGGTCACGGACGCCCCTTTCAGACAGTCGATGTCAAGCGGAACGGGGAAGGAACTGCCTTACAGGTCGTACAGCCGCAGCCGCGATGCATGCGGTGCCGGGTGGAACAGCTCTTGGGCCCATAGTCTGCCAAGCCAAGATCACAATGTCGCTAGCGAAATGCCATTTCTTGTTCTCGATTTCATCACGGTCAGGCGACCGACTCGGTCTCCCGCAGTCGCGAGGAGATCACAGTTGAGACACCGTCACCGCGCATGCTGACCCCGTACAAGGCGTCGGCGATCTCCATCGTCCGCTTCTGGTGAGTGATCACCAGTAGCTGGCTCGTCGCCCGTAGCTCCTCATAGATCTCGAGCAAGCGGCCGAGATTGGTGTCATCGAGAGCAGCCTCGACCTCGTCGAGAATGTAGAAAGGGCTCGGCCGTGCGATGAAGAGCGAGATCAGGAAACTGACCGCCACCAGGGCACGCTCGCCACCGGACAATAACGACAACCGCTTGATCTTCTTGCCCGGTGGCCGGGCCTCGACATCCACCCCGGTGGTCAACCAGTTGCCGGGTTCAGTCAAGATGAGCCGCCCTTCTCCGCCGGGGAAGAGCCTGGCGAATACCCGCTCGAAGGCAGCCGCGATGTCGGCATAGGCCTCTGCGAAGACCTGCTCCACTCTGTTATCAACCTCATCGATGATCTCGAGAAGATCTCGACGGGTCTTCCGCAGGTCCTCCAGCTGCTCGGAGAGGAATTGGTGCCGTGCTTCGAGGGCGTCGAACTCCTCCAATGCGAGTGGATTCACCCGGCCAAGCTCACTGAGCTCCCGCTCGGCGGCCCGCAGCCGCTTCTCTTGCCGCTCCCGCACATACGACACAGGCTCGGGTTTCTCCTCCTCGCTGGCGAATGCGGTGCCGTCCTCGCGCATGAGCATCGGCACCTGCTGGTCCGGCCCATATTCGACCAGCAGCGCCGCCGCTTCGAGGCCGAGCTCAGCCATCGCTCGCTCCTCCAAAGCCTCAACCCTCATCTGCTGCTCGGCCCTCGCAAGCTCGTCGCGATGGGCAGCATCGACAAAGGACTCAAAGTCTCGCGTCAGGGAGCGCACGGAGGCGCGCGCCGCGCTGAGCGCTGCCTCGGCTTCGGTTCGCATAGCCTCGGCCTCTGAGCGCTCGCGCGCCGCCGCGGCGAGAGAGCGTTCGAGGATGTGAGCCAGGAACGTTCCACCGAGCTGTACGGCAGCCGCAGTACGTGCCTCCCGCACCAGACGCTCGCGGCGAGCAATCTCACGCAGGCGCGCCTGCCGTTCGGCATCAGCCGCGCGGCGCAGCGCATCGGCTCGACCAGCCAGCGCACGAGCCCGCTCCTCCAAGGTCCGCAGCGCGAGGCGAGCATCCATCTCCGCACTGCGGGCGAGCCTGGCCTGCTCGGCTAGCCGGTCACGTTCTGCATGGTCCGGTTCCATCTCGTCCACGGTTTCGGCTGCGAGCTCGAGCCGGTGCTCCAGATCAGCGAGCCCGGCGACGTCGCGGTCACGCGCCTCCTCGGCCTCTGCAATGGCTAGATGGAGCCGCTCGGCTTCCTCGTAGGCGGAGCGGGCGGATGAGCTGAGTTGGCCGAGCTCCTCGGCCAATGCCGCCATCGCAGCGTCCGACTCGTGCAGCTTGGCTAGCGTGACCTCAACTGCGGCACTGGCTTGACGATGCCGCTCGTCCAGCTGGCTTTGAGCGAAGCGCAGCCGGTCGCACGCATGACTGGCTTCAGTCAGCCGCCGCTCGGCGTCGTCGATCGCGGACTGCACCTCGATCAGCGTTGGACTCGCAGACGATCCGCCAGCTGCAAAATGATCACTGAGAATGTCCCCGTCGTGGGTGACCGCGACGACATCGGGTAGCTGAGCGATCAAATTCTGGGCTGCCTGCAGGTTCTCGACCACGGCAACCTTGCGCAACACCCGTTGCACCGCGGCGGTCAGCTGGTCGGGTACCTCGACGAACTCGACGGCATAACCCGCCTCGGGAGGAAGTGCCGGCCATTGCTCAGTTCGCTCGGTCTCGACCACCCCGCCGAGTAACAGTCCAGCCCGTCCCAAATCCTCTGCCTTGAGATGGTCGAACGCACCTATGGCCGCCTCGAGACCGGTTACCGCTACTGCGTCGGCTGCCGCGCCGAAGGCCGCGGCAATCGCGGTCTCGTACGGGGTTTGCACCCTGACAAGGGTTGCTACTGACCCAAGCAACCCGTTCAGCCGATCGGTAGCGGCAAGCAAGGCTGAGTGTGCATCTTTGCCGGTCAGGCCGACGTGCAGTGCCTCAACCCGAGCCGAAAGCGCTGCCCGATCCTGAGTCGCAACTTGTTCCTGGCGTCGCAGCTCGGCCTGCTGCTTCTCAAGCCCGTCCAGTGTCTGGAGCGCCGCCTCGTGATCCGCGTCAAGCCCGAACTCACCGGCATCCAGGCCAGCGACCTTGGTCTCCAACGCGGTGAACGCCCGGGAGGCTTGTTCGGCACGTTCTGCGGCCTGTCGCTGTGCGGCGGTGAGTCGGCTGATCTCAGCTGCAGCCGCCTCGCCACGACTGCGCAGCGAGTTGACCTGTCCGGTCAGCCTGGCCAGCCCCTCACGCCGATCAGCAGCCGCACGGATGAGCGCGGCGAGCCGGTTCTCTTCACCTCGCTCGGCGTCTTCGCAACTGCTGCGATGCCTGGTGGCCTCTTCTAATGCACGCGCCTTCGCCTCAACCTGACTCGACAGCTCCTTCTCCTGCGCAGCAACGCGCACAGCCTCACGGTCGAGTTCGTCGGGATCGCGCCTGACGAAGAACTCTCCAGGGTCGTCCTCCGCCTGCCGCATCCGCTCCCGGGCAATCGAGAGCGTGGTCGCGACCCGCTCCCGCAGGGCGGCCAGGGAGTACCAGGTCTCCTGGGCGGTCGCCAGTCTCGGTACCCCCTGCCGTACAGCTTCTTCGGCAGCTACTTCAGAAGCCCGGGCAGCGTCCAGCGCCTGCTCGAGCGCTCGGCGGTGCTCATACATGGTCCGCTCATCCGCAAGCTCCGATTGCAGCGCCCGCGTGGCCTGGAGCAAGTCATCGGCTAGCAGCCTTGCCCTGGCGTCGCGTACCTCGGCCTGGATAATCGCCGCCTTCCGCGCCACTTCGGCTTGTCGGCCGAGCGGTTTCAGCTGCCGCCGGATCTCGTTGATCAAGTCGGACAACCGGTTCAGGTTTGCCTCGCATGCCTCTAGCTTGCGGACAGCCTTTTCCTTGCGCTTGCGGTGCTTGAGCACTCCCGCTGCCTCTTCGATGAAGCCGCGGCGGCTCTCGGGGGTGGCCTGCAAGATCGAGTCGAGCTGCCCCTGACCAACGATGACGTGCATCTCGCGACCGATTCCGGAGTCGCTGAGGAGGTCATGAATGTCCAGAAGACGCGCCACGCTGCCGTTGATGGCGTATTCCGAGCCGCCGTTGCGGAACATGGTTCGAGAGATAGTGACCTCGGAGTAGTCGATCGGCAGCGCGCCATCGGAATTGTCAATGGTGAGCACGACCTCAGCGCGGCCCAGCGGCGCCCGTCCGGACGTACCGGCGAAGATGACGTCCTCCATCTTTCCGCCGCGCAGTGACTTCGCGCCTTGTTCGCCCATAACCCAGCTGAGAGCATCCACGACGTTGGATTTGCCGGAACCATTGGGACCAACTACGCAGGTGATGCCAGGCTCGAAGTTCAGCGTCGTGGCCGACGCGAACGACTTGAATCCGCGCAAGGTCAGGCTCTTGAGATACAACGTCCCACCTCTCGACGGTGTGAGCTCCGGCGAAGATCCGGCTGCGGAAGAGCCACCTCACTGTAACCGACTGCCGCGGAGACTCCTGGTATGTCGCTGGGCGGGTCCCCCCATTGCTGCGAGGCTGAGACCTCAGACACCAGCAGTCGGATGCTCGCTCTCCACGTTTTCAGGCGCTGGCTCAACCCGATGCTGGCCGCGTACGGACGAGAAGGTCCAAACCTTGTTCAACAGGAATGAGATCGGGGTGACGATGGCGATCGTGATCAGCTGGGCCCAATAGAAGCGGGTACGGAAGCCGGTGGAGTTGTCGAAGATCGTCGGCGAGAGCGAGAAGATCGAATCGGGGTGCATCAAGAGGGTCAGGATGCCCAGACCAACAATCTGAGCGAGGATGCCCACCGTCAGAAACGGAAAATACTCGCGGAACCAGCCGGCATGCTTTGCGCTGCGAAAGGTCCAGAGCCGATTGAGCTCGAAGTTCCACAGGTTGGCGACCAAGAAAGCGATCGTTGAATAAACGTGGTACCAGCGCACGTTGAAGTCGGTGAGTGGCAAGTCAAAGAAGATGCTGTTCTCGTCAGGACCCATCTTCTTGCACATGATCGCTACGAAAAGGTTGACGAAAACGCCGGACGCGCCAACAAGGGCGAACCGGAAGAGCAGGACAAAGTTGTGCCCGTGGCGTACGAGCACGTAGTGCTTCAGACGTTTCACGACCGTTGAACAATACCCATTCTTTGAGAGCTGCTCGCGCATCGCGCTTGGGATCCGCCGCCGTCGTCGTCACTCGCAGAGGAACAGAACGCCTCTGCTCGCTCCTCCTCCGTGCGGCGGCGCGCGATTCCCGACGCTCGCAGCTAGACCTTATCCATTACCAATGCTCGCGCATCGCGCTGTGTTCGATTGCTCGCTCCGCTCGCTGCGATGTTCGCTGGGTCGCCGCCGTCGTCGTCACTCGCAGAGGAACAGACTGGTCCGAGCCATCGGACGAGCCGTGCGTCGGACTAGCTCCGACGAGGCCGCCGTTGGCAATGCGGGCAGCGGTAGGACGAGCGGTTCATGAAGGGCTCGCGCAGAATCGGTGTCCCGCAGCGTGGACATGGCTTCCCTTCACGCCCGTAGACGGCCAGCGAGCGGTCGAAGTAGCCACTGGATCCATTGATGTTGACGTAGAGCGCGTCGAAGGAGGTACCGCCGTCGCCCAAGGCCCTGCGCATGACGGTCTGAGCAGCCGTGATCACGCCTTCGGCCTGGGCACGCGACATCGTTTTCGTCGGTCGGGCGTAGTGCATGCGAGCCACCCACAGTGCCTCATCGGCGTAGATGTTGCCGATCCCCGACACCAGCTGTTGATCCAATAGCGCGCGCTTGATGACCGTATTGCGCCGACGTAACCGGGCAACGGCAGCGGCCAAGTCGAACTCGGGGTCGAAAGGGTCGCGACCGATGTGGGCGATTTCGTGTGGCAGTTCGGCGCCCCCGGGCGAGAGCGAAAGACCACCGAACATGCGCTGATCGATGAAGCGCAATCCAGGCTCACCGTCGGTGAAAGCGAAGATGATTCGGGTGTTCGGTACCAGTGGCGCATCAGCATCAGCGAGGCGGAACTGCCCGCTCATGCCCAAATGGGCCAAGACGGCGTCGCCGTCGGTAAAAGGCAACCACAGGTACTTGCCGCGTCGCCGCGGCTCAGCAAACGTGCGTCCGGTGGTTTGCAGCTCGAAATCTGCCGGCCCAGACAGATGACGACGTACCGGCCGCGGATGGAGGATGCGCACGCTGGCGATCTGGCGTCCGGTGATACTGCTGGCGAGGCCGCGGCGTACCACCTCGACCTCAGGGAGTTCGGGCATCGATCGCGCGCCGGGGTGCTGAGCAGGAGCGAGGGAACACGCTTTTCATTCTCGAGCGACGACGAAGTAGACGGACTCCAAAGCGCGATCGTCGCGAGCGGAGCGAGCAAATGAACACGGTCCGCTAGCGGGCTGTGATCGGACCGGTCCCGCGGCTGCCCTTCAGCGCGGCGAAGGCAATGGCTGCTGCGTTCTGCTCGGCTTCCTTCTTGTTCCGGCCAGCACCTGGTCCATAGCTCTGATCGTCGATATTGACCATGGCTTGGAACGTCTTGGCATGGTCGGGTCCCGACTCGACCACGTCATAGACCGGTACGCCGAGACCACTGACCGAGGCGATCTCTTGAAGGCTGGTCTTCCAGTCCAGGCCGGCGCCGCGAGTGGCAACCTCCGCCATCAAAGGGTCGAACAGATGGTGCACAAAACCTCGTGCGGCCTCGATCCCGTGCTGCAGAAAGACTGCGCCGATCACCGCCTCCATAGTGTCGGCGAGGATGGAGGACTTATCCCGGCCACCGGTGCTCTCCTCGCCCCGACCCAGGTGGATGACGGCACCGAGGTCGAGCTGGCGGGCGATGTCGGCCAGAGCACGGGAGTTGACCACCGCCGCACGCAGCTTGGCGAGCTGACCCTCCGAAAGATCTGGGTAAGTGACGAACAGGTGCTCAGTTACGACTAGACCGAGCACCGAGTCCCCGAGAAACTCCAGCCGCTCATTGGTGGGTAGTCCACCTTGCTCATACGCGTATGAGCGGTGTGTCAACG
This sequence comes from Actinomycetota bacterium, assembly GCA_046735615.1. Taxonomy (GTDB): domain Bacteria; phylum Actinomycetota; class Actinomycetes; order Propionibacteriales; family Propionibacteriaceae; genus Microlunatus. Next base: position 21,220 of record JBKPTR010000276.1, read on the forward strand.
CGCGGTCAAGCAGCTCGGGATCAACACTCATCCCGAGCTCGCTCAGGAGGTCTCCAGCGGGTAGGCGAATAGCAGTCGCCTCTGACCGGATCAGGACGAGAGCACCTGTCGACGGGCGTCGCGAGGCCCGTATTGCCCGCATGACGGACACGCCACATGCGGCAGATGCTTCGCGCGGCAGGCAGGATTCGCGCAGGTCACCAACGCAGGCACCGACGTCTTCCACTGGGAACGGCGGTGTCGCGTGTTGCTTCGCGACATTCGCCTCTTGGGAACTGCCACGACTTCACTCCTTGTTCCTCGGGGCCCGTTGGCCCGGAAATTTCGTTGCCCATGGGGCAGGTTGTAAAACATCGTAAGGTTCGCGGTCTCCACCCTCAAGGCCGCGAAGCGCATCCCATCGAGGATCGAGACGGGCTTCATGCCGATGGTCGGGATCGTCGTTGAGATTGGCGCCGCATTCGACGCACAAACCCAAGCAGTCATCCCGGCACAAGGGTTGGAAAGGCAAACCCAGTACCACCGCGTCGCGGAGCAGCGGCTCGAGGTCGATGAGGTCGCCCTCCAACCGGCTAGCGAGGTCATCGTCTAGCTCGACCCTTGGATAGACATACAGCTCTTGGATATCGACCTCCAGCTCGTCGGAGATCTCACCCAGGCACCGTACGCATTCTCCACGGACCTGCGCCGTGGCGCTGCCGCTGACTAGCACTCCCTCGACCACCGACTCGAGCCGAAGATCGAGCTCGACCGGTGATCCGGGTGGTACGCCGATCACGCTGATTCCCAGGTCCGCTGGAGCTTCGACGGATGCCCGAACCACCTTCATCGCGCCCGCACGACGGCCCAGTTCGTGGGTGTCGAGGACCAAGCCCGAACGGGTGTTCAGCGGGCGATGCGGCGAACTCATCGCAATCCTTCCAAGCCGAGCGGCCCCGATCCTCG
>JBKPTR010000277.1:0-3906 GCA_046735615.1 Actinomycetota bacterium
TCCGACGCTGCGCCCGCGGGCCGCAAGCGCCTTGGCAAGGTTCACCGTGACTGATGACTTTCCAACGCCACCTTTCCCCGAAGCGACAGCGATCACTTGGGTGAGTGAATCCGGCCGGGCGAACGGAATCTCGCGTTCGGCCTGCCCGCCCTTGAGCAGCTCCCGCAACGCCCCGCGCTGCTCATCCGACATCACGCCCAGCTCGACATCGACCGCCGACACTCCCGGCACTCCAAGCACCGCAGCGGTGACATCACGGTTGAGCGTGTCACGGAGTGGACAGCCGGCGACGGTCAGCAGGATCCGGACGTGTACCCGACCAGTGACGTCCACCTCTATCCCGTCGACCATGCCGAGATCGGTAATGGGCCGGCGAATCTCAGGATCGTCCACCCCATGCAGTGCGGCGCGGATCTGGGGCACCCGGGGATCTTCAACGGTGGCCGTTGCGGAGTCTCTGTTGGATTGCGGGTCGTGCATGCCCCCAGCGTAGGTGAGGTTCGGTACGCGGCTGACCTGAGCTCATGCGACGTCTTCTGACTCGAGCTCCGCGAGGATGGCGCGCAACTCCGCCCTGAGTTCTGAGCGTAGGTAGTCGCGGGTGGCCAACTCGCCGACCGACATCCGCAAGCCGGCAATCTCGCGGGCCAGAAAGTCCATGTCAGCGCGGCTCTGTGCCGCCTGTTCACGGTCTTGCTCCAAGGCGACGCGGTCTCGGGCCTCCTGGCGGTTCTGAGCGAGCAGGATCAGCGGAGCGGCGTACGAGGCCTGCAGCGACAGGATCAAGGTCAGGAAGATGAACGGATACTCGTCGAAGCGGGGGCGAGGCGGCCCCCATGGCACATTCCAGAGCACCCAGAGCACGATGACGACCGTCATGCCGAACAGGAACCGCGCGGTTCCCATGAATCGGGCAAAGCCCTCAGCGAACTTGCCGAAGGCGTCCCGGTCCACCTTGATCGTTGGAATCGTTGACCGCTTACGCCGCCCCGGCATGTCCAGCCGCTCGGCCTCCCGAACTGCTCTAGCCATGCGCGATCACTCCTGCCTCCGGCGGCTGGTGTGCCGACACTGCGTCGAGCTCGATGCCGCGCCAGTCCTCAGGCAACATGTGATCAAGTACGTCGTCTACCGTGATTGCACCGATCAACCGATGATCAGCATCAACAACAGGGGCGTTCACCAGGTTGTACGTCGCGAAATAGCGGCTTACCTCATGCAGGTTTGCCTGATCGGTCAGCGTCTCCAGCTCAGTATCGATCAGCGCTGAGACGAGTGTTGAGGGTGGCTCGCGGAGCAGCCGCTGGAAGTGCACAGCGCCGACGAAACGACCGGTCGGAGTGTCCAAGGGCGGCCGGCATACGTAGACCATGCACGCCAACGCGGGCGTCAGCTCTGCGTCCCGGATGTGAGCGAGTGCTTCTGCAACCGTCGCATCGGGCGGCAGGATCACTGGTTCTGGGGTCATCATCCCGCCGGCAGTGGACTCGGCGTAGACCAGCAGCCGCCGAACGTCCTTGGCCTCCTCCGGCTCCATGCGCTCGAGCAGCACTTGAGCCATTTCAGGGGCGAGTTCGGCGATCAAGTCAGCCGCATCATCCGGATCCATTTCCTCCAAGATGTCCGCCGCACGCTCGGTGTCGAGCTCGGAGATCAGCTGGACCTGTTCGTCCTCCGGCAGCTCCTCCAAAGCGTCGGCCAACTTGCGATCATCGAGCGCGGCGGCTACCTCGGCTCGTCGCTCGCGCGACATTTCGTGCAGTTCGCGAGCGATGTCGGCCGCCTTCATGTCCTCCATCTGAGCCAGCAGCTGGTCGGTACCTTGCCCACGCTCGAAGCCGAGAAGCGTGATTGTGGACCAGTCCACGATGGTGACGTGGCCTCGCCTACCGAAGCGGCGACGGCTTCCGGCTTCCCGGAGTGCCACCTGCGAGAGCTCCCAGTCGTAAGAACGCACAGGTTGCATTGCGACGTCGAATATTACCGACGGACCCGGATGGTCGATGCGTTCCACTGCGAGGTCGAACAGGTCGTCGATCACCAACATCTCAGACTCGCGGCGTTCGAAGCGACGCGTGTTGACCACGCCGGAGATGACCACCGCAAACCCGTCGATGCTACGCACCCGGGCAATCGGTATGAAGATTCGGTGGCGCGCAAACAGCTCGACCACCAGCCCCTTCACTCGTGGAGCACGGCCGGCGGCGCGACGCTGCACCACAACGTCGCGCACCTTGCCCACCTGGTCCCCGGCAATGTCGAGGACAGGCAGGCCCCGGATTCGTGAGATGAAGACCGAGTTTGCGCTCGCTGCCACGCCTCGATTATCACAGCCCGACGCCAACACTGTGGACGCCAAACTCCTTGCGGGAGTGGCTTTCTGCGTCAGCGCGGCTGCCTGCCACTCCTGGCGGCCGGTGCCACGCTCTGACCCTCCATGATCAGGTCAGCTAGGGTCGGGGACATGGCAGCAGCCAGTGCGATCAGCTTCAAGGATCTTTGCATCGATGCCGTCAATCCGGAGGTGCTGGCGACCTTCTGGGCTGCGGCCCTCGGCCTTCGAGCCGGGCCGAGTGGCTCTGACTTCAGGCTGGTTGACGATGTGCCCGAGCACACCCTCTGGGTCAACCAGGTGCCCGAGCCGAGGACGGTCAAGCAGCGCGTCCACTTCGACGTTGACGTGTCGGATGTCTCGGATCTGACCGACCTTGGTGCAGTGATCATCGATGAGACGCAATCCTGGACAGTGCTGGCCGATCCTGAGGGCGGTGAGCTCTGTGCTTTTGTACGGGAGCCTGAGTCGTTAGCTGACTATCGCGCCTATGAGGTTGTCGTCGACGCTGCAGACCCGGTTTCCATCGCGTCCTGGTGGGCAGAGCGCTACGCCGCGAACGTCTGTCATGATCAGGACCGCGCCTTCTCCTGGATCGATCAGGCCCCCGGGATGCCGTGGGCGATGGTGTTCCAATGGGTTCCGGAGCCCAAGACCGTGAAGAATCGCATGCACTGGGATGTCTGGGGGGAGACCGATGATCTGCTCGCGGCAGGTGCCCGCTTGATCCGGGGACGCGATGATGAGATCGGCTGGGACGTGCTGGCCGATCCCGAAGGTAACGAATTCTGTGTGTTCACCAGGCATGAGATCTGAGAAGTCAGCGAGTCGGCCGGCTCAGAGCGCCAACGAGTAGATTGGGAGCCGATTTCAGGAGGACACCATGGCTATGTCGCCGCGGCAGTTCGGCTCAGTCTTTGAGCTGCAGTTCCCCCAATCGGTTGGGATCTACAGCAGCTACGCCGACGCGCAGAAAGCGGTTGACTTCCTGGCGGACCAGAAGTTCGAGGTGCAGAACCTGGCCATCGTGGGTACCGACCTCAAGTCTGTCGAGCGGGTGCTCGGCCGGCGCAACTGGGGCACCGTGATTACCCAGGGCTTGCAGTCAGGCATCTCCACCGGCCTACTGGTTGGTCTGGTGATGTTGATCTTCACCAGGCCGGCAAGCATTCTGCTGCTCCTGCTGGTTTCGTTGTCGATCGGTGTCTTGCTGGGCATCGGATTCAGCGCGGCGGCGTACGCGATGAGTCGTGGCCGCCGGGACTTCACCTCGGTGACTCAGACAATTGCCACGAAGTACGAGGTGCTGTGCGAGCACAAGGTTGCCGCTCAAGCCCGGGAGATGCTGCAGGGGATGCCCGGCGCACGCGCCGCGCAATTTGAATGAAGGCGTCGCTCGCGCACGCGCGCTGGAAGCCGACTCGTTCGTCGCGCTTCACGAGACACCTTGTTCCCTTCACTGGCTTCGCTCGTAAAGCGTGTCTCGCTCATCACTCCTGCACTCGTCGGCGCGCGCTCCGACGCTCGCGACGCGGTTGAATGAAGGCGTCGCTCGCGCACGCGCGCTGTGTTCG
>JBKPTR010000278.1:0-30241 GCA_046735615.1 Actinomycetota bacterium
ACGGAGTCCTGGCCCACAACCTCGCCAAGATCGCCGCGCTGACCGCCTAACCGGCCGCCAGCGGCAACCACGGTAGCCGAACACCCATACCCCGAATCCGGCCAACAGCGGCCAACCCACTTCTTCAGGTCCTAGTAGCTAAGGCCATGCGGTCTGCAACGCGCCCGGCTAATTTTCGTCGGTTTCGAGTGCCGGTTCGGTCGGCCCGTTCGACGCAGGGGTATGACTGACACCATGACCGAGCCGATCCCAACTCGCAATCTCGACCGATACGGGTCTGCGGAGCTGCCGTGGAGCCGCCCGCGCGACATCCTCGCCAGCGACACGTCCGAGGCCGACCTGACGTTCTTCGTGGCGACCATGCGGCCCAACGGTCGGCCACATTCGGCGGGCGTCGGGGCGGTATGGGTGGACGACGCGCTGTACTTCACGAGCGGGCCGGGCACGCTCAAGTCGCGCAACCTGGCCGTGAATCCGGCGTGCAGTGTGTCGGTGCGCCTGCGCGGCATCGACCTGGTGCTGGAGGGGGAGGCGCATCGGGTCACCGACGCGTCCACTTTGGAGCGTCTGGCCGCGGTGTACCGCACGAGCGGTTGGCCGGCTTCGGTGGAGGGCGACGCGCTCACAGCCCCGTACAGCGCACCCAGCGCGGGCCCCGCGCCCTGGCACCTCTACCGCCTCACCCTGCACACCGCCGTCGGCGTGACGACCGCCGAGCCCCACGGCGCCACCCGCTGGGACTTCGCCCATTAGGCCGGAGAAGTTAGGCCGCAGGAGGGAGGTGGTCATGGCAGGCCCACTGCTCGAGACCAAGCTCCAAATCCCCAGGCGGCGGCGCGATCTGGTGCCACGTCCCAGACTGAGCGAACGCCTTAGCCGTGGGGCCGAGTCGGCGCTGACGCTGGTATCAGCTCCGGCCGGATTCGGTAAGACGACGCTGCTAGCGGACTGGTTGGCAGCCCCTGCAGCCAGTGGGCGGTCCGCGGCGTGGCTCTCCCTTGACCAGCGCGACAACGATCCCTCGGTGTTCTGGACCTACCTGGTCGCCGCGCTGGAGACCGCGGCGCCCGGAATTGGTGCAGGTGCGATCTCGCTCCTGCAGTCGCCCCAGCCGCCGATCGAAGCGGTCGTTGCGACTCTGCTGAATGACCTCAGCGCCATCTCAAAAGATGTCGTGCTGGTGCTCGACGACTATCACGTGATCCACGCGCGCGAGGTGCAGGATGGGATGGCCTTCCTTCTCGAGCGCCTGCCCCAGCAGATACACCTGGTGATCGCCGGCCGCGCCGACCCCGCGCTGCCACTAGCGCGGTTGCGAGTACGCGACGAGCTCGTCGAGATCCGCGCCGCCGATCTGCGCTTCACGCCCGACGAGACTGCGGGATACCTCAATGGAGTGATGGGGCTGGTGCTGACGGCACAGGATGTCGCAACGCTGGAGGGGCGTACCGAGGGATGGATCGCCGCGCTCCAGCTGGCGGCGCTCTCGATACAGGGGCGAGACGATGTCGCCGGGTTCATCGCCGGCTTCGCGGGTGCTGACCGGTACATCGTCGATTACCTGGCCGAGGAGGTCTTGCAGCGCCAGCCCGAGCATGTTCGGCACTTCCTGCTGCGAACCTCCATCCTGGACCGGCTGAGCGGCTCGCTGTGCGATGCCGTCACCGGTCACGACGGTGGCAAGGCCAAACTGGCCGCGCTAGAGCAAGGGAACCTGTTTCTGGTTCCGCTCGATGACCGCCGCCAGTGCTATCGCTACCACCAGCTGTTTGCGGACGTTCTGCAGGCGCACTTGCTGGACGAGCAGCGCGACGACGTTCCTGAGCTGCACGAGCGGGCGAGCATCTGGTACGAGCAGAACGGCGACGAGTCCGAGGCGATCGACCATGCGCTGGCCGCTGAGGATTTCGAGCGGGCGGCTGACCTGGTAGAGCTGGCGATCCCGAGGCTGCGCCGGGATCGACGGGAGGCCACACTGCGTAGCTGGCTCAAGGTGATCCCCGACGAGCTGCTTCGCGCGAGGCCCGTGCTCAACATCGGATTCGTCGGGGCGCTAGTGGCTGGCGGTGAGCTGGAGGGCATTGAGGACCGCCTGCGGGACGCCGAGCGCTGGCTGGAGGAAGGGACAGCTAGCCGTACGGGATCGGAAACCCCATCAGGGGAGATGGTCGTGCTCGACGTGGAGGAACTTCCGCGCCTTCCGGGCACGATCGAGATGTATCGTGCCGCGCTGGCTCTGGTCGGGGGTGATGGGCCCGGCACGGTGATGCACGCCAAACGCGCGATCGATCTCTCGCCCGAGGAGAACCATCTCACTCGTGCCGGGGCGGCGGGCCTCATGGGGCTCGCGTCCTGGGGCAGCGGTGACCTCGAGGCAGGGCACCGGGCGTACGCCGAATGCATGGCCGGGTTACGGCGGGCCGGCCACGTCGCCGACACGTTCGGGTGTGCGATAGCCCTGGCGGATATCCGGATCGCGCAAGGTCGTCTCGGCGACGCGCTGCGCACCTACGAGCAGGCCCTCAAGCTTTCAGTGGGGCACGGTGCGCCTGAGCAAGGCGGGCCGGTACTGCGTGGGACGGCGGACATGCACGTCGGGATTAGCGAGATCCACCGCGAGCGCGACGACTTGGCGGCCGCTACTCGCGATCTACTGCGGAGCCAGGAGTTGGGCGAGCACATGGGGTTGCCGCAGAACCCGCATCGCTGGCAGCTCGCTATGGCGAGGGTCCGGGAGGCTGAAGGAGATCTGGACGGCGCACTCGACCTGCTCGATGAAGCAGAGCGCCGCTACATCAGTGACTTCTTCCCCAATGTCCGACCTATCCCAGCGATGAAGGCACGGGTGTGGGTTGCGCAGGACAAATTGGGTGAAGCGCTCGGCTGGATCCGCGAGCGAGGTCTGTCGGTTGAGGACGACCTCAGGTACTTGAGCGAGTTCGAGCACATCACCTTCGCGAGGGTGCTCCTGGCCCAGTACGCGGCAGAGCGCGAGGCGCGGTTCCTCGACGAGGCGAGCGGACTCCTCGAACGCCTCCTGCAAGCGGCGGAAGAGGGAGCAAGAACCGGAAGCGTGATCGAAATCCTGGTGCTGCGGGCGCTTGCGAGCCAGACACAAGGCGATAGCCCGGCTGCGTTTGCATCGCTGCAACGGGCGTTGACGCTGGCCGAGCCTGAGGGCTACGTCCGGATCTTCGTCGATGAGGGCCCGCAAATGGCCTCACTGCTCAAGGCAGGGGTCAAGCAGGGGATCGCTCCGAGCTATATCCGTCGACTCCTGGCAGCTCTCAACAAGACCGAGGACAGTACGCCCGCCAATCAGGGCTTGATCGAGCCACTGAGCGAGCGCGAGCTAGAGGTGATTCGGCTGCTCGGAACTGACCTGGCCGGGCCGGACATCGCCCGCGAGCTCGTGGTCTCACTGAACACTGTGCGGACTCACACGAAGAACATCTACGCCAAGCTCGGCGTCAACAATCGTCGGGCTGCCGTACGCCGTGCCCGGGAACTCGACCTGATGTCGCGTACTCGCGACCGCTGACCCTCCCACATCACCACCTAAATCACCACATGTGGTGATCCGTTCTCACCACGTCTCCTTCTACCTTTTCGATCAGACGCAGCAATATCCGCAATACGACGAGGTCGAGTAAGCAGGAAGGGAGCACCCATGAGCGACACATCGACCGGCCATGATCATGACGCTGGACGGTACGAAATCCGCCTCAAGGGGCACCTGGCTCCGCGATGGGCCGCCTGGTTTGACGGACTGAGCCTTTCCAGTGAGGACGACGGCACCACGATCATCTCCGGCCTTGTCGCCGACCAGGCAGCACTCCATGGCTTGCTCCACAGAGTGCGCGACATCGGCCTGCCGCTGGTTTCGGTCACTCGAGTCGAACCCAACCCAGCCTGAGATACCCATCGCACCTCGATAGGTGCTCACCAATCCACATCAGGAGAATGACATGACCACCACCACTCAACCCACACGAGCGAAAACCACCGCAGCGAAAGGAGTTCCGATGGATTCCCTGAGGAAGACCGCGCTGGTCGCGGGTGTGTTCTACGTGATCACCTTTGTCTCGATCCCGACTCTCGCCCTCTACGGTGCGGTGCACGATCCGAACTACATGGCCGGCCCTGGTCCGGATACACCCGTCGTCCTCGGCGGCGTGCTGGAGATTATCGTGGCCCTCGCCGGTATCGGCACCGCCGTCGTCCTCTACCCCGTGGTAAAGAGACAGGGCGAAGCTCGCGCGATGGGCTTCGTCGGCACGCGGGTACTGGAAGCCGCCGCGATCTTCGTCGGCGTCGCGAGCCTGCTGACCGTGGTAACCCTGCGGCAGGCCGGAGCCGGAGCAGAGGGGTTGGTCGCCGGCCAGGCGCTCGTCGCCTTCTATGACCGCATCTTCGTCCTCGGACAAAGCCTGATGCCTGTTATGAACGCCTTGCTGCTGGGCTCGTTGCTTTACCAGTCCCGCCTCGTCCCCCGAATTCTTCCGTTGGTGGGCCTGATCGGAGCGCCCATTCTGCTCGCCTCCGACGTCGCCACGCTGTTCGGCCTGTGGGACAGGATGTCCCCTCTGTCGGGGCTGCTTGCAGTCCCGATCGCGCTGTGGGAGTTCTCACTGGGTGTCTACCTGATCGTCAAGGGCTTCAAGCCCTCTCCGATCACAGCTGGCATGACGGCCACGGATAACCAGTCCACCCTCTAGGGGCGCCGCCGTCTAACCGTCGACGCTGCGGCCGGGCCAACGCTAAGGCCCGGCCGAACCCGGCCCTACCCGACGTACCCACCACCGCACCTCGATAGGTCCTCACCGATCCACATAGGAGAACGACATGACCACCACCATTCAAATCTGTCGGTCGTGATCTTGCGCCAGGCCGGAGCCGGGCCAGATGCACTGGTCACCGGTCAGGCGCTGGTGGCCAGCTATGACTGGACGTTTCTGTTTGGACCCGGTTTCATGGCTGCGGTTAACGCCGTGCTGCTGGGCACGCTGGTGTACCGCTCCGGTCTGGTGCCGCGGATCATTCCACTGGTGGGGCTGTCGGCGCGCCTCTACCCTCGCTTCCGACATCGCCGTCATGTTCGGCCTGTGGGAGCAGTTCTCCCTGCCAACAGGGATCGCGACTCTCCCGGTGGCCTTGTGGGAGTTTTCGCTGGGCGTCTGGCTGGTCGTCAAAGGCTTCAACCCCTCGCCCATCACGGCTGGAATGGTCACGGCCGGAACCCGGCCCGCCGACCAGACCGCCGCCATCTTAACCTCGACGATAAGGCCGGGCCCACCGCGGCCCGGCCACTCTCCCAACTGACAGGGACAAATTCCATGACATCGACAACATCGCAAGCCAGCTATCCGGTCCGCCTGACCGGCGAGCTGGCCCGAACCTCTCCCGCTGGCTGTGGCTGGTGAAGATGTTCCTGGCCATCCCCCACTACGTCGTGTTGGCGTTCCTCTGGATCGCATTCCTGGTCACCACCGTGATCGCCGGCTTTGCGATCTTGTTCACCGGCCGCTATCCGCGCTCACTGTTCGACTTCAACGTCGGCGTACTGCGCTGGAACTGGCGGGTCGGGTTCTACGTATACGCCGCCCTGGCCACTGACCGCTACCCACCGTTCACCTTGGCGCGGACCGACTACCCAGCCGACTTCGACGTCGCCTACCCCGAACGCCTCGCCCGCGGTCTGGTCCTCGTCAAGTGGCTGCTCGCCATCCCGCACCTGCTCATCGTCAGCCTCATCGTCGCAGATCTTCTCCCGTACCCGTGGACCAGCAACGACTGGAGCTCGGGCTTCCAACCCATCGGTGGCTACTCGGTCCTCAACCTGCTCGTCGTCGTTGCCGGTTTCTTTCTGTTGATCACGCGGCAGTACGCCCGCGGCCTCTTCGACCTGCTGCAGGGCATCAACCGCTGGCTGTACCGCGTCCTCACCTACGTCGCCTTGATGCGCGACGAATACCCGCCGTTCCGTCTCGATCAGGGCGAGCATGAGCCCGGCGACGTGGAACCCGACCGGCCCGCCACCACACCAGCCTTGGTTCGAACGCCAGCCTGAGGTGCTTTCCCGGCTGCACACGCGCGGGGACTAACTCGTCAGACGTGCACGTCGAGAACACGGCCGGGCCCACCAAGGGCTCGGCCGCTGTCCGGGCAGCTGCTCATCCGACACGCTTCACTGGCAGGATGGCGACGGCTCCGATGATTGCGCAGGTCCCGGCGAACGCGTACAGGAGCCCGCAGCTGCCTTTGCCGACCGCCAGGATCACCGGCGCGATGGTAAAGGGAAGAGCGCCGATGTTGAGCAAACCGAGATCCTTGGCGTTGTCGATATTCGGCAACACGTCGGCCACGAGCACGAGATCGACGGCCACATACACGCCGAAACCCAGTCCATCGATGGTCCATGCCGACGAAGAAACCGTTGCAGCTGCTGGCGACGGCGACCACGAACATCGCCAGGGATACTGAGCGAGTGCTGCAGTGCCAAGTTCTCCGGTGCCAAGAGCGGGCCACGCGAAACTTCGTGATTGATCGAGGCGAGTCGGGCCTCTTTGAGACCATGGTCTGCGAGGCGCACGCCACCGCTCTGAAAGCGGGCGAGCGGTACGTCTATAACAGTGTCGAGAATGTGATCTACATGGGCCAGGACGCGCCGCCCACGAGTAAGTAGTACCTCGTCGGGAAATTCTGATCGTAATGACGACATCGCACGCGCCTCGGACGGCGCCGGCCGAAGCGCTGGAACCTCGCAGGCCGCAGCCGAGAAATTTTGCTGCCACAGGGCTGTGAGACACTAGACGCGCTGTTTGCAATTCTTGAGCCGTGGTCAGTGCTACGCTCCCGGGATTTTGCGTGGGCGTTGGCCATGTACTGACGTCCGACAGCAGTCAGAGCGTCGCGCGGTGCGACCTCTAGATGCTAGGAGATGTTCATGGCACAAGGAACCGTGAAGTGGTTCAACGGTGAGAAGGGCTTCGGCTTCATCGCTGTCGACGGTGGCGGTGCGGACGTGTTCGTCCACTTCAGCGCGATCGAGTCGACCGGCTATCGCTCACTCGACGAGGGGCAGCGGGTGGAATTTGAGACCACCCAAGGCCCGAAGGGCCCCCAGGCGGAGAAGGTCCGCGCCATCTAGGCCCAACCCACGGGACTGAAGAAGCGTCGGTCATCGACCGGCGCTTCTTTGATTAAGGCGCCTGCAGCCAGCGTTCGCCCTTTCTCGTGCTTGAAACCGGGCATCGGCGGGTGACCGACCGAGCTCGTTAAGCTTCGACCTGGCACAGCGCGATGCGTAGGACCTTCAGAATGGTTCGCCCTGAGGCGGTGGGTCTCGTGGCTCTGGATCGCAGCGACCAGATGGAATGGCCGCAGGCCTCACCGCAGGCGCGGCACTCGTCGACTACGGGACAAGCCGAGGTGACCTCATGCTCGTGGGTGCGATCACCGGGCTCGATGCCGGCGCATTGCAGGCCTTGGTGCTCTCAAGATCCCGGGTCTCCGGTGCGTTGTGGGGGGCGGTCGCAAACCCACCAGCCTGGGCACTTGGCTGGCTGGTGACCTCATATGTGATCACGAGAAACGTTCAGGACCAATTCACGAACTTCGGCGCGAGTGGGCGCTGGTCTTCGGACTGCTGACCTGGCTCCTGCTCACAGTCTTGTTCCGAGAGGAGACCCGGAGCCACACGATGAACCCCAAAACGCCGCCGGCGCTCTTTTGATCATCCTGCCAGTCGCGTCATTCCGGGTCTCAGCGACCTCGGCTGACTACCGCGCGGCATGTGGTCGCGTCAGAAGGTCCAAGTCATCGGGCGGCACCAATTCGACCTGACCAACGGCTGGGAGGGCGACCCCCCGGCGAGCGACCACGTCGTGGTCGTGTCGGACCGACCGCGGCCGACGGGCTGGCACCCGGAGGCGTCATACCACTTCGCCACCTCGGTGGAGGAGGGAATCGCGCGAGCACAGGAGTTGGCTGGCGAGGGGGAGATTGGTGTGGGCGCGGGGGTGAGGTCGGCGGGCAGGCGCTGTCGCTGGGGCTCATCGACAACGTGGCGATCGACATCGTGCCGGGTCGTCTTCGGCCGGGGGAAGCCGTACTTCGGGACGCTCGCTGACGGCCACCTGATGCTCAAGGATCCCGAGGTGGTCATCCAAGGCGACGGGGTGCTCCATTTGCGCTATCCGGTGCATCGGGGACGCTAGATGTCACCTCTGATTGTCGCGGATGTCGGGACCGCTCCCAGCCGCTCGTGGGGGTTACGGCTGCTCGATCTGTCTGCGTGCGGTGTGGGTCAGGTGCTCGGCACCGGTCACCATCACCACGACCACAGCTGCGACGACGGTGAGCACGACGTAGATAAGAAGGGCTGCGCCATCTGGTTGCCGAGAGGAGTGATCAGCACCACGATCGGCAGGTTGATTGCTGCGTGGAAGTGCACGATGATGAGCAGGCTTCCAGGATCCGGAGGTGAAATACTCTCTCCGGATGGCGCCCTCCCGGCTGGATTACGGCGTCTCGATTTGCTTCCCCCGTACACGAGACAGCGTCGCCGCTCCAGTCCGGGCGATCAGGACTGCGGCGGTGATGGCGAGCATCGCGTCGAGGAGCCAGAACACCGGGACGACGCGCTCTCCAAGCGACGCGTACACAACGGTCAGCGGCAGGTTCGTGGTGGCGTGGAGGAGCACGACGATGAGCAGGCTGGCACCCGTGCCGTTGTACATCCAGGTGTAGAAGATGGACATGATCATGCACCCGACCGCGAAGGGCAGGAATAGCGCAAGAGGCCGGATCGGGGAGCCGACAAGGAACAGCGGGAAGTGATAGATCCCCCAGACGGCGCCGACGATGAGGCTGGCGGCTAGGGCGCTGTGGCGTGCCTGGAGCCGTGGCAGGGCGAAGCCACGCCACCCCAGCTCCTCCCCGACTGAGCTACCGGGGAAGATCGAGAACAGGAACGACACGACGACCACGGGAATCGTGGTGACCACAACCGGGGTGGGGCCGCCGAGCAGGGTGCTCACCCATACGGCGCATAGGGCGGGTATCGCGAGCGCGACAACGGCCAGGTACCAGCGGATGCCGATCCGGGCGTGGAGTAGACGTCCGAGCAATATGCGCACGCCGGATCTGCCGCGAAGGAGGGCGACGAAGAGAACGCCCACCGTGGACGGCGCGAGGGATCCCAGCATGATAAGGACGAGTGCCAATGGGCCGGGGACGCGATCGCCGAATATGACCAGGGGTGCCCACAGCGACCACGCGACGGCGTAGGTCAGGATGAAGAAGCTGATCAGGGGGTGCCGCAGAATCAGGCTCTGGGTGCGAGCTGGAGGCAGGGGGAGTGAAGTGGTGGACATCGGATCTCCTTAACGCGTGCTGGGCTCAGCGTGGCAAACGGCAGCCCTAGCCCGCTCCTGGAGGACTTGGTTGGATGAGCGGGGTGTTGCCCGGTAGCGCTCTCGTAAGGGCGTTGAGGATCACACCTAGTCCGAACTCGAACTCGTCGCCAAAGTCGTAGCCGGGTTGGAGGATGTACTCGGTTGCCATCTCGACGAGGTGCGGGTACTGGTCGGTGCGGAAACGCTGCATGATCGGCTCGGTCACGTCAGCGGCGGTGTCTGTGCCCTGGAAGGGCAGGGCTGCCTCCTGCAGGGCGAATCCGTACACGTAGCTATCGAGCAGCGCGTACGCGTGGGCCGTCATCTCCACCGAGAAGCCCCCCCGCCGCAGGGTGCCGAGGACCGCGTCGTGATGTCGCAGCGTCGCGGGGCCGGGAGACCTTCGCGATTCCATCAATCCGATTGCCCAGTGGTGACGGCTCAGCACCCGGCGTGCCGAGTTAGCTCGCCGAACGAGCTCTGAGAGCCAATCGCCGTCGGGTGCTGGAAGCTCGATTTCTGCGAAGACGAGGTCGACGATGCCATCGAGAATTTCGCTCTTGTTGGCGACGTGGTAATAGATCGCCATCGGCTTGACGCCGAGTTCTCGGGCGAGCGAGCGGATCGTGAGCGATTCAATTCCGGCGGTGTCGGCGATCGCGATGGCGCTCCGCAGCACGCGCTCTCGGCTGAGCGGAATGCGCCTTTTGTTGTCGCTGTCTGGTTTCAACATCTCTGTCCCTGCACAGTAGCACCTTTCGTACTTTGTATAGTAGGGTACTTGTACTAAGTACGGTGAGCGATCAGCCTCACTGCGTAGATGAGGAGTAGCTCATGAGATCCGTAGAACAGCAAGCGGAAACAAACCGCGACGGGATCAGACCGGCGGATAGCAAAATGCGGGCGATCGTTCAGGACAAGTACGGCGAGGCGGTCGACGTCCTGCGGCTCGAGGAGATCGATCCGCCCCAAATCGGCGACGACGACGTGCTCGTCCGCGTTCATGCAGCTGGCGTCCACATCGGCGACTGGCACGTCATGACGGGCCTGCCGTACCTGCTGCGCGCGGTGGGCTTCGGATTCCGCGCGCCCAACGTCCGCGTACGTGGCATGGATCTCGCAGGGACGGTCGAGGCGATCGGCCAAAACGTGACTCAGTTTCGGACGGGCGACGAAGTGTTTGGCACTTGCAACGGCTCATTCGCCGAACAAGCCTCTGCCGACGTGGACACGCTTGCGCCCAAGCCGGCCAACCTCAGCTTTGAGCAGGCGGCAGCCGTGCCCACCTCAGCCGTCGCCGCTCTGCAGGCTCTTCGCGACGCGGGCGACATCAAGCCTGGCCACAAGGTCTTGATCATAGGTGCGTCTGGAGGCGTGGGGCTGTTTGCAGTGCAAATCGCCAAATCGTTCGGCGCCGAGGTGACTGGTGTCTGCAGCACCACGAAGGTGGACCTGGTTCGCGCCATCGCTGACCATGTCATCGACTACACCAACGAGGACTTCACCCAGAGCGGGCAGCAGTATGACCTAATTCTCGTCATGGGCGGGAACCATTCGCTGTCACAGCTCAAGCGGGTCCTCAGCCCCGGGGGAACCCTCGTGCCGGTCGGCACTGAAGCCGGCAATCGGTGGGTCGGAGGCAAGGCCTGGATCCGGGCAATGCTCTTGTCACGGCTGGTGCGCCACCTGCGGCCGCTGGCGTCGGAGCCGAACCAAGCAGATCTGCAATTCCTGACCGAACTCATCGAGGCCGGCAAGATCACTCCGGTCATCGCGAAGACCTATCCGCTGAGCGAGGTTCCTGCCGCCATCCAGTACCTGCACGAGGGGCACCCCGGCGGAAAGATCGTCATCACCGTGTGAGCCGCGGACCAACCCTCAAGCTCAGGACATCGGGACGACCAGAGCCCGCCGGCTACACCACCCAGGATTGCCGTCATGGCTCTCTTGATACTCGTTCAGATACCGCTCGGTATGGAATACCTGAACGCTGGATCATCCGCCACCTCCTACCTCCAAGCCCTGAGTGCTGTTTTCACACAAGCGAATCTGTACGCCTATGAGTTCGCCATGATCGCTGTTGGGGTGGCGGGCTTGATTCTCTGCTCCATGTTCTACCGGGCACAGTTGGTTCCGCGGCCGCTGGCCGTCTGGGGCCTCATTGGATACGCGATCCTTCTGTCGGGGTCTGTACTGCAAGTCCTCGGTTTCAATCTGAGTTCGATCCACGCCATCCCCGGCGGTCTGTGGGAGCTGTTCATCGGAGTGTGGTTGATTGCCAAGGGATTCAACTCCCCGCCTGTTCCACCTGAGCCGTCGAGCTCATTAATGACACCCACCACGGAGTCGTCCCTCGTGGGCAGCGCTACGGCCTAATGCTCGACCAGGCCTGTAAGGCTTCGTCGGGGCCGGCGCTCGAACCGCACTAGCTAAAGGAGATCTCCACATGAGATCAACCACGAGCGCCTCGCCGCGCCCGACAGATGCCATGTCAAGACGGGACGACCGCAAGGGCACTGCGGCCGCTGCCAGTGTGTCGCTGCCGCGTCTCTACTTACTGAGGTTCGGCTATCTCGTTATGGCTGTCGGACTTGTCATGACGAAGTGGCCGTTGCTCATCATCCATGAGGTGCCCTGGCCCCTGATGGAGGGGGTTGAGACCTGCATGCTGGTGGCGTTGTCGCTCCTTGCGTTTCTAGGGCTTCGCTATCCGCTGCAGATGCTGCCCATACTGCTGTTCGAATTAGGGTGGAAGTTCATCTGGGTGGCCGTCGTCGTTCTACCGCTGTGGATCACCAATCAGATGGATCCGGCCACTTTGAATGTGTTCTATTCCTGCCTCGTGGTCTTGATTGTGCTTGCCGTCACTCCCTGGCGTTATGTGGTCGCGCAATACGTAACGAAGCCGGGCGATCGCTGGCGCTCGGATGGCGCCCACGCAGTCAGTGACGAGCCCTGATGGGGCCGATGGCCGGCAAGACGGTGCTGATCAGCGGCGCCACGAGCGGCATTGGTCGAGCGACCGCGCTTGGTCTGGCCACCATGGGTGCACACGTCGCGATCATCGGTCGGGACCGCCGGCGCACCGACGACACGGCTCGGGAGATCAGGACAGCCGGCGGGGACCAGGTGGATGTGTTCGTCGCGGACCTGTCCTCGCAGTCGGAGGTGCGGCGGCTGGCCGAGGACGTGCTGGACCGGTACATCCACATTGATGTGCTGATCAACAATGTCGGCGGATACTGGAAGACCCGACACATGACGGTAGACGGGCTTGAGCTCACCTTTGCCCTCAACCACCTCGCACCGTTCCTGCTAACCAACCTGCTCATCGATCGACTGAAGCAGAGCGTCCCGGCGCGGGTGGTCACGGTCTCCTCCAATGCACAAACCCAGGGCCGGATCGACTTCGACGACCTTCAGGGCGAGAAGTCCTACTCCGGGGCACGCGCGTACAGCCAGTCCAAGCTCGCCAACGTGCTGTTCACTTACGAGCTCGCCAGAAGGCTGCAAGGCACCCCCTTTCCTGATCAAGCAATCGTCACGGCTAACGCGCTGCATCCCGGCGTGGTAAGCACATCGTTCGGAACCGAGGACCCCGCCAGTGTCCAGAGAGTGTTCATCCCATTCCTGCGGGCGTTCATGAAGACCCCGGCCGAGGGGGCCGCCACGTCAATCCACGTGGCTTCCGCTCCCGATCTTGAGCAGGTCACGGGCCGCTACTTCGCCAACAGCAAACTCAAAAGATCATCCAAGCCCAGCTACGACGAGGCCGCTGCGGCAAGACTCTGGCGGGTGAGCGGCGATCTGGTCGGCCTGACCACAGTTGCGGACTCCCCTTTACGGCCACCATTTGCACCCAAATCTAAGGACTAACCACAATGAATCACGACACCCGGTCGCTGCGTACCGCCAGCCTTATTGCAGGCCTCGCCCTCGCGTTGATCGTTGGCCTCGCCCTCTTCGGTAACTTCGTCGCGATCCAACCTCTCATTACGCCGGGAGATCCGGCCAAGACTGCGCAAGACATACTCAACGCCGAGGCGCTGTTCCGATGGGGCATCGCTAGCCTGATCCTCGCAGCTGTTCTCGACATGATCGTCGCCGTCGCCCTACTGGCACTGTTCGAGCCGGTGAATCGAAGCGTCTCGACGATGGCAGCGTTATTCAGAGTCGCGTATACGGCGGTCTTCCTGGTGGCCATCACTCAGCTTGCGGTTTCGCTCGGGCTCTTGGGTAATCCCGACCTAGCGTTGCGCGCAGTCGATGCGTACAACACAATCTGGCTCGTTGGCTTGATTTTCTTCGGCATTCATCTGGTGCTGATCGGCTACCTGGCGTACAGATCCGGTTACATGGCGAAAGTCTTCGGCATCCTGCTTGTCGTCGCAGGGCTCGGATACCTCGTCGACGGGTTCGGCGCCGTGCTCGTCCCGAATTACTCAGTCAATATCTCTCAGTTCACCTTCATCGGCGAAGCGGCGCTCATGTTCTGGCTGCTGATCAAGGGCACTCGCAAAGACTTCAGCAATGGTGAAGCCGACCAAGGTCACCATTTCGATCCGGACTCTCTCTGGTTGGCGGATCACCAATCGACATCGTCGGCCGTCGTGGAGCCTCGATAGTCACTCAGCAATTCACGAAAGGGAGCCGACATGACTAATGCCGTGCACCTGCGATAGGAGCGAGCAACAAACGGGGTGCCCGTCGCCTGTGGGTATGGCCGATTGCGATTCTGGTCAGCTTTCCGATCGGTGGCTATCTTGCCGACCTGGTCGTGGACGGAGTCGATTCCGTGGGGTCGGCGTTTGTCGGGGGTCTTACCGCGGGCTTAGTTATCGGAGCGGCAGAATGGTTCGCCCTGAGGCGGTGGGTCTCCTGGCTCTGGATCGCAGCCACGAGCATCGGAATGGCCGCGGGCCTAATCGCGGGTGCAGCACTCGTCGACTACGGGACAAGCCGAGGGGACATCATGCTCGTGGGTGCGATCACCGGGCTCGGGGTTGGCGCATTGCAGGCCTTGGTGCTCGCAAAATCGCGGGTCTCCGGTGCGTTGTGGTGGGCGATCGCAAACCCACCGGCGTGGGCACTCTGTTGGCTCGTGACCTCGTACGTGATCACCAGAAACGTTCAAGATCAGTTCACGAACTTCGGCGCGAGTGGGGCGCTGGTCTTCGGACTGCTGACCTGGCTCCTCCTCACAGTCTTGTTTCGAGAGAAAGAACCCGAAGCCACCCGATGAGCATCCTCGCGCTGCGTTTCGACTACCCCCGGCTTGTCGTTTCGGTGACCGACCGTTGCCTCTAAACCGAAGTAGAGAGCCTCCCCGCTCTCAGCTCAGCATGGGAAAAACCCGCCCCGTGGTAGGGGTGTCTGCCAGCTAGGGCTTCGAGTGCTAATCCGCAATCGTGAGATTGGGTCGATAACGGCCTAACGACAGAAAGGCTGTCATGTCTGTGGTCCGTCGACATCCCGTCATCACTTTCTTTCTCCTCGCCTATGCCCTCAGCTGGGCCGCCATTCCCTGGCAGAGCTTCTTCGCCCCCGGCGTCCTGGTCGCAGCGCTGATCGTCGTGTCCCTAACTGAGGGCGTCGCCGGACTGAGGGCCATGGGATCGCGGCTAATCCGCTGGCGGGTCTCCTGGATCTGGTACGCGCTGGCGCTCGCTGTGCCGCTGGCGGTCACGTTCGCGGCAATAGGCCTGAACACCGCCTTTGGCGCACCCGTCCCGGACATCACCGAGTTCAGCGTCTGGTACGGCCTGCCAATGGCGATTGCCATCAATATCGTCAACCCCCTCAACGCCCAACTCCCGGAAGAGGCAAGCTTCCGCGGCTGGGTACAGCCCAAACTGCAGACCATCCGGACACCACTCGCCGCCACCGCGCTGATGGCCATCGGGTCACCATCTGGCATATCCCGTTGTTCGTTATGCCACAGTTCGGATCCAGCCCAATCGAAGCCCTCGCCACCATCGCCGTCACCTTCTGGTACGCCTGGTTGTTCAACCACGCCTCGGGCAGCGCGCTGCTCACCCTGATCGCGCACGCGACCAATGGCACCATCGAGACCAGCACCCTATGGCCGGCCGGTGCCGACACCACCTGAGTGACCTGGCTCTACACCCTGGTCTGGTGCCTGTTCGCTGTCGGCCTGCTGGTCTTTAACCGTCGCTTCTGGACCAAGCCACCAGCAGAGGTCGATGATCTTGATCGTATTGACACACCTGCTGAGTCGAGGATCGGCGTACGGGACCCAAGCCGACGCTCGTGAAGCACGGCGGCGGTTGAGCAGCCCCTTGCGAGCGGTCGCAGGGCGACGACGTCCGCGTCGGATCCGCAGTCATAGCTAGGCGACACGATCTCACCCAAAAGCGCGGACGACTCACGGCGGCCTGCGCTCGGCCACGCGCTCGAGCCGGGTCGATAGGTTGTGAACAGGGTCTGAGGAAGGACGCGGTCGGTCGAGATCGGATCATGTTGCGTGGACGCCTTTCATCGTGAGCTCTTCGACCGGATTGTTCTCATCTACAATCCGGCGAATCCACGTATCCCGCTAACCCTGGCCGAGAGCGTGCGGGATGATCTTTGTCGCCAGTTGCCTGACATGCCTGTCACCTTGCAGCCGACTCTTCACCCAGGCCACGCACGCGAGCTCGCCCATAATGCGGCAGCAATCGGGCGACCTCTGATCATTGCCGTGAGCGGCGACGGTGTCTACAACGAGGTCGTCAACGGCATCATGGACATCGAAGGCAGTAGCGCGGTGTCGGCCGTTGCGGCCGGAGGAAACGCCAATGACCACCGTCGTAGCACTCGACGGATGCCACTTGTCGCGGCCATTGTCGATGGTAGGGCCCGACACTTGGATCTACTGCGATTGACGGTCCGCACCAACGATGCGCTGTGGAGCCGCTACGCGCACTCCTACATCGGCTTCGGACTGACCCCACTCATGGCCATCGGCCTCAACAAGGACATGAAGGGAACAGTCATGGAGTTGATCTCGGTCATGCGAACTTTCAACCGCCTAGAACCCGTCGAGATCAGCGCCGCCGCAGGGGAGCGAGCACTGTACGACAGTCTCGTCTTCGCCAACGTTGCCCGGATGGCGAAGTACGGACGCATCAGTAACTCAGGACGACCAGATGACGGATTGTTCGAAGTCGTGTCTTGTCCCCACCGAGGACGATGGCGCATCGCCTTGATGGTCCTTCGAGCGGCGAGCGTGGGACTAGGAAAACAGCCGAGGATCAGCCACTGCAAGTTCGCTTTGACCAAGGCCACTCCCATCCAGATCGACGGTGAAGTCATACATATGGACGCCAACTCACAAGTGATCATTGATTGCGTATCCCATGCCCTCACCACGGTCGGATGAACGAT
Source organism: Actinomycetota bacterium (assembly GCA_046735615.1). Lineage (GTDB taxonomy): Bacteria > Actinomycetota > Actinomycetes > Propionibacteriales > Propionibacteriaceae > Microlunatus. The sequence continues at coordinate 16,785 of JBKPTR010000278.1, forward strand.
GGCATCGAAAGGTTCGCAGACTGCTGGAAACGGAGAGGGTGCTCCATCGGTTGTCCTGGTCGAGGTCATCAACCCACTCGCAGCGCTCTGGCCGTCCATCCGCCGCTAGCAATTCGACTACCTGATGCACCCCGGCGACGTCAGGTTCGTCCGCACCTCACGAATGATCATGGGCCGCCATCGACCGGACGTCCCATGGATGATCGGGATCGCATCGGCTGAGATGATCTTGGTTCCCATAGTCCGCCACGGCTGAAAGCACAGTTTACGTCGGGGCTGGTGTTGCATGATTTCGATCGCCTGGAGAGGGGCGCAGGCGTTGGTCAGACCCGAGGCGGCGACGGAATTCGGCTCGGAAGCTGCATCTAGGGTCGGGGAAACCCAGTCGAGTGGCGAACGACTACGGACCTGGGAGAGTGCATTGCACGGACGTCATGGGAGAGAACCCTTGGAATTAGGTGACGTCTGGATGCCTGGCTTTGCGATCCGCTCATCTCGGCGGTTCGAATAGTCCAGAGCTATGATCCGGGCTCGGCGCTCCGACGGTTACAGGGCGCGGCGTTGCGCGACGACTCTGTCGCAAGTAATGGTTTGGGTGTCTGGTTCCGGTAAATCTCTGGACTGAGGTCCCTCGGTTCTTCGCTTTCCCGGTTCGCATGCGGGTATTGGTCTGGACGTAGCTCAGAGATGTTTCAGTCGCACGCCCCATGTCCAAATCGAGAAAGAAGGAGGCTTCCTCTGGTGAATGGATCACGGTTCGACGATCCGGCAGCGCTCAGCGGGGTATTGACAGGGGTCAGTTTCGTGGGTGGTCTGGCGATTGGCCTGAGTCTGGCCGACGCGCCATTTCCGCAGCCTGGCGCGGACGTCAAAGACGTGCAGAAGTTCTTCCTTGGCAGCTCAGGGCCGGAACGTATCAACGTAGGTGGCCAAATCATTTCGGCCGCGTCGCTGGCCGTGTTTTCGAGATCGGTCGCCCAGCTGGCTGGCCGCACTGGATCCAAGAGGCTTAAGGCCACCGCCATAGCCGGTGGAGCACTCGCTGGTACCTCGCTCGCAGCCTCCGCGACTGCGGCCGCCGCGCTCACAGCGAGTCCTGGCCGGGACCAGGACTGGTCCAAATCATTGCACCGCTTCCTGTTCGCCTCAGGAGGGCCGGTGCATGGAGGCGGCTTGGCGCTGCTGCTCGGTGCGCTCGGGCTGGCCGGGTTGCGCACTGGGGCGTTGCCCCGGCCGCTGGCGGTCGCCGCCTTGGCCGCAGCCGGCGTAAACGCTCTCGCCCCACTTGTGCTCGCAGTACCAAAGGCGGCGCTGGTAATCCCGGCCGGAAGGTTCCCGGCGTTCATTATCCTGGGCATTTCGGGGTTCCGCCTCGCACGGGGCCCTAGAGCTCACTGATACGCAGCCACCACGCTCGGTGACGTCGCCGCCGCGCAGCCGTAGGGTGTACCGGATGCGTCATGAAGTGACCGACACCGACACCGCCGTGGCGATGGGCAGTGGTGATGTTCCTGTGCTCGCGACACCACGGTTGATCGCGTGGATGGAGGCGGCAACCGTGCGAGCCGTGGCCGCCTTCCTCGGGAGGGGCCAGACGACGGTCGGCACGGCGATCCGGATAGAACACCGTCGCCCGACGCCGGTGGGAGGCAGTGTCGAGATCACTGCAACACCGCCGCGCGACGTCGCCGGGAGCCGTCTGACCTTCCGCGTCCAGGCGGTCGACGGCTCGGGGGCGGTCGTCGCGGCCGGCGAGATCGACCGCGCAATCGTCGATCGGCAACGCTTCCTCGCGTCAGCGTGAGCCGTCGACGCCAGTCGCTAACGAACCCTGTCCGGTGCTTGATCTCTCTCGGCGGTAGAACAACAGGAGCGACGGAGGTGCAGCACGATGGAGATGGAACGGGCTCGATCGTTACTGGATGCGGAGCGTGCGCGGGTGCTTGAGCTGCTGGCCGATCTCGACACGGCCCGGATGGATGACCATGAGGCCGAACGCGATGCGGCTTATCCGGCGCAGCCACTGGCAGAACAGGGCGTCGACGACGCACTGGCCGCCGGCCTGCGGAACCGGCTCGCGGCGCTCGATCGGGCTCTCCAGCGGGTCGAAGACGGCAGCTACGGTCGCTCGATCCGCAGCGGTGCGCCAATCCCGGACGAACGCCTTGAGGCAGACCCGGCGGCCGAGCTAACCGTCCAGGAGGCCGCCGACGATCAGGCCGCAGACAGGTAACAAGCCGGGGAACCTGATGGCGAAGGCAGCGCATGTGCAGGTTCGTCGGGTGTACGACCCGCCAGAGCTCGACGACGGCCAACGGGTGCTCGTGGACCGGCTCTGGCCGCGAGGGCTCAGCAAGGAGCGGGCCCGCCTCGACGACTGGTGCAAGGAGATCGCGCCATCCACCGAGCTGCGACGGTGGTACGGCCATGATCCCGACCGGTACGGCGAATTCGCGCGCCGCTATCGCGCCGAGCTCGACGATCCAGAGCGCGCGGCCGCGTTCGGCCATCTTCGCGAGTTGGCCGGTGAGGGGCGGCTTACCCTGTTGACCGCGACGAAGCGAAGCGACATCAGCGAGGCAGCCGTTCTGGCCGACTTGCTCGCCAGCGCTGACGTACTGGGGTCAGCTCGTGACGAGTGTGGCGAGGTCATCCCCAGTGAACCGGATTAGGCCTTTTTGAACACCTCTGTACGAGTTAACGTAGATATTCGAATGTAACTGTTCAATTTATTCGACGAGTTGCGTCCTCCCGGCTCGGCCGCACAAGTGAAAATCCGTTGACGGACGGGCGATCGTGCACTTCACTCACAGCGTTCCTCAACTAGCGCACGTCGACGCCGGTAAGACCTCTCTCACCGAACGGCTGCTGTACGCGGCCGGGGTCATCGACCACGTGGGCCGCGTTGACGACGGTGACACCCAGACCGACACCTTGGTGCTGGAGCGCCGGCGCGGCATCACCATCAAGTCCGCGGTGGTCTCCTTTGAGGTGAGCGGCACGGTCGTGAACCTGATCGACACTCCGGGCCACCCCGACTTCATCGCCGAGGTGGAACGGGTACTCGACGTCCTCGACGGCGTGGTGCTGGTGGTATCAGCCGTGGAGAGCGTGCAGCCACAGACCCGAGTACTGATGCGGACCTGCGCCGGCTCGGGCTTCCAGTGCTGGTCTTTGTCAACAAGATCGACCGCGGCGGCGCCCGGTCGGAGGCCCTGCTGGGAGAGATCGCAGCCAAGCTCGGCATAGAGGTGGTGCCGATGGGCTCCGTACGCGACGTCGGCACGAAGCACGCGGCGTTCGTGCCCTACGCCGGCACTGCCGCTGAGGTGGTGGAGCCGCTGGCAGACCACGATGACCTGCTGCTGACCGCATACCTCGCCGACCGGCCGATGACTGCAGAGCGGGTCCGCAGCGAGCTGGCCGAGCTGACCCGGACAGGACAGGTGTACCCGGTCGTCTTCGGCTCGGCGATCACCGGGGCGGGTGTGGCCGAGCTCACTGCCGGCATCGTCGCCTTGCGGCCGGCAGCCAGCGGCGACGCCGACGCCGATCCGTCGGGGTCGGTCTTCAAGATCGAACGCGGGCAAGGCGGGGAGAAGGTGGCACTGATCCGGATGTTCAACGGCAGTGTACGGATCCGTGACCGGTTGCGCTTCGGCGCGGCCGAGGACACGGTTACCCGGATCAGCGTTGTCGAGAGCGGCGCCGGCACGCCCGCCGAGGCGGTCACGGCCGGCCGGATCGCCCGGGTATGGGGTCTGGCTCACGCCCGCATCGGCGACCCCGTTGGTCCGGGAAGGCGCTGCCACCACGCGCAGAAACCTAGCCCGAGCTCTCGGTGTCCCTCTACGGCGAGGTACAGAAGGAGGTCATCGAGGCCACTGTTGCTGATGAGTACGGTCTGCGGGTCGCCTTCCAGGAGACCACGACCATCTGCATCGAGCGGGTCGAGGGTACGGGTGAGGCCGTGACCGTTAAGGACGCCGAGGACAAACCGTTCCTGGCCGGGGTCGGGCTGCGGATAGAGCCAGCCCCACTCGGCAGCGGCGTCGCCTATGCCCGCGACGGATTCGTGGTCGGCACCATGCCGCCGGCGTTCTTCACCGTAGTGGAAGAGACAGTGCACGCCACCCTAGCTCAGGGACTGCACGGCTGGCAGGTCACCGACTGTCGGGTGACGCTGACTCACACCGGCTATTTCCCGCAGCAGTCGCACGGGCACGCCCAGTTCGACAAGTCGATGTCCAGCACCGGTGCTGACTTTCGGCAACTCACCCCGCTGGTGGTGATGGCGGCCCTCAGTGAGGCGGGGACGCGAGGATGCGAGCCTGTACACCGTTTTCGGCTGGAGCTGCCCTCTGAGACGCTGGCCGCGACCCTGGCGATGCTCGCCGAGGTCCGGGCGGTCCCGCACGAGACCACGCCGCAGGGTGCGTCCTTTGTTCTCGAAGGGATGTCCCGGCGGATCAGGTACACACGCTTACCCGGCTGCTACCCGGAGTGACCCACGGCGAAGGGCTGTTGGAGACGAATCTTGACCACTATCGGCCAGTCGCCGGCATTCCGCCGACTCGGCCCCGCACCGACGCCAACCCGCTAGACCGCAAGGAGTATTTGCTGCGGGTGACACGGCGGGCTGGCGGATAGTGCCGTGGAACCTAAGTTCCACGACATTAGCTGGGGCGTTCGCTCGCCGTGGATGGTGGCTTTGTGGACAATCTCGTTCGTGGACAAGCGCACTAAGCAACCGCCAACCCCCTCACGTCTCCGACCCGCTGGCCAACGACCAGGATTGGGCCCTGGTCTACCTGCTCCGGACCCTCACGCCAGCAGCTCACTGATCAGTTGCTCGACCCGGCGTTTGATCTCGTCGCGGATCGGTCGGACATCGTCGATGCCTTTGCCCGCAGGATCGTCGAGCACCCAGTCTTCATAACGTTTGCCCGGATAGAACGGGCAGGTGTCGCCACAGCCCATGGTGATGACGACGTCGGAGTTCTTGACTGCTTCTGTAGTGAGGATTTTGGGTGCTTCGGCGGCGATGTCGATGCCTTCCTCCGCCATTGCCGCCACAGCGGCCGGGTTGATTCGGTCGGCGGGCTCGGAACCGGCGGAGCGGACCTCGATGCGGTCGCCAGCGAGATGGTTGAGGTAGCCGGCCGCCATCTGGGACCGGCCAGCATTGTGGACACAGACGAACAGGACAGACGGCTTAGTCGTCACGATTTGGGTTCCAAATGAGTTCGGCCAACCCAGCCATTGCCTCAGGTCGGGTCCGGTAGTAGACCCATACCCCCCGCTTCGAGCGGTCGAGCAATCCGACTTCATGCAAGACCTTGAGATGGTGACTGATAGTCGGTTGCGACAGGTCAAACGCGCCGGTGAGATCGCAGACACACGCCTCGCCTCCCTCATGGGAAGCAACCAGTGACATCAGCCGCAGCCGGACCGGATCAGCTAACGCCTTCAGCAGCGGGGCGATCTGCTCCGCCTGGCCTTTACTGAGCGGTTCCCGTGACAGCGGGGAGCAGCACGCCACCGTCTCGACCGGCGTCAGTGTCATCACCGTTGAATTAGACATGCATCTATATTGACGGATATCAATGTGAATAGGCAAACTTGATAGACATAGACAGCTGTCTAAGTCTGATAGGAGCCTTGTTTCTCATGTCCCGCATCCAGCTCGCGCTCAACGTCAATGATCTTGACGAGGCCATCACCTTTTACTCCAAACTCTTCGGTGCCCAGCCAGCCAAGCGGCGTCCCGGATACGCCAACTTCGCGATTGCCGAACCGCCGCTCAAGCTGGTCCTGTTCGAAAATCCGGGCAGGGGCGGGTCGATCAACCACTTGGGTGTTGAGGTCCCCGATGTCGACACCGTCGACAACGAACAGGGCCGTCTTGCTGAAGCAGGTCTCGCCTCAATCGAGGAACACGCCACCACCTGCTGCTATGCCAAGCAGGACAAATTCTGGGTGCAGGGCGCACCCGACGGCGAGCGGTGGGAGATCTACACGGTGTTGGCCGACAGCCAAACTTTCTCTGCCGAGGGAGGCAACTGCTGCGGCGCCAGCGTAGCGCCAGTCAGTCAGCTAGGCGCGAAATCAGTCTGCTGTTAGGCCGAGCCGATTTGTTACTACGCTGCGCTGAGTTCTGTAGTCCGCCTAAAGTGTGATGCGGCGATGGTGTCCGCCAGAGGGCATTGCTCTCGAACCGCCACAAGGGCTGATGACTCCTGAGACGACCGATGGCGTCTGAAGGAGTGCTTCGAACTGTGACCGATCACATGCCGGATCGCCACATCGTGGTCGGAGTGACGCCCAAGCAGCCGCCGGAGGTAGTTCGGCAGGCCGCCCGTTTCGCTCGCCAGTTCGAGGCGGTTCTGATTTGCGCCAACGTCGATGCCGCCGCATACGTCGTAGCCGAACATCCCGACGGGTCGGTGGAGTCCCGACCAATCGACCCTGATCAGCCGGACTGGGATACCGCCGTTTTCGACAGCGGCCTCGCCGACCGGATCCGTGCACTCGCTGAGGCTGAGGGCGTCGATGTTGAGTTCCGTGAACTAGCTGGGGACATCGCTCATGCCCTCGGGCGGCTCGCCGAGATCCTCGGGGCGGAAATGATCATCGTGGGCAGCCGCCGCGGCGGTTTTCGGTCCAGCATGCACGAGTTCTTTGGCGGCTCTGTGGCGGCCCAGCTGGCGCACCGCCAGTCGCGGCCGCTGGTAATCATCCCTCTGTCGCCGGTGCCAGCGGGCAGCCGGCCCCCATGGGAAGAGCCGCACTGGTGACCAAACCGGATCCGAGGCTGCCACTCGACCCCCCTGTGGGACCGGCCACAAATCCAGCGCACGAGCACCGACCGGCACACCTGTCTTGGGCGAACATCGGACTCATCGCCGCCGGCGGCGCCGCCGGCACCGGACTGCGGTATCTGATCACCATGGTGGTACCCGCTTGGGCCGGCGTGCCGGTGGCCACGTTCGGCATCAACATCGTGGGCGCCTTGCTGCTCGGTGTGCTGCTGGAACTGCTTGCCAAACACGGCCTCGACACCGGATGGAGCCGTCGTGTCAGGCTTGGGGTCGGCACTGGCGCCCTCGGCGGATTCACCACCTACAGCGCGCTCGCCGTCGAGACTGCAACCCTCGCAGCCGTCCACCCTGGTCGGGCCATCGCGTACGGCCTCGGCACCGTGATCATTGGCGGGATGGCGTCCATCGCCGGAATCTGGCTGTCCCGCGGACATCAGCGTTCCGGCATTCTCGAACCGAAGAAGGAATCATGATCGCCGCCGCCACGGCATTGCTGATCTGCCTCGCCGGCGGAATCGGGGCCGCGCTGCGATTTGTCATTGACGGACTGATACGGGCTCGTGTCCGCTCCACCTACCCCGTCGCCACCACGCTCATCAATCTGAGTGGCTCCCTCTTGCTCGGACTGATCACCGGGCTTGCAACAAGCGAACTATTGGCGCCTCAATGGCAGTTGGTCGTCGGCACCGGGCTCCTTGGCGGCTACACCACCTTCAGCACAGCGAGCTTCGAGACAGTCCGGCTCCTCGAAGATCATCGCTATGTCGCCGCCGCCCTCAACGGACTCGGAATGCTGATCGTCGGCACCGCCGCCGCCGCACTCGGCTTCGGCATAGCACTGGCAGCATGACTCCTGTCGTTGAGTGATACGCCTCAGGGACGCAGCAATACCTTGATGGCGTGGCGCTCGTCCATGGCCCGATAGGCGTCGGGGAACTATGCGGCACCGCTCGAAAGGACGGCTCGAAAGGCTGACCAATCTGGCGGTGCCACGTGCCTCACTCGGCGAGAACTCGAACGTCCCAGGGGCCGAGCTCAAGATCCCGGATCGGGAGCTCACCCTCGGCGAGGATGTCGATCATGTCTCGCAAGAGCGTTAGCTGTGCGGGACTCCAGCTCCAGTTGTGGATGACATGGATGCGCTCGCCGTCTCCGTTGGTTGCGGAGTGGACGGTTACCGACGCTGGGAGGGCATTCCACATCGGGTCCTGCTCGGGCACGAGCCATCGCACCAGGTCGGCGGCGAGGGCAGGATTCGGCACGGTGCCGACCGTGGTGATCCGACCTTGACCGTGTTCCTTGGACACCACCGTCGGGAATCGGCCGAAGTGGGGGTGGTCGTAGCCGATGATCACCTTTGCGCCGTCGCTGATCAGCCCGTCGATCCAATCCGTCGCCGCAGCACCCTCGGATAGGAGGATCGCGTCTGTCTCGGCCACCACGGGCAGCGGTTCATTGAGGTTGGAGAACTCTTGGTAACGCACGCCGCCGCCCTCGGCCAAGTGCGCCGGTTTTACCTCGACTCGGGCGCGCCCCTCCTGGTCGCCGTAGGCAGTTCGTGGGCCGATGACGAGATGGCCGCCGGCAGCGGCGTAGTCCCGCAGCCAGGTCAGGAGGGCGTCGTCGGCGACCAGCAGGCCCGCTACGACGAGCACCGGCAGGTCGGCGGCCACTGCGGATGGGTTGAGAAGCCGGATGCCGTCCGGTCCGACGATCTGGACATCGTGGATGAGCCGTGCCGAGACCCGCGCGTCAAAGGCGCCACGGTAAAAGGCTTCGAAGATCCGGTGGTAGGACCGGCGATCCATGTCTTCTGGCGACCAGACTGCCGTGCCCTTGCCCGGCTGCGGGAAGGCCGCCTGAAACGCGAGCGCCCATTTGGACCGAGCTGAATACAGCAGGCCGATCTGGGCGTCAGGGCGCAGCCCGACAATTCGCGAACCCGCTTTGCGGAAGTCGGCGCCGAGATGGCTCAACTCGGCGTACACACGTCCCGGCTGCTGATCGTGCGGGAGGATGCCGATCCAGTACGTTTCGGTGCCGAAGTGGTTGGTGTGCCAGTGCCAGTACTCGATCATCTCCGCGCCGCGACCGACGAAGGCCCAGGCCGCCTGACGCCACTGCCCGTCGAAGGCGGGGAAGTTGGTCGATGATCCGCCTATTGCGCCGGCATTGGTCTCAGTGATGAGGAACGGGGCCTGCTTGGAGGCATACATCCGGTCCGCCGAGAGAAACAGGCTCCAGGCCCCCGAGGTTGTCCAGCCCTGCGGATTGGGGCTGGTGCTGGGCACCGCCAGCGCGTCCTGCATGGCGTAATACGGATTGCCTGCGGTCACGTCCAGAGCTGCGGTGAGGTTCGCGTCGTCGACTGTCGGCCGTTCGTACGCAATGCAGGTCGTGACGAATTGGTCGCCTCGCGCGTACTCCCGGACGATGTCGGCCTGCCAGGCGATGAATTCGGTGGTCAGTTTGGACTGGAAAGTGCGCCAAGCGAGATCGTATTGGGGCTGCCAGTTTCCATCTGGTTTCCACAGATCGGCCCAGGTGCTGAGCTTGTGGGACCAGTAGACCAGCCCCCACGCCTCGTTGAGCGCTTTTACGGTGCGGTAGGTGTGACGCAACTCGTCGACGAAGCGTTGAAACACGCCGTGGTTGTGAAAGAGCAGCATGCCGGGTTCGTTGTCGACCTGGTACCCGATGATGGCGGGGTGATGGGCGTAACGTGAAACGATCTTGCGGATGATCCTTTCGGCGTAGAACTTGAACGCCGGATGCGTGTAGTCGATCTCTTGCCGGCCGCCCCACGGCATTCGTTGTCCCGTCGACGTCTCGGCGGCAATCTCCGGATAGCGACGGGCCAACCAGGGCGGGACGGCGTACGTCGGCGTACCTAGAACCACGCCGATGTCACGTTCGCGCGCGCCATCGAGTACCGGTGCAAGCCACTCGAGATCGAAATGCCCGTCCTCTGGTTCCCAGCTGGTCCAGACCGACTCCCCGACTCTGATGACTGAGAAGCTGGCCTCGGCCATCAGGTCCAGGTCGGTGTCGAGTCGTGGGCTGGGCTGGTACTCGTGGTAATAGGCGGCGCCGAAGAGCACCTGCTTCCGCGGTGGAACCACTGTGCAGTCCTTTCGAGCAATCAGGCCTTGACCCCACCAGTAGCCAGGCCGGATTGCCAATAGCGCTGGAGGAAGAGGAAGGCCACCACCAGCGGAATGATCGCCAGTAAGGAGCCGGTGATCACGGTGGAGAACAGGGCCTGGGCCCCACCGCCGCCAGCCGCGGTCGACTGCCACTGTGCGAGGCCGACCGTGAGAGGAAACTTCTCTGCGGAGTTGAGCATGATCAGCGGCAGGAAGTAGTTGTTCCACGTCGCCACGAGGGTAAAGAGTAGGACGGTCACCGAACCGGGCAACAGGAGTCGCAGAGCGATGGTGAAGAAGATCCGGAGCTCCCCGACGCCGTCGACCCGACCTGCCTCAATCAGTGCGTCGTCGACAGCATCCGCGGCATAGACGCGCATCAGGAAGACTCCGAACGGAGTGGCCAGCGAGGGCAGGATGATGGCCCAGTAGGTGTCGGTCAGGCCTGCCTTGGCGAACAGGAGGTAGGTGGGAACTGTGAGGGCGGCGAGGGGGATCATGATCGCGCCGAGGGTGATGGAGAACAACGCGATGCTGCCCGGGAACTGATACTTCGCGAACGCATACCCGGCCGCCGTCGCCAGGAACGAGGCGCCGACCGCGCTCACCACAGCGTAGATCAGCGAGTTGAGTGCCCAACGGATGAAGGCGCCGTCCTGGAAGGTCAGCACCGTCTGGATGTTCTCGAACAAGTTGAAGTTGGCGAACCACAACCCGAAGCTGCTGAAGAGATCGTCGTTGGACTTCGTGGAGGCGACGAGCAGCCAGAACAGCGGAAGCAGGAAGTATCCGACGCATATCAACATAAAGACGGTCAGTAGCCAGCTCGTCGGTTTGCGCGGCCGGCGGCGTTGCGCCTGAGCTTCCGCATCCCGATCGCGCTCTACGAGAACAGGGAATCCTTCCGCTGCTACCACGGCTGGGCGATGGCTGCCGGGGATTGCGTCACTCATGAGCGGCGCTCCTTGCGTTGGCTCGACAGCTGCACGATGTAGGAGACGATCATGATGACGATGCCCAGCAGGAACGCCAAGGCGGCCGCATAGTTGGCGTCTTGGTTGACGAATGCAATGTTGTAGGCATAGAGGTTGGGCGACCAGGCCGTGCCGATCACGTTCGGTGCCAAGGGATACATCAGCTTCGGTTCGTTGAAGAGCTGGAACGTGCCGATCACCGAAAAGATGACCGTCAGCAGCAGCGCCGGTCGGACCGCGGGGATTTTGATCGACCAGGCAACCCGAGGTTCGGAGGCGCCGTCGACTCGCGCCGCCTCGTAGAGCTCGCTGGGAAGTGACCGCAGCGCCGCGTAGATGATGATCATGTTGTAGCCGATGAACTCCCAGTTCACGATGTTCATGATCGAGAACAGCATGCCGTTCTGGGTGAAGAACGGCGGTGGGGGGAGACCGAGAGCGGTGGTGATCTGAGCGAACGGGCCGAAGTCTGGGCCATACAGGTAGCCCCACATCAAAGTGGCGACGACCCCCGGCACCGCGTACGGCACGAAAATCGCTAACCGGCTGAACTTGGCGAGCTTCATCATTCCGCTGTCCAGGGCCAGCGCGAAGAACAGTGCCAAGGCCAGCATGATCGGCACCTGGACGACCAGAAAGATCGCCATCCGGCCGACGCCGCTCAGGAACAGCGGATCGGTGAGGGCTTTGACGTAGTTCTCCGCGCCGGCGAAGCTGGCGCCGCCGATCAACCGCTTTCTGAAGAACGAGAGGTATCCGGCGTAGACCAACGGCACGATGACCATGGCGACGAAGATGATGAAGAACGGCAGCACAAGAGCGTAGGCCGCGCCATACTGGCGGCCCTTGGCTGCCGGAAGGCGCGAGCGCCGCGGCTTTGAGGTCGTGGGTGCGGGCGCCGCACCGACGAGGGTAGACATCCAGGCTCCTTCCGGGCAATAGCTGCGTGGCGCCTGGTACCGGAGTGCCAGGCGTCCAGCGACAGTCAGGCGACCGTGAAGCCCTGGTCTTTAGCGAACTTGGCGCAGGCGTCCTGCCATGCCTGCAGGCCGGCAACCGCGTCAGTCTTATCGGCGAACGCCTTGCCGAGGGTCTCGTTGAAGTTCGTGTACACGAAGTCCATGAACGGCAGCCACTGGAAGTCGGGCGCGACTGTTTTGGAGATCTGCGCAAACTTATCATTGACCTTCTGGCCGCCGTAGAACTTGGACTCCTGGTTGACGAAGCTGGGGTCCTCCAGAATTTCGTTCAGCGCTGGGAAGAGGAACTGCTCGTTGGCCATCTTCAGCGCCGATTCCTTGTCGGTGTTGATGAACAGGGCGAGCTGTGAGGCAGCGATCTGGTTCTTGCTCAGCTTGAGTACGGCATCGGTGGAGCCCCCCCAGTTGCTGGAGACGACTGTGTTGGCATCCCACTGCGGCAGGTCGGCCGCCCGCCACTTCCCGGACGTCTTGCCGGCCGTACCCTGCAGAAATACTGGTCCCCAGGCCGCTATGGGAAGCGTCGCGCACTTGCCGTTCGCCAGGCCCTGATACCACGAGTCAGTGAAGGCGGGATCATTCGAGGCGGTGCCGCTGGTCACCAGATCACCCCAGAACTTGACCACGCTCTTGGCCTGCTCACTGGCCAAGTCGACCTTGACGGTTTGCTGGCCGTCGAAGCTAAAGGGCCGGGCGCCGGCCTGCCACAGGTAGGCGACCAGCTGGCCGGGCTCGTTCGGGGCGATGTTGACGAGGTAGCTCTTTGGGTTCTTAGAGTGATAAGTCTGAGCCGCGGCAGCGAAATCGTCGTAGGTCTTCGGTGCCTCGAGGCCCGCCTGCTGCAGGAGGTCCTGCCGATAGAGCAGGCCCATCGGGCCCGTGTCCTGGGGGATGCCCCACAGCCCGCCATTCGTGTTGACCTGAGACCACACCCACGCCGGAAAGGAATCCTTCAATGTCGCCGGCGCGTATGGGGTGAGGTCAAGCAGGTCTCCCTCACCCAAAGTGAAGGAATTGATGTACTGGAACTCGACCTGGGCGACGTCCGGAGCACCCTGCCCGGACTGGATCGTGGACCGCAGCTTCTGGTAGTGCGGAGAGCCCTGCCCGACGTTAGTGACCTTCACATTGATCTTGGGGTACTTCGTGGTGAACAGCTTGACCTCGTTTTGAATGTCAGGTACCCAGGTCCAGAACGTCAACGTGGTTTCGGTGTCCAGCGCCTTGTCGATGTCGGCCTGAGGGATTTGCTGGGGTGACTGAGGTGCGGCGGCCGGAGCCTCAGGTTCGCCTGAACCACAGGCGGCAAGAAACCAGGCGCTCGAGGCCGCTGCAGCCGTGGAGATGAGGAACTTGCGTCGGGTGAATGGGGTAGCGGACATCGCCGTCCTTCCTAATCGTGTTCTGTGGATGGGGAATGGTGAATCAGCGTGCCTCCGTGACGGCGCTCGGATGGCGGTGGTCGCGGCGAACAGGGCCACTCGATCTCCGGATGATCAGCTCCGTTCCCGGCAGGGTCACTGTGCCCGCGGGCGG
>JBKPTR010000279.1:0-50398 GCA_046735615.1 Actinomycetota bacterium
TGACTGGTGAAATGACGTCAGCACGAGTGCAGCGTCGAAGCGCCGAGCCTCGACGGCGCTCAGCAGGTCGGCGACAGCGTGGGGATGTACTGGCGGAGGATCGAAGAGCACCCACGGCGCGTCGTATTCGATCACGTCGTCTACTCCCGGCAACAACCGAGCCGCCTCGTCGAGTCCCGTGCGCACCAGCATGGTGACTCGAGCGCGGGCGGCCACGGCGCGGACTGCCGGTCCGGCCAGCAACAGATCGCCAAGGCTGTCAAGCCTGGCCACCAGAACGCGCCGCATACCGCCATCCCCTGTGCGGTTCATCGTGATCTTCCGACATGGCGTCGCACGGCTGATCGCACATTGGGCGCGACGGCGGCGACGAGGTGGGCATGGTCGATCTCACCGATCTTCGTCGTCCGGGTCGGCACCAGCACCGCCCGCGCACCAGCAGCGAGCGCGGCATCCACATCGCTGCCGATGTCACCGATCATCAGGCACTCATGGGGAGCGAGGCCTAACTCGCGGGCGGCTGCGGTGACCAAGCCAGGCTCGGGCTTACGACAGCTACATAGAGCGTCGGGAGCGTGTGTGCAGATCTGCCAGGTATCGAAAGGACCGAGCAGCGACTCCACCCGAGCATTCACCTGGGCAAGCTGGTCCGCACCGATCAACCCTCGGCCCACACCGGACTGGTTGCTCACAATTCCAACGGCCATACCCTGGCGGCGCAGCTGATTGAGCGTCCGCCGAACGCCCGGCATCGGCCGAACACGCTGCGGATCGGCTAGATACGGCACATTTTCGATCAAGGTTCCGTCACGATCGAAAAGCACGGCTCGCGGCCTGCCGGACAGAGGGTGGGTGTCGTTCCGCCCGGCAAAGCGGATCTTGAGCTCCCCGCGCACTCGGTGCGCAACTGCGAGGGGTGGTATCAGCACACTTGTCACAAGCACCGTGCTGATCTCTCGGACGGTCCTCGGTCCCGAAAGGATTCGGCCGATGGCGAACTCGGCCGTTAACCCCGCCCACACACAACCCGCCCCCGCCGCGACGCGGGTCCGATTGGCGCCGGCAAGCGGCCCCGCGAGGCGGCTGGAAGACATAGCCGCTAATGCCGCAGTCGCGGCGGCAGTGGTGATCAGGTGACGGCCGGTCCGTCCGGGTGACGTACCGATCAGCGAGCGCCAACGACGCCCATATTTCGCACGCAGCAAGGCGTTGTCGGCATTGCCCGCCTGGTCTTTCAGGCTGCCTCGCCAACTAGTCGGCGAGGCGAGCGGGTGGGTCGTGACCCGCTCGCCCCACACCAATGCGTACCCCGCGCGGACGGTACGCAAACCAAGATCAGCGTCCTCCCGGAAGGCACGGGGGAATCGCTCATCGAAGCCGCCGGTCGCTAGCAAAGCCGATCGCCGGTAGGCGATGTCGGCGGTGATCCAGAGCGCTCCGCTTAGATTCATCGTTCGCCGCTCGGCGTCAGTCGGGAGCCGGCCGTCGGGCACTGGCACATTGATCCAGGCCTGCGAAGCTGCCACATAGTCGGGCAAACCTTCCAAATCGTCGACCAATCGCCGGCACCAGTCGACAGGGACCGCGACGTCGTCATCAAGGAAAGCGATCCAGTCGGCTTTCGATGCCCGCCAGCCGGCGTTCCGCGCAGCCGCTGGCCCTCGTCCGTTCGTACGGACGACGACCAGCGGCGCTGTCGTCGCCGGCAGGTCCAGCGCGGAGGTGGCATCGCGCCGGTCGTCAGCGACGACGATGGAGGATGGCGGTGGCTCGCTGTCGACGGCTGCTATTAGCTGGGCTAGCCCGGGCCGTCCAATGGTGGGAATGACGACGGCGTAGCTGGGACGCGTCATGGTCGCCGTACCAGGTAGGGGCCAATGGCGAGCGCATCGACCGGCGCCGAGCCGAATAACTCCAACACATCGCGCGGACTGTCGACCATTGGACGGCCAGCGGTGTTGAGACTGGTGTTGACGACAACCGGGATTCCAGTGTGCTGCTCGAATTCGGTTAGCAAGTTTGCCGTCAAGGAATCCTCGTCGGCCTCCACCGTCTGGATTCGCGCTGTGCCGTCAACGTGGGTCACCGCTTGCAGCCGGTCCTGCCACTCCGGAGCGACATCGTGAACGAAGAGCATGTACGGACTGGGGATCGGTCCTCGGCCGAAGATCTTTGCTGCCCGGTCGGTGAGCACCATGGGCGCCACCGGCCGGAACTGCTCACGTCCCTTGATGTCATTGAGCCGCTCGACATTGTCGCCGTGGGCAGGGTGGGCGAGTAGCGAGCGGTGCCCGAGCGCGCGCGGACCGTACTCGGCTCGCCCTTGAAACCAGGCCACAATGCCGTTCTCAGCGATGATCTTGGCCGCGGCCGCTGAGATGTCAGGCGGACACTCAAACGGGATGCGGGCGGTAGTCAGGGCCAGCTCGATCTGTTTCTGGGTCCAGCCGCGGCCCAGGGCGGCGGTTGTCATCGGCGCGAGATCGTCACCGGCCTCAGCAGCCACGGTAAGTGCGGCGCCCAGTGCGGTCCCGGAGTCACCCGCCGCCGGTTGCACCCAGATCTCATCGAACGGGCCTTCAGCGAGCAGCCGGGTGTTGGCGACACAGTTCAAGGCGACCCCGCCCGCCAGCGCCAGCCGGCTGTTTCCGGTGCGGCCGTACAGCCAGCCGCACAGATCCAGCAGCACCTCCTCAAGCACCGCCTGGACGCTGGCCGCCAGATCGGCGTGCCTCTCGTCAAAGGCTTCATCCGGCCGACGGGCAGGGGCGAAGCTGCTCCAGTTGACCGGCTCGGTGTGGAAGCCGCCGTCCGGGGTCACGTACACCAGGCGCCGGAACTGATCAAGATGCCGCGGCTCTCCGTAGGAGGCCATCGCCATCACCTTGTATTCATCACTGGATCGTTCGAAGCCAAGATGGGCTGTCAGATCCTCGTACAAGAGGCCGAGCGAATGTGGCAGCGACTGGGCCCGAAGGATGTCCAGCTTGCGGTCGCGATACTCCCCCGCCAACATCGAGGTGGCCTCGCCGCGACCGTCGGCGACCAGTACGGCGCAGTCGGCTAGCGAGCTGTCCGGACCCCAGGGTGCCGCCAAGGCGGCCGAGGCGGCATGAGCGACATGGTGGCGGATGAAGTGGAAGTGATCGCCTGCATAGCCGGGCAGGGCGGTCTGGAGAAAGTGGGGTGCCCGGACCGCGTACGTGGTGCGCAGATCTTCCCAGCCGGGGTCGAGACCACCCGAACTCGGGTCGACCAGGGCTGGGTCGTAGGAATAGGCGACCGCGTCGAGATCTTGGGGTACAAGCCCGCCCTCGGCAAGACACCACGCGATCGCATGCTCCGGCAGTTCCCAGGCAGAGAAGGGCACCGGGCGTTTGCCGTGCTTGCGACGGCTGAAGCGTTCCTCCTCGGCCGCGGCGACCGTACGCCCGTCGACCACGAGGGCAGCAGCCGAGTCGTGGAAGACCGCGTTGATGCCTAGGACCCGCATGCCTTTTCGTCCCCCCGCTTTCTCTGGTGGCCATTCGGATAGCCCGGCGTTACCCGGAGTACTCCGCGGTAAACACCTATAGGTGATGTGCTCCTCGCTCTGCGAACCAGCTGATGGTTTGCTTCAGGCCCTCCTCGAGTTGAACCAGCGGACGCCAATCCAGCCGTTGCACCGCGCGGCTGATATCGGGACAACGGCGCTGCGGATCGTCGACCACCGCAGGGATATGGCGGGTGCCGGCGTCGGAGCCAACGATCTCGGCCACCAGGCTGGCGATCTCGTTGACGCTGAGCTCGACCGGATTGCCCAGGTTGATCGGCCCGGCCTCAGATGAGCAAGCCAGGCTGAGCAGACCGGCCACTGTGTCGCTGACATAACAGATCGACCGGGTTTGGCGACCGTGACCGGTCACGGTGCATGGCTGATCCGCCAGCGCCTGGGTGATGAAGGCGGGCACCATTCGCCCATCGTCGGGCCGCATCCGTGGCCCGTAAGTGTTGAAGATCCGGGCGATGCCGACCGATACGCCGCGCTGTCGCGCGTAGGCGAACGCCATCGCCTCGGCGAATCGCTTCGCCTCGTCGTAGACGCTGCGCGGCCCGATGGGGTTCACATGGCCGACGTAGTCCTCGGTCTGGGGGTGCACCTCAGGGTCGCCGTACACCTCGCTGGTTGAGGCCAGCACGAACCGAGCGCCATACTGTTCCGCGAGCTGCAGCCCGTGCTCGGTTCCCAGTGAGCCGGCCCGCAGCGTCTCGATCGGCAGGCGATGGTACGCCACAGGGGAGGCGGCAGAGGCCAGATGGAAGATGACACCCGAGGGCCCAAGATCAGGGAGCGGATTGGTTACGTCGTGATGGACCAGCTCGAACCCTGAGACTTCGGTCAGGTGGGCGATGTTCTCCCGGCGCCCGGTACAGAAATTGTCGACGCATATGACCGCCGCTCCGGCATCGAGCAGCGCGTCGCACAAATGAGATCCCACGAACCCGGCGCCGCCAAGTACCACGGCTCGGCCAAAATCCCGTGTCGCGCTCACGTCCCGACAACCCCGTCAGCCGAGAGGTGCGCTCATTGCGTGGTCCGCGCCCAGGCGCCTGGCGGTTTGCTGGTACACAGCTGCGGTATCCGCGGCAACCCGATCCCAGGAGTAGCAGCTGCGGACGCGCTCGAGGCCGGCCCTCGCGAACTCAGCACGGCGGCTCGGTGATGCGAGGAGTGGTCCTATCACCTGTGCCAGGGCGGCAGGCTCGCGTGGCGGGACCAGTGCGCCAGTGACTGAATCCACCACCGTGTCCAACATGCCGCCAACAGCACTGGCAACCACTGGTACGCCGCATGCCATGGCCTCTAGCGGCACAATGCCGAACGGCTCGTACCAGGGCGAGCAGACGAGCAGATCCGCGGAGCGCAGCAGGGCGGGCATGTCCGCACGTGCGACCTGCCCGATCAGCCGTACCCGGTCAGCCACATCGAATCGCTCGGCGACGGCAACTAACCGATCATGTTCGGGCTCCGGCGTGGCCTCCGCACCTCCAGCGATCAACAACTCGGTCTCTGGAAGCCGGGTCAAAGCCTCGATGACGATGTCGTAGCCCTTACGCGGCACCAGTCGGCCCACGCTCAGCAGTCGGTAGCGGGACTGACGCTCTGGTATGGATGGCGAAGCCTTCGTCGTGCCATCCGGTGTGAAGTGCTCAAGATCGACACCACAAGGCACTACCGACACCTTCGCACTCGGGATTCCGAGCAACGCGAGTTCACGTACTTCGTCGGTTGCGGTGGCCACAATGTGCTGGGCCGCGGCCGCCACCGCCACCTCTACTCGGATCCGATTGAGCGGACTCGTGTCCGCCGATCCCTGATACCGGCGCTTCACCGATCCAAGTGCGTGGAAGGTCACCAGCAAGGGGAGATTGAGCCGCCTCGACGCCCGGGCTGACGCCCAGGCTGACATCCAGAAGTGCGCATGAACGACATCTGGCTGCCGGAACTTCAGCATCTCGGTGAGGTGGTCGGCGAAGGCGGCCATGTGGGGCCACAAGTCGTCTTTGGGTATGGGTGCAGCGGGTCCGGCAGGCACGTGTACTACCTCGTAGCCCGCCGATGTGGTCACCCGCTCCGCCAGCTCGGCGTCGTCACGCCTGGTATAGACCGCAACTGAGTGCCCTTGCCGGACTAGCCCGGCAGCAAGCTCGGCGACGTGCACGTTCTGGCCGCCGGCATCGACGCCACCAATGGCGGCCAGCGGGCTCGCGTGTTCAGATACGAGGGCTATCCGCATTGCAGGTCCCATCCCTCCGTCATGGTCCTCAGGCAGTACCCGGCCATTCCTCGCCCAAACCCTGAAGCTCCATTCCCCTATCTCGCTAGGTAACTGTCGGCAGATCGCAAAAGAACCAACGCCGGAATGCAGTCTGCCGACCGTTGCCGCCTGCCACGCATGGTCCATGGGAGTCAGCGGCTTGGCACCTGACAGCATGTGGCGTTATGCGGGAGATTGCAGCTCTACCTGACATTGCCGAGTTCCTGCCGCTTCTCGAACAGCTTGCGAGCAACAGGGTGTCCGCTGATGAGTGAGAGCCCGCTCGGTCCATTACCGCCATCCGAGCAAATTGGGCGCTTCAACGCGGCCTACGAGGCGGGACCTCCACCCTGGGACATCGGGCGGCCCCAGCCCAGTTTCCTGGAACTGGCCGAGCATGGTGTCCTCGCCGGACGTGTCCTGGATGTGGGATGTGGCACTGGTGAACACGCACTTATGGCGGCCGCTAGAGGATTAAACGCGACCGGCATCGATGCCGTCCCAGGCGCGATCGACCTCGCGCAGCGCAAAGCCCGCGAGCGCGGCCTCACAGCGCGGTTCCTCGTTTGGGACGCCCTCAAGTTGCCCGATCTTGGAGAGCAATTCGACACAGTGCTTGACAGCGGGCTGTTTCACGTCTTCGACGATGAAGATCGTGGCCGGTTCGTTCCCTCACTCCATGCCGTCATGCCCGCTGACGCTCGCTACTACCTGCTCTGCTTCAGCGATCGACAGCCGGGCACCCTCGGTCCCCGGCGGGTGAGCCAGTCGGAGATCAGGGAGGCATTCGGGCCACCGGACTGGCACATCGATGCCATCGATGCTGTGACCCTTGAGACCAACATGGATGCCATCGGCGTACGTGCCTGGCGCGCGAGCATCATCCGTCTCTGAGCGCTTCAGGCACGCTTCTTGGCTGCCCGGCGGGCGACATAGCGGCGGATCTTCTCGTGCGTGCCGCAGTCGTTCATGGCGCACCATCGGCGGCTGAGATTCTTGGACTGATCAAGAAATACCCATGGACAGCCCGCGCATTTCTTGAGCCGGGACAGCTGCGGACTGGTGAGTAGATCAAGGGCCGCCAGGCCAATCGGCCCGAGCATCACATCCAGCCGCGTGGTCTCTGGCCAGGTCAGCTGATACGTCGAATCGCTCTGCGCCAGCTCGGCGTGAGCCACGGCGTCCGTCACAAATGGTCGCAATTGATCCCAGTGCGCCGCTGGCGTCAGTCGTTCCGGACCTGCTGTCGCATCGCTGTTGATCACGGCGATTTCGGTGAAGGTATCGATCAGAATGCGGCGCAGAGCATGCGCTCGTCGCACTGCGATCGAGCTGACGAGAGGGTGCTCGGCAGCCGCAGCAAGTAGCGCGTCTGCCTGATCAGGCCACAGAATGCCAATCCGCGCCGACCATCCGACGAGCTCCGGGTAGGTCCCGGCATGGTCGTGGCGCTGCGGCCCCGCCGGGTCGTCGACCGTATTGGCAAAGTCCAGCGCGAGGTGTCCTCCCACAATGGGCAACTCGCGCGGGGAATGCCTCACCTGAGTTGATGTTTCCATCAAAACTCACTTTACCAGTAGCGTACCTTGAGAAGGCCTGGGGTATGTTCCCAGCATGAGCGCTTTTGCCGGCAACAGGTCTGTCAGAGCCGGTCCGCTGGCGATGGCAGTTATCTGCGTCGCCCAGTTCGTTGTGGTGCTGGACGCCACGATCGTTACCACGGCCTTGCCGACCATCCGTCAGGCGTTGGGTTTCAGCGACGCTGACCTGCAATGGGTGTTCACGGCGTACGTGCTGGTGTTCGGCGGACTGCTCATCTTGGGCGGCCGCGTGGCCGACCTGGCCGGCAGGCGTAGGACCTTCCTGATCGGTCTCGCGTTGTTTGCGGCCGCCTCCGCTGGCTGCGCCTTGGCGTCGTCGCCAGCGGCACTCGTCGCTGCCCGGGTCGTCCAAGGCGCGGGCGCCGCCTTGCTCTCGCCCGCCGCACTGGCACTGCTAACAACACTGACCGAGCGTGGCGAGGCGCGGCGGCGCGCGGTTGGTTGGTGGACTGCTGTCGCGGCCGGTGGCGGCGCCAGCGGGTGGGTACTCGGCGGACTGATCACCGAGTACGCGGGATGGCGCTGGGTCTTTGCGATCAATGTGCCGATTGGGCTGGCCACACTAGCAATCGCGCCGCTGGTGCTGCCCGCCGATCGGAAGCAGGCCGAGCATCCGACCTTGGATCTCGGCGGTGCCTTGACCGCCACCGCCGGCTTGGCGCTGCTGGTGTACGGGCTGACCAGCGCCGGGGAGCGAGGTCTGGGCACGCTTGGAAGCTGGCTGCCACTGTTGCTAGCAGTCGTCGCCTTCGTGATCTTCGTACGCCACGAGGGGCGGACGGCCAATCCGCTGTTGCCCCTTGAATTACTGCGATCGCCACCGGTCGCTGCCGCGAATCTGACGGCTCTCGCTATCACCGCATCGACCTCGCCTGCGGCGTACCTGTCGGTCTTGTACATCCAGGACGTGTTGGGCATGCCAGCCGGCCGGGCATCACTGCTGTTCCCCGCCATCAACCTGGCGGTCATTGTCGGCTCCCTGGCAGGACCACGTCTGCTTGGGCGGCTCGGCGCTCGCCGCACCCTACTGGTGGGTTTCACCGGCATTGCGCTCGGAATCGTCCTGCTGCTGGCCTTGCATGACGGAGGTTTGCCAATAGTCCAGCTCCTGGCCGCCTTTGCTTTGCTAGGCGCCGGCCTCGGCACCGCGTCAGTCGGCTCCACCCAGACCGGAACTGATGCCGCGGAAGCGGCCTATCGCGGCGTGGCTTCCGGCGTACTCAACTCTGCCGCCCAGACAGGGACGGCCATCGGTGTCGCACTTCTGGTTCCGCTCGCGACGGCGACCGGCTGGGCCGTTATGACCGGATATCGCCTCGGATTCGTCGGTGCCGGTGTGATCGCGTTGATGGGTGCGCTCAGCAGCTTCCTGATCCCGGCCCGTCCAGCATCTGATCGAAAGCCCATACCGGTCGGAAACTCCACCCGAACAGCCGACGGCAGCGATCGAATTCCGCACCGGTCGAAAACGTAGAAGTCTGATTACCTGCTCGAGGTCGCGGGTAGTAGCGACCCAAGCAGTTCAGCCATGAAAGGGAATGATCATCAGTACCACGCGGGAACAAGTCGACGTGCCGGGCGGTCGAGCAGAGCGACCCACCGAGATACCGGCGCGTGGCTGGCTACAGGTAGCCAAGCGCGGCTGGAAGGAGGCGAAGGCGGACCAGGTGCCGCTGCTTGCAGCGGGTGTCGCCTTCTACGCGTTCCTGGCCATCTTTCCGGCACTGATTGCGCTTGTGTCCATTTATGGGCTCTTCGCCGACCCATCGACGATCGCGAACCAGCTCGGCTCGCTGACCGCCACACTCCCCGAGGACGCCAGCCGGGTGATAACCGATCAGGTCACCATGCTGGCCTCGCGTCGCTCCGCCCTCAGTGTCGGCCTGATCATCTCCATCGTGATCGCGTTATGGAGCGCGTCGGCTGGCATCAGCAACCTGCTCACCGCGATCAATGTCGCCTATGACGAGGAGGAGAAGCGGGGCTTCGTGAAGAAGCGGCTGCTGTCTCTCGGACTGACCCTCGGCGCCATCGTATTCATGATGATCATGCTCGCAATCGTTGCCGTACTCCCACCGCTGCTGAAGGCAGTATTCGGTACCGGGGCGCTGCGCTGGGTTTTCCAGATCCTCGGCTGGCTGGTTCTGATCGTGATCGTCGCCGTCGCGCTCGCGATCCTCTATCGGCTGGGGCCGGACCGTGACGCACCGCGCATGCGCTGGGTATCGGTTGGCGCTGTCGTCGCCACCGTGATGTGGTTGGCCGCGTCGATCGGCTTCTCGATCTATTCCTCGACCTTCGGCAACTACGCCAAGACCTATGGAGTCTTCGCTGGAATCGTGGTGCTGCTGTTCTGGCTGTGGCTCAGCATGTACGCGATCCTGCTCGGGGCCGAGATCAACGCTGAGGCCGAGCAGCAGACGATTGAGGACACCACAAAGGGCCCGGAAGAGCCGCTGGGCGAGCGCGGCGCGGTGAAAGCCGACTCGGTTCCCCGCGGAGATGCCGAAGCACCTCAGCAGGAGCGCTGACATGGCCGTCCAACGGAGGTTCAATTGCTCGCCCGAGCAGGTCTTCGCCGTACTGCACGATGGCTGGACCTATCCCGTGTGGGTCGTCGGAGCATCCCGAATCCGCGACGTCGACCACAGTTGGCCGGCTCCCGGCACCAAGCTGCACCACTCCTTTGGGGTGTGGCCGCTGGTGATCGACGACAACACCGAGGTCCTTGAGATTCAACCCGGCCAGCGCCTGGTGCTCGAAGCGCGAGGATGGCCGGTCGGCAAGGCTCGCGTGGACATCACCGTCAAAGCCGATGGCCACGGCTCCTTGGTCTCGATCGATGAGGACGTCACGGACGGCCCGGCCAAGTTGGTTCCTGAGCCAATACGCGTGGCCGGGATCGACGTACGCAACCGCGAGACGCTACGCCGGCTCGCCTACCTCGCCGAAGGTCGCCACTAACCCCGGAACAGGACTCGGTCGCCGGGCGACAACATCGCACGCTGCGTGGGATGTTCGCGTTGTGCCTGACGTGCATGCCATGTACAGCGTCAAGACCCCACGCTACGTGGGGTACTGACAGGGCGGCCTGAGTCCACGGCCGGCCGAGGAGCACCGCGGCGCGGCCTCAACCGCGCGTGGGCGAGTGCGGCGCGTGCCGCGTTCATGCCGCAGGCGCCGTGTACAGCGCCACCAGGGTGGGCCGAGGAGGAGGCCAGGTAAAGCCCGTGGATCGGCGTGGTGGCGCGACCGAGACCGGGAATCGGCCGGAAGATCAACTGCTGGTCGAGAGCTGCGGTGCCCCCGTTGAGAGAGCCGCCGACCAGGCTCGCGTCGCGTCGCTCCATCTCGATCGGAGTCAGGATGCGCCGCGCCAGAATGCGCTCCGAGAAGCCCGGTGCCCGTTGCTCAATGCGGTCTTGCATACGATCGGCAAATCGCTCCGCTTCGTCGGTTTCCCAAGCCCCAGTGAGATCCCCAGCGGCGTCACCAAGAACGCGTTGCGGTACGTGTGTGTAGGCCCACATCGACTCCGTGCCCTCCGGTGACCGCGTCGGATCTGTCGTGGTCATCTGCCCTATCAAAAGAAACGGGCGCTCCGGGATGCTGCCTGTGCTCAGCTGGGCATAGCTGATCACCAGTTCCTCAAAGGAGTCGCTGATGTGAACGGTTCCCGGAGCGTACGGCGGCGGCGTACTCCACGGCACTGGACCGCTCAGCGCGTAGTCGACTTTGACGGTCGCAGGATCGCGGCGGAAACCGGCCATCTTGGCCCGCACCTTCGGCGGCAGCTGGTCGAACGTGACCAGCCGGCCGTAAAGCTGCTCCGCGTGCACATCGGCCAGCACCGCGTGACGGGCACGCACAAATTGATCATGAACCTGTACGCCGGTCGCGCGACCGTGGGCAACGCTGATCTTGGTCACTTCGGCGTTGCACACCACCTCGCCCCCGTACGCCAGGAAGCGGTCGCGCATCGCCTCCGTGAGCTTGCCCGCACCCCCCTCCGGCACCGGATAGCCCAAGCTTTGACCCATCATGATCAACAGCAGGCCCAGGAAGGCCGAGCCCGACGCATCCAACGGAATGTCTGCGTGCAAGGCGTTTCCGGAAAGCAGCAACCGCACCGCCTGGCCGCCGAACTGCTGCTCAAAAGCAGTTGCCGCCGGCGCCAGCATCTCGCGTACGAAGGACAGGCCACCCACCCTCGGTAACGTGATCATGGCCCGCATCGCGGGGCCTAGCGGCGGGAACGGTGTGACCAACGCGTCGATCAAAGTCGGACCGATCCGCCGCCATCGATCATGGAGCGCATGCCAAGCGGCGCCATCTCCAGGATGCTCATCGTCCAGCAGCCTCGCAGTGATGTCGGCATCGCGGTGCAACATCACCCAGCGCCCGTTCGGAAGTACATGCCCGAGCACGGCAGGGGCGTGGCACCAATGCAACCCGTAGTCCTCAAGATGCAGCCGGGTGATCACCCGTGAGGACGCTGCAAGTGGGTAAAAGGCACTGAAAGTGTCGGAGACGAAATCCGGATGAAGTTCCCGATCACTGCGAACCGCGCCCCCCACCTCCGGTTGCGCCTCAAGGACCAGAGTGTCCCAGCCCGCCTCGGCCAACCGGTTGGCCGCCACCAGCCCATTGGGACCCGCACCGATGACCACGGCGTCCACCTCGCGCGGCAGCGTCATGTTGTCACCTTAAGCAGCAGCTCAGAGCATCGGCCGTCCGCCGGTGACCGCGATCCGAGCGCCAGAGATGTAACTGCCGTCCTCAGAGGCCAGCAGCACATAGACCGGCGCCAGTTCCTTGGGCTGGCCCGGCCGGCCAAGCGGAGTGTTTTCGCCAAACTTCTCCACCTTCTCCGGCGGCATGGTCGCAGGGATCAAGGGTGTCCAGATCGGTCCCGGAGCCACGCTGTTGACACGGATGCCCTTCTCTCCCAGCATCTGTGCCAGGCTGGCGCAGAAGTTCGCGATAGCAGCTTTGGTTGCGGCGTACGGGGCAAGTGTCGGGTTGGGCATGTCGGAGTTCACCGATGAGCTGCCAATGATGGAGGAGCCTGACTTCATATGGGGGACAGCGGCCTTGCAGAGATGGAACATGGCGCTGATGTTGGTATTGATGGTGCGGTCCCACTCCTCGTCTGAGACCTCAGCCAATGAGGTGTGGGTCATCTGGAAAGCAGCGTTGCTCACCAAGATGTCAAGTCTGCCAAGCTCACTGACCGCGGTCTGGATGATGTTGCGACAGTGCTGCGGATCGGCAACGTCGCCCTTCACCAGTACAGCGCGTCGACCGGCCTTCTCGACGTAGCCTGCCGTGTCCTTGGCGTCAGAATCCTCACTGAGGTAGGAGATCAAGACGTCGGCGCCTTCTCGCGCGTACGCGATGGCCACTGCTCGACCTATTCCGGAGTCGCCGCCGGTGATCACTGCGACCTTGTCGGTGAGCTTTCCGCTGCCCTCATAGCTTTCCTCGCCGCAGTCCGGCACCGGCCGCATCTCCGATTGGACGCCAGGCACTTCTTGCTGCTGTGCGGGCTGGCTCATGCTTCCTCCTTGACGTGTCGAGTTCGTGATCGCTCAGTTACCCATGAACCGCCACCCGAACCGCGCCCCCCTAATGTGGAGCTGCTCGCGCAATCGCGCGTGTCATCCGCTTAGTTCGTCGTCGCTCGCAGAGGAAGAAACGCCTCCGCTCGCTCCTCCTCACCACGGCGGCGCGCGATTTTCCGACGCTCGCAGCTGCAGGTTGGCTCGCTTAGGCCCCCGTCTCGCGGTGTGGCTCGGCGACGGGCTTGGACTCAGGTGATCCACGCTGCCGTAGGTAGACCGAGGCAAAGACGATCACCGCCACAGCAAGGAATTCGCTCTGCCAGTTCTGAAATGACTCAAACCAAAATTGTGAGGAGCCGAGGTACTGCAGCTTGCTCACCGGCTGGCCGCCATGTGCCAACTCCTCATCGCTGTACGCCTTGGCACCGCCGATCGCATGGACAACAATCGAGGCGAAGAACAAGATGAAGAACAGCGCCGAAAGCGAGTGCTCGTACGCGGTCAAGACCCAGCCGCCACGGCGTACCGGCCACGGCGCGTTCGGACGATCGGCTGCCTCCCGTGGGTCCTCGTCCTGAGGCGCAGGCTCATCAACGGGTTTCGACTCAGACGATCCTCGTTGAAAGAGGAAAGCGGTCAGCACGACGTACATTCCCATCTGAAGGAATTCGCTTTCCCAGTTCTCGAAGGTCGCCTCATAGAAGTCGCCAGTCAGCAGATAGCGACCGAGCGAGACCACCTGCTCACCGTGCTCGAGCTGCTCGGAGTTGTAGACCCTGACGCCGGACAACACCATTCCGCCAAAGAAGATCAGGAAAAGAGCCAGGTTGGCAATCAGCAGTCCATGATCACGCAACCATTCGCGCATCGCGCCTCCAGTTTGATCTTGGCGACCTAACCTTGATCGCTTCGCGACAGACGTATCCATCGATATCCCCATCCGTTCAGCTCCAGGCCTGTCAGCCTGTTGGTCGGTGCCGTGTACGGGCCGTCCACGAACAGGTCGTACGGGGTGCCGTCCATGCCTGGCAACGGGCCAATGTCGATCGTCACCTTGGTGTCCGCGAGGTTGTGCAGCAGCAAGATCGCCCCGGCTGGCGACTCAAATCGGTGTGCCAGAACTGAGCGCGGCAGCGGAGCGTCGACCACCGAACAGGTGCCCGTCCCGATCTCTGGCGCGTTGCGCAGCGTGTGTATCAGGTGCTCGAACCAACGCAGCAGCGAATGGGTGTCGCCTTGCTGTGCCCGTACGTTCACCTTCTTTGCCCCGAACTTGCCGGTCATGGTGACCGGTCGGAACAGGGCATCGGTCGCCGCGGTGCTGAAGCCGGCATTGGGCGTACCGTCCCAGTGCATGGGTGTTCGGACCGCCTCTCGCCCATCAAGGCTGAGGTCGTCCCCCATACCGATCTCCTCCCCGTAACGCAGAGCCGGTGTGCCAGGCAGCGAGAACTGCAGGGCGTACGCGAGCTGAATGTGGCGCTGGTCGCCGTCCAGCATCGGCGCCAATCGGCGGCGAATGCCGCGCCCGTACAGCCGCATTTCAGGACGCGGGGCAAAGGCGCGAAAGACGTCACCGCGTTGCTCGTCAGTCAGCCGACTCAGGTCGAGTTCGTCATGATTGCGCAGGAAGCTGACCCACTGTCCGCCTTCTGGCAGCTTCACTGCGATGGTCAGGGCTTCGATGAGCGGCTCGGCGTCGCAACGAGCTAGTGCCAGCCAGATACGCGGGTTGAGTAGGAAGTCGAACATCATGTGCGCCCGATCGCTCGGGCCATCGGGGCGGCTGCCGACGAACTTCACGATCTCGGTCGGCGTTACATTGGCCTCGCAGAGCAACACCGAGTCGCCGCGCAGCCACTGCGTCTGCTGACGCCACGAGTCCATGATCGAAAAGTCCTGAGGGCCTGGATCGACGCCAGGCTCCACTATCTCGATGATGAACGGGGCTGCGTCGATGCGGAACCCGGCGGCGCCAACCTGCAGCCAGAAGCTCATCACCTTGTCCATCTCGGCGCGTACGTCGGGATTCGCCCAGTTGAGGTCGGGCTGGAAGTCATAAAAGCGGTGGAAGTACCACGCCTGCGCCTGCTCGTCGAACGTCCAGGTCTCGGTCTGCTCGCCAGGAAACACGGTGCCCTGATGCCGGTTGGGTGGCTCCTCGGCGCTCCAGACATACCAGTCGCGGTAAGGGGAATCGGGCTTGCTCCGCGCCGAGATGAACCAGGGATGTTCATCGGAGGTGTGGTTGACGACCAGGTCAAGGATGATTCGGATGCCTCGTTCCTGGGCTTCGCGGGCTAGCTCCGCAAAGTCACCAAGGCTGCCCAACGCGGGGTCGATGCCGTAGAAGTCGCTGATGTCGTAGCCGCCGTCACGACCGGGACTCGGATAGATCGGGTTGAGCCACAGGCAGGAAACGCCTAATCGGTAAAGGTAATCAAGGCGACTGATCAAGCCCCGTAAGTCGCCGCGGCCGTCCCCATTGGAGTCTTGGAACGACGACACATCGAGGCTGTAGATGACTGCCTTCTGATACCACCTGCTGATCATGGTCGGCACATTCGCATCGCTCATGCTCATGGACATACCCGCAAGAGGTCCGGCCGACACCGCTCTCCACTCCGCATTACTTGCTCAGACAGGGCCTCGGCACCAAATGATGCGCAGACCAAGCAAATGACGCGAAGTCGGCATGGGCACGCGGGACGAGGTACTAGATTGGGCGGCGCGCGGGCCGACCTCAGGCGAAGTCGCGCTCGTGCCGCCCCCCAGCACATCACAACCGCGTTGCTCGCCCGCTGTCGGGCAGCGCAGATCGGAGGACTCAGACTGCATGACCGAGTCCTCCTTTGCCCAACAACAATCTCGAACCGATCCCTTAGCGGACGGCGCAGCACCGCTCTCATTCATGCGAGCGGTGTACGACCAGGTCGACTGGTCTGCGACACCCTTAGGTCAACGAGACGCGTGGCCCGCGCTGCTGCGGCTCCTCGTTGATCTTTGCCTGGACTCAGAATTCCCGGTCCAGATCAGTTGGGGACCGGACCTGCTCGTGCTCTACAACCAGGCCTACATTCCACTGCTGGGCGCGGATAAACACCCATGGGCACTCGGTCGACCGGCAAGCGAGGTGGGTCCGCACCTCTGGCCAGCAAGCGAGGAACATCTACGCGAGGTGATGCGGACCGGCCGGGCCTACCACAGCGATGATCAACAGCTGATCATCGATAGACACGGATATCCCGAGGAGGCGTACTTCACGTTCTCACTGAGCGCCATCCGGGATACCGATAGCAAGATCGTCGGGCTCTTCAACGCGATCACCGAAACAACACAGCACATCCTGTATGAGCGGCGACTCCAGGTGTTGCGGAGGCTAGGCGCCATGTCGATAACCGCCGACGACTCACTAGCCTCGACCTGCCGAGCCGCCGTCGAGGTGATCGGAAGAAACCGGAAGAGCGTCCCCTTCGCCGCGGTGTACCTCCGCGACCTTCCTGGTCAAGGTGCACGACGTACGGCCGGCTACGGCTTCGATGAGACCGCCGCTGCCTCCTGCGAACTGGTGGAATTTGCACCGACCAGCGGACCGGTCCTCGAGGTGATAGAACATGGGAGCACGGAGCTGGTATCCGGGCTGCGGGAGCGACATCCGGGCGTCTTCGCTCCGGGACCGCTGGGACCGCTAACGCCCGACCAAGCCTTCGTCCTCCCGGTGGTTATGTTGGGCACCCGGACGCCGATCGGCGTGCTCGTCATTGGGATTAACCCCTATTGGCGCCCAGATGACGCCTACACCGCGTTCGCCTCGATGGCGGCACGGCAACTGGGCGTTATTGTGACTGACGCGGTCTCCTACCAGAGCGAGCGCAAACGGCAGCAGGCTCTCGCCGAGCTCGATCGGGCACGCAGTGAATTCTTCCAGAACGTCGGTCATGAGCTGCGCGCCCCACTCACCATGCTGCTCACCCCACTGCAAGACATCCTCCGTGAGCCCGGCGTCGTGCTTTCTGCTGCTGCGAGAGACACCGTCGAGACGTCGGTGCGAGCGGGTGATCGGCTACAGCGGGTCGTGGATACGCTGCGGGACATTTCGCGCGCCGAGTCGGGTGCGCTGGCCCCGGATCGGGAGGACATCGATTTGGCTTCGGTGACCACCGACGTGGTCGAGGGCTTCCGGTCGGCCACCGAGGGGCGGCTGAACCTGCGTGTCGAGATACCGGCTGAACCGCTCCGGGCGTACGTCGACCGGACCATGTGGACCACTATCGTCAGCAATCTCGTCAACAACGCACTGAAGTTCACGCGCGAAGGCGAGGTCACCGTGGGCTTGAGCGCCGACGAAAGCCAGGTGGTCCTCACCGTCGCCGACACGGGCGTTGGTATCCCGCGCGACGAGCAGGCACACATCTTCGAGAGGTTCCACCGCGGAACATCGGCTGATGAACAACCGGGTTCCGGGATCGGTCTGGCGCTGGTGGCTGACATAACGTCCGCGCACGGCGGCTTGGTCGAGGTTGAGAGTGAGCCGGACGAAGGCAGCCGGTTCATCGTACGACTGCCCCGCTACAACGGATCTTCCGGAGCGGCCGACACGACCGACAGCGCAGCGGCAGCAGAGTATAGAGAAGAGCCTGGCGGCGATCGACCTCGCCTCTTGATCATCGAGGACGAACCTGATCTTCGCGGCTACCTGACGAGAATGTTCACCAAGGACGGCTACGCGGTGGAGGCCGCGACCAACGCCGAGAGCGCCCTGACGTGGCTTCAAGACAACGTGGGCGCAGAGAATCCACTGAGTATGGTGATCACCGATGTGATGCTGCCGGGACAGAGTGGCCTCGATCTTCTCAGCGTGATTCGGCAAGACGAGCGCATGACTCGGGTGCCGGTCGTGGTGCTGACCGCACGCGCCGACGCCGAATCAGCGGTGGAGGCGTTCGCTGCCGGCGCCGACGACTTCGTAGCCAAGCCGTTCAACTCGTCCGAGCTGCTGGCACGGGTACACGCTCACTACCAGATGAACCAGCTCCGCGACCTCGCGATCGGCGAGGCCGAAACCACTGTCGGTCAGCTACGCCAGGCACTGCAGTCGAACCGCACGATCGGTACCGCCGTGGGCATTGTGATGGCGCGATACGCGGTCGACCGTGAGCGAGCGTTTCAGGTACTGGTTCGCACCAGCCAGCAGGGCAATCGCAAGCTGCACGACATCGCCACAGAGGTGGTACGCACCGGCTCGCTGCCTCGTGCCCCTGGCTGACTCTTACGCGCCCTGAGCGCGACTCTGTGCCCTGAGCCCGCTATGCGCTCTGAGCCTGTCGAAGAGCGCACTTGTGATCAAGACCTTCGGCGCCATTCCGCTACTGCGCGCTCCACGTTGACGAGACCGATGACGATCGGCGGACCGTCAAGCCGGCGCCGGTGTGACTCTGCGATCCGGTGGTTGAGATCGGTGACGATCTCGCGTACCGACGCCTCGTCAGCGATGTCGGCCAGCGTCTCGGGGAGTGCCTTGACCTCCTTGCGGAGCGCCAGCGCCGTCGGCAGCGGAAGCGGAAGTTGTTCCCGCTCCAGATAGGCCTTGACCCACCAGTTCTCATCATCGCGACCATTCAGGCCCTTGATGGGCTTCCCTCGCCCGGGCAGGTTGTCGAATTCCCCGCGCTCGATGGCCTCGCGGATCTGACGGTCCACCCAGCTCTCGTACGGCACTCACACCCCTTATTTTTCAGAGCTGCTCGCGCAGTGTTTGATTGCTCGCTTCGCTCGCCGCGGCGCGTGGAATCCGCGCGATTCCCGACGCTCGCAGCTGTCATTCTTTCAATTCGAGTGTGGCACGCTGAACGAATGGACCCGTGGAGCATCGGTTTGATCGTGCTGATCATTGCCGGCCTTGCGGCGATCATCTTCGGTGCGCTCTGGGATCGCCGACGAAACAAGCGGCGAGCCGCCGAAATGCTGGCACCGCCGGCCCGGAAGATCCCGCAGTTCCATCCCGACTCCCCGGCGCCGCACTACCTGTCCGATCTGCAGGCCCGGCGCCGACCAGAAGACGCGGAGCCGACTGATCTCACCGACGCTGAGCGGCAAACCGTCACCGAGCAACTGGCCGATCCACAGACGATCACCATCGACGCCGGCTACGCCTCACCTGATTTCGTCACCGATTCCAGTTCCTCCTGGGCGGTACTCGAACGGCCCGCGGTGCTGGTATGCGGCGACCCGATCGAAAGCTTCCGGGAGCTGCTCAGCCCCCTAGAGAAGCTGATCTTGAGCAAGACGCCACTTGTTGTCGTGGCGCCGGCAATCGCTCCCGATGTACTGGCGACGCTGGAAGTCAACGCGATCAGGCAGACTATGCGACTGGTTGCGGTCATCTGCCAAGAGCAGGACCTCAGCGCCGTCGCAGCTGCCTGCCACGCGATGATCATCGACCGGTCAGACCGGCAGTCCGGATATCTGGGGCCGAATGATCTTGGTCATTGCGAACGCTGGATCAGCAGCGCCCAGTCCAGTCATCTGGTCGTTGCCGCAGAGACGACGAAAGAACCTGTGTGACCACCGAGAGCGTGCCGGCCACAACAGCGGTATCGGACCGGCACACCGGTGGATGGGGATACCTGGCCGCGCTGACTCCGATCATCTTTGGCACGACGTACCTGCTGACCACTGAATTCCTGCCGCCCGGCCGTCCGTTGCTGGCTGCCCTGATGCGCTCGCTGCCGACCGGGCTGGTGTTGATCATCGGCAGTCCGATTCCGCCCCGTCGCTGGATGGCTCGCTTCTTCATTCTCTCGGTGCTCTACGCCTCTGGCCTATTCCCGCTGCTGTTCATTGCCGCGTATCGGCTGCCAGGCGGGGTCGCAGCTGTAATCAACTCGCTGAGCCCGTTGCTCGTCGTGGTGATCTCCGTGCCATTGCTCGGGAGCCGGATTCGCGCGATCCAGATCGTCGCCGGCATCTTAGGAACTGCGGGTGTGGCGTTGCTCGTGCTGCAATCAGACGCTCGGCTGGACGGGGTCGGCCTGATAGCCATGGCCGGAGCCGCGATCATGTTCAGTGTTGCGACCGTGCTGACTAAGCGCTGGGGCCGCCCCGAGGGCATGACCACGATCGGCGTCACCGGCTGGATCTTCCTGTTTGCGGGACTCACCCTGCTGCCTGCCACCTTGCTCATCGAAGGACTGCCCGACCACCTCACGACAGGTAACATCGCCGGGCTCGTCTACCTGGTGCTGATCAGCGGCATCGTCGCGTACGCGGTCTGGTTCTGGGGGCTGGAGCGGCTGTCCGCGAGTGCGGTCACCTTTTTGACCTTGCTCAATCCCGTCACCGCTGCCGTGTTGGGCTGGGTGGTGCTCGACCAGCGACTCAATCACTGGCAGCTTCTCGGCGCCGTCATTGTCCTGGTTTCGGTGGTGATGGGCCAACCAGGCACGTTCGACCGGCGGCGACGACGATCGGCACTAGCATCGCGAGTGTGAGCGCGCCGACGCAGCACCGCGACCGCCGCTGGCCGCGGCGCGTGTACGCGGCAGGCTCGGAGCCCGACCCAAGATTCACCTTTGCTAACGAACGCACCTTCTTGGCCTGGATCCGAACCGGTCTGGGTTTCCTTGCCGCCGGCGTAGCGATTGCTGCCGTCGCTGGGTGGACCGACCGGCTCGGGCTGGAGATACGGCTGGCTTCCGCGGTCCTGGTCATCTGCGGACTGGCCTGCGGAATCGGCGCATTCAGCAGGTGGATGGGCAATGAGCGTGCGATGCGACTCAATGAACCGCTGCCATCCTCGCCCCTGCTGCTGGTACTCACCGCAATCGTCGCTGGCATTGGGATCGTGGCGCTGATCATCGTGGGATTTGGATGACACTCCGACCGTGGGATCCCGGACTCCAGAATGAGCGGACCGGCTTGGCCTGGCAGCGCACGATGCTGGCGGGGCTGACCTGCAGTCTGCTGGTCGCACGGCTGCTCGCGTCGATCTCGATCATCTTGTCGGTGGGTATCGGCATGCTTGCGCTGCTGTGTACGGCTGGACTCGGATATATGGCGATCCGGCGCTTCCGGTTGAACAGCCTCGCCATTCATCGGGAAGAAGCACTTGGTGACGGCAAGGCGAACGCGCTGCTCAGCACGCTGGTCGTGCTGACCGGCCTCGGTGCCTTGCTCTACGTCTCCCTCGCCTAGCGCGACTTCTCAGCACGAATGTGCGCTGAGCTTGTCGAAGCGCCCTCCTCCTGCCCTTCGACAGGCTCAGGGCGCATCGGGGCTTGTGTTAGTCGTAGCCGAGCTCGTGTAGTCGATCATCGTCAATCCCGAAGTGATGGGCGATCTCGTGTACGACAGTGATCCTGATCTCGTCGATGACCTGCTCATGGCTCCGGCAGATCGCCAAGATCGGGTATCGGAAGATCAAGATGTGGTCAGGTAGACCGGTGTAGAACTCGCCGCGTTCGGTGAGTGGGATGCCTGAGTAGAGGCCCAGCGTGTCCGGCAGGTCGGGTGGTGGATAGTCCTCCACCAAGATCACGCAGTTGTCGATCAGCGCCGCTAGCTCGGCCGGGATCTCGTCCAGCGCCTCCGCCACGTGCATCTCGAACTCCTCGGCGGACATCTCCATGCCAGTGCTAGCCAAGCGCTGCGTACCGGATGTTCACAGCCCGCAGCCTAGACCTGATCCAATCTCCGACCGATGCCCGAGTTTCGTCTCGCAGGTGGCCTTTCCTGCCTCCAATTTCCGACCACTGCGGAGGATTCTCGTGACTGCGCAGCGAATTACATTGATGAAATTCTTGCCGCCCGGATGTGACAGGATTAAAGTTTTGCGCACTTTGAGGTTTTTGTGACCTAAGTGACTGAAGTGAAAAAAATGCAGAATCTGGCTGGAGGCCGCCATGCGCAGAGCCGTGATCAAGGTACGAATCGCTGCTCTGCTGGCTGTGGCGGTGGTCCTTGGGCTGCTGTCCGCTCAGACGGCAAGCGCAACGACCCAGATGACGGCGACTGACGGCCTCAACATCCGCTCTGGGGCCAGCACCAAGACGGCAATCCTCGGCGGCCTCTATCGCGGGCAGACGGTCACGGCCATGAGCAGCTCCAATGGCTGGACCAAGATCGAATTCGGTGGTTCGACTGCCTACGTTGCCAGCAAGTACCTC
Source organism: Actinomycetota bacterium (assembly GCA_046735615.1). Taxonomy (GTDB): domain Bacteria; phylum Actinomycetota; class Actinomycetes; order Propionibacteriales; family Propionibacteriaceae; genus Microlunatus. The sequence goes on from JBKPTR010000279.1 coordinate 22,128, forward strand.
ACCAAAGGCTCAAAACTGCCACCGCCGAAGAGACTCAGATCCAGCACCATCAAGGTCACTACCACCGCCCTCAACCTGCGTACAGGTCCCGGGCTCTCTTACAAAGTGATCAAGGTCCTCAAAGAAGGCACCAAAGTCACCATGACCGGCAAGACCGCAAGGGGTTGGGCGCAGCTGGTCAACGGCAAGTCCACCGGCTGGTCCAGCATGCAGTATCTGGCCGGCTCGACCACCGGACGCCCGGCGATCATCGGTACCCGGGTGGCAACGGCCGATCTTGACATCCGTACGACGAGCGCCGGCGATGCCCGGACCGTCGCAGAAGTGAAGAAAGGAACGGCACTCTCGGTCACCGGCGCAATCCAAAACGGCCGAGCGCAGATCATCTACAAAGATGCGATCCGCTGGGTCACTGCGCGGTACCTCGCGAACCTGAAGAGCAACTTGCCCTCACCAACCAAGCTGCCCAAGATCACGGGAACCCGGTACGCCACCGCGACACTGAACATCCGCTCGACCTACACCGACAAATACCGGCTGATCACGGAGGTGCCGCGAGGGACCAAGCTCAAGATCACAGGCGTCGTCAAGAACGGCCGGATGCAGATCATCTTCGAGAAGACTGTCCGCTGGGTGACCGCCAAGTACCTCTCGAAGTCCGCTCCGCGCGGGATGCCACCGAGCTGGCGGGCGGTCGAGCGGGGCCTTCAGCCGAACGCGATCAAGGTCCATCGGGCCGCGCGCGCGAAGTTCCCGCAGATCACTACCTACTACACCGTGCGGGCAGGCGTGTTCACCGACCATTCCACCGGTCGGGCACTTGACCTCATGATTCCCAACTATCGGTCGGCTTCAGGGAAAGCGCTTGGCTACAAGGTCGCAGCGTGGGCCAAGGCGAATGCAAAGTCGCTCGGGATCAACTACGTGATCTGGAACCAGCACATCTGGAATATTCAACGCGACAGCGAGGGCTGGCGCTACATGGCTGATCGCGGCGGCGATTCCGCCAACCACAAGAACCACGTGCACATAACCGTCTTCGCACCAGGATTCGATCCCCGCTAGAGGTTGCCGCGGGTCGGAGGTCCCGCCACCGCGGTTCCAACGCCTCTGGAAGGAGCAGTCTCCAAGGGTCAGGCTGACCCCAAGAGAACTCCCAAGGGGATGTTGGCAATGTCAAGCACCATCGATCGTTCGCCGGAGCGCGTGGGCGGTGAGATCCCAGCGACAAGCTCGCTCGCGCGGGCACGCAAGCCTCTGCTCCTCTGCGGCATTGCGGCTTCGCTGCTGTACGGCGCCGTGATCTGGGTGATTCGGTACAACGGCTACAGCCCCATCTCGCAGACTGTCAGCGAGCTGTCCGCATGGGGAGTCTCCACCAGGCCGCTCTGGATGGTGCTCGGCGCGCTGTACGACGCGCTCATGATCGCCTTCGCGTTAGGCGTGTGGGCAGCTGCTGGCGGAAGGCGCAGTCTGCGGATAGTAGGCGGCCTCTTGATCGCATACGGCCTGCTCGGCTTGCTGTGGCCGTTTGCCTCGATGCACCAACGCGAGGTTCTCGCGGCAGGAGGGGAGACGCTCCCCGACACCGCACACCTGGCCCTCGCCATGGTGACGGTTGCCCTGATGTTTGCAGCCATGGCATTCGGCGCCGCTGCGTTCGGACTCTGGTTCCGCCTCTACTCGATTGCGACGATCGTGATCCTTCTCGCATTCGGCGGCTTGACTACTTCGAACGCGGCGCGGGTCGCTGCCAACCTGCCGACGCCATGGGTCGGGCTCTGGGAGCGCATCAACATCTGCGTCTTTCTTCTCTGGGTCGTCGTGCTGGCTATTGTTCTGCTGCGCAATCGGGACCAACGCCACGCGCTTTGACAGCGGGCGCCGAAACCGCCATCTCATCGGTGTCAGGATTCACCGGTGGAGATCCGAGACGCTATCGATTCCGACTGGGCTGATCTCTGGCGGTTCGTGCGGCCGATTCTCGCGGCAGGCGATACCTACTGCTGGCCCCGAGACACCAGTGAGGACGCGGCACGGACCTGGTGGATGGGCAAGCCCGACGGCCGCGTGCTCGTCGCCATTGATCATGGCGCGGTTGTCGGGACGGCCGAGATTCACCCGAGTCAGCCGGCCGCCGGCAGTCACGTCGCCAATGCGGGTTTCATGGTGGCGCCGTTTGCGGCAGGCAGAGGCGTCGGACGCGCGCTAGCCAACCGGGTACTGGAAGTTGCGGCGGAGGATGGCTATTTGGCGATGCAGTTCAACGCTGTCGTAGAGACCAATACCAACGCCATTCGCCTCTGGGAGTCGCTCGGATTCACGATCCTCGCCACGGTCCCAGAAGCATTCAGGCATCCTGAACGTGGGCTCGTTGGCCTCCACATCATGCACCGGCCGCTTTGATCGAGTTAGAGCAGTTGGGCGATGAGGTTTGCGGCGTGTGTGGCGCCGTCGGATTCGACTGGTTTGTAGTCGACCGGCCGACCGATTTCGTGAGTGATCATGTCAGCGATCAGCTCGGGGGTGGCGGAGTCGAAGTCCAGCATGCGGCCGGCGCCGTATTGGTTGAGTCGGTGGCGGACATGGAAGTTCTGCTCGAAGTGGTGTCGGAGCGGAACATAAAGGAATGGCCGCCGGGTCGCAGTCAATTCCATGCAGGTGGTCAACCCGCCTTGCACGATGGCCAGATCACAGGCGGCCAGGTGCCGATACAGCTCAGGAATGAAGCCGCGCACCTCCAACCCTTCCTGTTGCCGAAACGCATCCGGATCGATCCGAGGCCCAGTCACGACCACCATCCGCAGTCCCGGAACTCGCCGCTTCGCCTCCGGGAACGCCGCAATCACCCGACGCAATAGATGCCCGCCAACCCCCGAGCCGCCGACAGTGACAATGCAAACCTGCTCATCATCTGCGTAGCCGAGTTCATGTCGCAGCCGCACTTGATCAGCGAAATCTGAGGGATCAAAGCCGGTCACATACCCGGCAAAGGAGTAGTGCTGCCGGGTCCAGTCCCGGATCAGCGGCAGCTCCGGCCCGAACGCATCCGGAACAATATCGGAGTCGTTGCCAACAAAAATCGCGTGATCACGCACCCGCGGGAACCGCGCAATGTGCTCAATCATCTCCGCGTTGTAGTCCGCGGTCACGAACGCCTCCCGCTCACCGCCATCCGGCATCGGCAACCAGCCGACAAAATCGGTCAGCCACACATACCCGGCACGCTTCTGCTCAGGATTCTCATGCAAGTAATAGTCCAGCTCCCACGCCTCATCGCCGATCCAAACGTCGTACGACTCCTCACGCACCAGATCATGAAAAACCATGAAATTGGACAGCAGAATCTCATCCATACGGCGAATCGCCTGAAAACAATGCAGATCATGCTCGGCAGACTCGCTCTCAATATGGCCCGACTCGTTGGCCAACAGTGCGCTTGCCGGGTGGATACGCTCACCGGCCGCCTGCAGAACCCTCGTCACCGGATGCTGAGCAAGCCAATCAATCTCAAGATCAGGATGCAATTTGCGCAACTCATCAGCAATCGCCACATCCCGCTGCGCATGCCCCAACCCGATCGGAGAGGAAATATAGAGCGCCCGCTTGCGCCGCGACCTCCCCCGCACCCAACGCTGCGGCGCCGCCGCCGGCTTCACAAAGTCCCGCAACAAGACATTCACCTGCACCGGGTCACGAACATGCGGCGCATGGCTGGAGCCTTCGAGTAGGACCAGCTGGCCTCCGGTGTCCTCCGCGAGGGCGATTCCACGGCTCGGGGAGACGATGGCGTCGGCTTCACCGTGGATGATCAAAACTGGGCAGCGGACGCGTCGCGCAAGGTCGCATAGCTCCTCAGGTTCCAGGTCAGGCGCCAGGTCAGGCGCCAGGCAGGTCAGCGCGAGCGTCTCGCCCGTCGTGTCGAGCCCCCAGCTCACACAATCTTCAATCGGCTTGGTCGAGTGCGGCTCTGTGAACATCTTGGAGAAGAAGAACTCGAGGAAGCCGCGGTAGTCGCGCTCCCAGTACCACCGGTTGTACTTGGCCCACCCCTCCTCTGTCTCAAGTTCGTCCTCCCACCCATAGACCGTCCGTTCGGGCAGTGTCTCTCCGCCACCCTGGTAGCTGGGGCCGATAAAGACAGCCGCCTCGACCCTCTCGGAGTGGTTCGCCGCGAGCAGCAGGGCTCGCTGTGCACCCATCGAGAAGCCGACGATGATCGCGCGAGTGGTCTGCGTCGCATCCATCACCGCAATGGCATCCGCTGCGAATTCACTCTCGGCGTACGCGCCGGGCTGCGTAGGCCGGTCCGAACGGCCATTACCGCGACCATCGAAGGTGATTACCCGGCAATGCCGCGAGAGGTAAGGGATCTGCATCTTCCACTGCCGAGAGTGGATGATCGACCACGTCGGCAACAACAGAACCGTTGGTTCACCAGCGCCGAACACCTCGTAAAAGATCTTGACGCCGTCGCGCTCGACGTAGCCGTCATGAATCGGCTGGCATGCCCGCATCGGCTGTCCTCCCTTGTCCCGCCTGGCTCTCCTCAAGTTGTCTGATCACAACGCCGAAGCGTCGCAGCGCCGAGCGGATTGGTAGCAGCTCCCGGTCGAAGCCGATCAGCAGTAGCGCCTCAGCACCGATGAACGCGGTGCCAACCAGAGTGCCTACCTCTTCGGCGGTGAACGGGCCGAGCGGGCCATAGTGCTGCTCCGCTTCGCGTGTCACCTGGGCAAGTAGTGAGAACCATCCGCCCAGGAGCTCGCGAATCGCATCACCAACCTCCTTGTTGGACCAGCCGGCCGCGATCATCTCTTGCAGTACTCGGACGTAGCCGGAGTCCAGGTCATCTTCCAAGAAGTCGCAGGCGCGCTCGTAGCGCTGCCAAAGCGGTGCCTCCTCGGCGTACATCCGCTGTTGGCGCGCGAGGCGGCGCTGATTCTCTTCATCGAGCAGCGCGAGGATGAGGCCCAGCTTGGAACCGAAGTGGTAATGCAGCTGGCTGAGCGGCACTCCGGCCTGCTCGGCCACCTTCCGGGTCGACAGGCCGCCATAGCCGTCGGCAAGCAGTCGGCTCCGCGTAGCGTCGAGGATGAGCGCGCGCGCGTCGGTGGGTCGAACTGCAACATCCGCCACGATTGGCCTCCTCTGCCAGACTCAAATTTCGGCTGATTCGTTCGGTCGTTCGATCGGACCTAGCCAGATTCTATCAAGAGAGCGACACTTCTGACTAGTTCGGTCGACCGACCGAAAGGAATTTTTCCGAAGGAGCTTCCATGAGCACTACCGCGCCCGAGGCATCGCGACGGAACGGCGTGGACGTGGCGACGCTGTTTGCCACACTCGATGCCGTCAACGATCAGAAGGAGATCGCCAAGTTCCAGTTCCGAGCCTCCAACACCTGGGTGAGTGGCACCCACAGACTTCTATGGCGCGATGCAGGAGATGGAGCATTAGCACGTCACCACGCTCGACGCCGACCATCCTGCGGTCCTGGTTGGCCAGGATCATGGGCCGACACCGATTGAGTTCGTGCTGCATGCCATCGCTTCCTGCCTGACCTCCGGCTTGGCCAACATTGCGGCCGCACGAGGGATCGACCTGTACAAGGTCACGTCCACTGTCGAGGGCGACATCGATCTGCTGGGAACTCTCGGGTTGTCTGACTGTACGGTCCGCAACGGCTACAAGCAGATCCGAGTCACCTTCTACATCGAAGGCGACGCGGATGACGCGACGCTGCGCGGACTCGTGGAGCAGTCTCGTCGCCGCTCTGCCGTACGACGTACTCACCAATCCGACGCCGGTCATGATCAAGGTCGTCACCGGCAAATGATCTTCATCGGCGACCGAGCTTCGTGATGCGCGTTGACACCATCATCGTAGGGACGGGTCACGCCGGGCTGGCCGTGAGCCGGCTGCTGACCGACGCTGGAAATGATCACGTCGTTCGCGCGGTTCCGGGTCGTCACCGATACCGACACCTGGCACGCCCGCCATCTCGTCGTGGCCACCGGTCCTCATGGCAGGGCCTACCTGCCGGCGGGCTTGTCTGGCGTGTCCGGACGCCCCCAGGTGGTCACCGCGAGTTCATACCGCAACCCGGCGGCTCTACCTCCGGGCGGCGTGCTCGTAGTGGGGGCCTCCGGTGCGGCTCGTCGGGAGAACTCGCTACAGCTGGTGGGCAACTCAGACCCGTGCCTGCGCGGCCGCGATCTTGATCTAGGGGTGCTGCAAGCGCGCGGCGTACGCCTTGTGGGCAGGCTCGAGGAAAATCGTCGGCACAGTCGCGTCGTTCGGCAGCGACCTCGACGAAACTGTCGCCGACGCCGACGTGAGGATGCACCACCTCCTCGACGCCGTCGATCGGTACGTCGACGCCGCAGGCCTCACTCGCGAGGTCCTGCCTCCAATGCGGCGCCGCCCGGTCAAGGTCTCGGACCCTGCCTCGCGCCTTGATCTCGCGGCTGAGAACATCGGAACTGTGCTAGTCGCGGCAGGCTATCGCCCACACTATCCGTGGCTGCGCCTCCCGGTCCTGGCTCCGGATGGCTCGATCCGTCAGCGGCGTGGCGTCACCTCAGTGCCGGCCCTGTATGTCGTTGGGCAGTCATTCCAGCATCGGCGGGACTCCAGCTTCATCGACGGCGCTCGACACGACGCCAGATTCGTGGTCGACCATCTGTTGGGTCGGGAGAAATCGGCGAGCGGCGTTGCGGCCATTGGACGGTTGGTTGCATGATCCGGCATGACGTTGTCGTCGTCGGCGGCCGCGTCGCCGGGGCAGCTACCGCGCTGCTGTTGGCCCGCGCGGGCGTCCAAGTGATCCTCATCGACCGCGATCGACATGGCAGCGACACCCTGTCAACCCATGGCCTGATGCGCGCCGGGGTCCTGCAGCTGTCCCGCTGGGGCATATTGCCGGATGTCGCTGCTACCGGTACGCCACCGATCCGCCAAGTGATCTTCCGCTACGCCGATAGTGAACAGGCTGTTGTAGCGATCCGGCCGAGCGCGGGTGTGGATGCACTTTACGCACCGCGCCGCTACCTCTTCGACCAGCTGCTCGTGGACGCAGCGGCCGCCGCCGGCGCCGAGGTGCTGCACGAAACCAGCGTGACGGCGCTGCTCCGTGACGAGGCCGAGCGTGTCGCGGGTGTGCAGGTCCGCAGTCGCGAAGGGCACTCGACCGATCTGCACGCCACCTTCACGGTCGGTGCGGACGGCATACGCTCGACCGTCGCCCGACAAGTCGGCGCCCGAGTGTCGCGGCAAGGCAGCAGCGCAGGCGGGGTCCTCTACCGCTACTTTCACGACCTCCCGGCTGATGGTTACGAATGGTCCTACGGTGACCACGCGGCGACCGGCTTCATCCCAACCAACGACGGCACGTGCGTCTTTGTTGGAACGACACCTGCCCGCATCCGCACCCTGCGGCGCAACGGAGCCGAGAACGCCTTCAACACGCTTGTCTCATCAGCAGGCCCGGCACTCGTAGACCGCGTGGCCGATGCCACTCCGGCTGGGCGGATGCACGGATGGAGTGGAGCTGTTGGCTACCTGCGCCGCTGTTGGGGTCCGGGCTGGGCGCTGGTGGGAGATGCCGGCTACTTCAAGGACCCAATTACGACGCACGGGATGACCGACGCGCTCCGCGATGCCGAGCTGCTTGCGGACGCGGTACTGGCCATACTCTCCGGTTCCGAGGAAGCCGCCGTTCTAGCCGAATACGAGCACACTCGGGATCGGCTTTCCGACGAGATGTTCAACGTCACGGAGGCTGTAGCCGCCTACGACTGGGAACTCGACCGGGTGCGCCATCTGCTCCGCGAGGTCAGCTCGGCGATGGGCGATGAAGTAGACCATCTTCAGTCGCTGCCGCAGAGGCAGCCGCAGGCGTAAAGACGGCGTGCGCCGCGACGAGGCACAGCTCGCTGACCACACGGTTCTCGTCCCGTCACCCCACCCCCAAGGCACCCTCAATCTTCTGCCTGTGCTCTCTCCCAGGCGGCGTCCCTGTCATCGTCGGCATCGTGGGGAAGAACGAGACCGAAGGTCGTCGGAGCTTTGCTAGTCAAGTTGAGGCGGCCGCCGCAAGCCTCAGCTAACGACCGAGCGAGGCCCAGGCCTATCCCGTGTCCTGAGTCAGTAGAACTGACGCGTATGAATAGCTCGGTCGTTGGTGCCGAGAGGGAGCCTTCATCTCCGACGTCGATGGCGACGGCATCCCCAATGTCTCGGGCGACGACAATCACAGCGCCAACTCCGTGCCGAGAGGCGTTGTCCAGCAAGATGTCGAGAATCTGCCCGACCACTCGGCCAGGCACCATTGCGGCCGCCATTCCTTGCTCTCTCCGCACGGCCAGCCGCCGACCTTGCTTGGCAAGCGGGCCGTGCCAGCGCCGTTCCGCTTCCCGCAAGACGTCATCGAGCGGGGCCGGTTCGGCAGCCGCCCACTGATTGGAAGGCAGGCGTGCTACCTCCAGCAGGTCTTCGATGGTGCGATTCAACTCCTCGGCCCGATCGTTCGCCTCCCGCAACGCAGACCTGAGATCGAACCCGGGGTCCTGTGCCGCCTGTTCTTGAGCCGCCTCCAGGCCCAGCTGGAGACCGGTGAGCGGCGTACGCAGCTGATGGGAGGCATCGGCCGTGAAGTGGCGCTCACGCTCCAGCATGTCGCCCAGTGTGTCGACCATCGCGTTATGGGTTTCGGCTACACGGCCGATCTCGGGGATGCCGCTGGTCTCGGCGCGTACCGTGAGATCCCCGGCGGCGATGCGCTCGGAGGTCTCTACCAGCGCTTCCAATGGTGCGCTGAGGTGCCGAGCCTGGCGGCGAGCAACGAGTACGGCGACACCGAATGCGGCGGCAGCAAGAGCGGCAAGAGCAACCCAGGCGAGCACTACCGCGTTCCAGATGACTCGGACCGGCTGAGCGGCGCGGACGACTCCGACGACCTTCTCTTGCGATGTGACCGGGACGGCAACGATCAGCTCCCCACCGAGCTGACCGTCGGCGACCGAGCCAGCCGCGGCTTGCTGCACGATGGCGTCTCCGGTTGCCGGACCGAGACCAAACCGGAGCCGCGAGCTGACGTCGTAGGCGCCAACCTGCTGGTCGCTGTTGTGTGGTAGCTCAACGGGATCGCCGTGTGCGAAGTCCGGGTCGATCCGGACCGCCCCCTGCAAAGCAGTCGCTTGCAGCTCGCGCCTCTCATCCTCGAACATTGCGCTGCGTACGATCACCGCCAGTGGTACGGCGAACAGCAGCAGGGCAATCGCGACGGCAGCAATCGCAACCCGGACAATGCGTTCTCGCACGCCTCAATCATGGTCGCAGCGATGGGCGCCGACCGGTCCACGTGGTGTCGAGCCCATCGCGCCATTTCTTACTCGGGACGTTTGCCGTCCCTTAACTTGCGGCTAACCGGCCCCTAACCCTGCCGCTCGTAGCGTCGAAGGCGTACCGGGTCCCGGCGGAGGGGTTGTGCATTGGGAGCGAAGAACGGGATGGGCTTGGTTGTGGTGAGCTTGACTGCGCCGCTCGCGGGATCTGGCGCAGTGACGGCCAGGCCCACGCCGAATCAGCCGACCGCTGGCACATCGACTCCGACCTCGGAGGAACGATCAACGACATCTCTCAACTTCGTGCGCAGGTCGGCTCCAGCCTCAACCTCGCAGGCCTCACCCCGCTGGAGCTGATCTTCGCCGTCGTACTCGCCGTGGAGGAGCTCTGCGAGCTATGAGCGCCGTCACGCGGCGGCCGCGTACGTCGGCCGTGGACCTGGCCGAGGCCCGACCCATGAAGCGTCTCAAGCGGCGGCCGCCGCCTCCTCCCCTGGCGGCGGCCGCATCCTCCCAGCGCACTGAGCCGTCCTCCGTGCATCCCGGGCCTGTCGAAGCCCACTCGCGGCTGCGGTGGTCGTCAAGCCGCCTGCCGGTGTGGGCCGCACGCGCTGTCTTCTTGCTTGGGCTACTGAACATCGCCTCCGCCGTGTTGCGCAGGTCACCGCGACTGCTGGACTGGTCTCGGGACTACCTGCCGCCCTTCGGGACAGTTGCCTCGGTGGCAGTCGTGGGAATCGGAGTCGGCTGCGGCCTGCTCGTGATGGCTCGCGGTTTGCGGCGACGTAAGCACCGCGCCCTGATAGCAACGGTTGCGCTGCTGGGAGCAGCAATCGGCGTACACCTGGCACGCGGCACCGAGCTGATCCAGGCGGCAGTGTCGGCCGCGGTCGTGGTCATCCTGCTGCTGGGCCGCCGCCAGTTCGTTGGCCGACCGGATCCAAGCTCCCGCAGTGCGATACCGCTCAGCTTGTTCGGCCTCGGAGTCACTGCCTGGCTGCTGAGTGCCGTCACCTTACTCACCGATCACCACGAACTAGTCCGTCCGTGGACGGGGACGGAGGTGCTGCAGCAAAGCCTGCTCGGCATGGTCGGGATCGCTGGGCCATTGCGGTTCATCAACGCTGACGCCGCGGCCGAGTCCCGCTACTTGCTCGTCGGGCTTGGGATGTTGACCGGGCTGGCGGCCCTCGGTGTGTTACTTCACAGTTCCGCACCTATCAAAACTGCCAGCGACACTGATCGGAACCGCATTCGCGCGCTTCTCGCCCAGCATGGCCAGGTTGACTCCCTCGGTTATTTCGCGACGCGTGACGACAAGTCCTACGTCTTCTCTGCTACTGGCAAGGCCGCGGTCGCATACCGGGTCAAAACTGGGGTGTGCCTTGCCGCGGGCGACCCGATCGGAGATGTCGAGGCATGGCCAGGTGCGATCGAGGCCTGGCTTCAGCTGACCCAGCAGCGTGCCTGGATCCCGGCGGTGCTGGCGGCGACCGAAACTGGCGCCGCGGCGTACCACCGGTCCGGCTTGGACGCGTTGGAGATTGGCGACGAGGCGGTGGTTGAAGTCGCGGACTTCACCCTCGACGGTCGGGCCATGCGGTCGGTCCGGCAAGCCGTGAATCGGGCCCGACGGGCTGGCTATGAGGTGCGGATCGACCCCGTGTGGGACCTGGATCCCACCCATCGGAAGCAGGCAGAGCAGCTGTCACAGCGCTGGCGGCGCGGAGGTCCCGAACGGGGCTTTTCGATGGCCTTGTCACGGTTTGCGGCAGACGAGGACCCCGACTGCCTGATCGTTCAAGCCCGTAACTACCTCGGTGAATTGGTGGCAGTGCTGCAGTTTGTGCCGTGGGGCAATGACGGAGTGTCCCTGGACTTAGTGCGCCGCCACCCCGACCTGGAGAACGGGGTGATGGAGCTGATGATCGCGGAGTTGCTCGCGTCGGCACCAGGCCGCGGCGTAACCCGTGTGTCATTGAACTTTGCCGTGTTCCGGTCATCCTTGGCGCGCGGCGAACGGATTGGTGCTGGCCCATTCTTACGGGCCTGGGTACGACTGCTGCTGGTTGCGTCACGCTGGTGGCAGATTGCTTCCCTGTATCGAGCAAACGCCAAGTTTCGGCCGGCGTGGGAGCCACGCTTCATCTGTTTCGCGCTGGCTCGTGATCTTGGACCGATCATCGGCGCCGCTCTGGCCCTCGAAGGTTTCCTCCACTGGCCGCGACTCACTCCCCGGCGTGCCAACTCAACGCTGGCGGGCGGGCCGTGCTGAGTCTTACTAGCATTCCGCTGCTGATTACAGCGGTACTGCTCGCGGCCGCTGCGGCCCCGCTGATGGCCTGGTGGTGGCGGCGCACGACCAAAACCCGCTGGCGAGCTGCACTTCGACCGTTGGCGGCGGTCCTCGTCTGCCAACTGCTCGCCATCGCCGCGTTATTTCTCTGGGTGAACAACATATACGGCTTCTATACCTCTTGGCCGGACCTGTTCGGGGTGCGAACCGAGCAGGCGACCATCCAGAGCAACGGGCTTGTGCAGCCCGGCGCTGGCCGTGCTGAGGTGTTGACCATCCCAGGTCGCTCAGCCGGCGACCACAGCCGCAAGGTTCTGGTATGGCTTCCCCCCGAGTACGAGCAGCCCCAATTCAAGACGACAGCCTTCCCAGTGCTCATGGTGCTGCCCGGCCAGCCCTCAACCCCGCAGGTGATGTTCCGGCACTACGACTTTGGTCAAGTCGCAGCCACCGCGATCAACACTGGGCGCATCAAGCCGTTCATCGCCGTGTTCCCGCCGCTGATGACCAATCCGCCTCGCGACACCGAGTGCACCAACATTCCACGCGGTCCCCAGGCCTACACATGGATCTCGTCCACTGTGCCGAACGCGGTACGCCAGCACTTGCGCGTCCGACCAGGCCCATGGTCCCTGGCCGGGTGGAGCACCGGTGCGTTTTGTGCCACCAAACTCCTGCTCTCCCAACCAAAGAACTTCCAAGCCGCTGCCTCGTTTGGCGGCTACTTCACCCCGATCACCGACGGCACCACCGGCGATCTGTTCCATGGCAACGCCGCCGCCCGCCGGCACAACTCGCCGTTGTGGCTCTATCAGCAGCACGGGCTTCACGGGAGGAAGCTGCTGCTGATCTGCGGACGGCAGGACAAGGAATCCTGGCGACCTAATCGGCAGATGCTGGCCGCGAGCCGCGGCGATCCGGGAGTTTCCTTCCTGGATTTCGCTAACGGTGGCCACAACTACCGCAACTACCGCCGTTACCTGCCGGAGGCTCTGCTTTGGCTCAACAAGGTGCGGGCGGCGCGATGACCTCCGCCACCGAGAGACGCGTAGGCTCACGCGCATGAGCCGGACGGACCCGGTCCAGTTGCCGGCCGTGCTGATCGTGGAGGATGACCCCACCATTGGGCACCATCTTCACCTCGGCCTCGAAGGCCACGGCTATCCCACAACGTGGTGCCGCACGGGCGCCGCCGCCCTCATCCACGCGCGAGAGAACAGGCCTGGAATCGTCCTGCTCGACCTCGGCCTCCCCGATCTTGATGGTGTCGAGCTCGCTCGCACCTTGCGCCGCGACAACCCTGACATCTTGCTGGTCATCCTCACTGCCCGCAGCAACGAGATCGATGTGATTGTGGGCCTCGACGCCGGCGCCGATGATTACCTTGTCAAACCCTTCAGCCTGTCCGTGCTGCTCGCCCGCCTCCGCGCGCACCTTCGCCGGCGACCGATCTCGGCGGCAACCGAGCCTGTCCTTCAGCTTGGAGCACTCACCATCGATCTCGCATCGCGGCGATGTGACCTCAACGGTTATGAACTGGCGTTGCGGCCGAAGGAGTTCGATCTGCTCGCCGCCCTTGCTGCCCACCCCGGTGCCGCGGTCAGCCGGGAGGATCTCATGAGCGAGGTTTGGGACGCGAACTGGTACGGCCCGACCAAGACCACGTGACGATGGCCGCACTCCGCCGGCAGCTCAGTGATGCCGCGCAACATCAGCACGTCCCCGATCTTGCTTTGCCGACGGTTACCACTCTGCGCGGCTACGGGTACCGCCTCGATCCGCCCAGGTCAGACCAGGAGTCAATCCGAACGTGACGTCTGCCGGTAGCCACGCGGGCGATGGTCCCTAGCGACGACTGACGCGTCCGGCGGGCAACTCAGCTTCCATCCAGATCGATGATCACATGGCGTAGCTGCTCGCGCGAGGGGCCTTGGCGGTGTTGCGCTTGGGCGCACGCATGCGTTGAATGGTGCCTTGCGAGTACTTGGATCGACAGGGGGTTCCAGGTGCAGGCTTTCCCACGATGGACCGGTTGGGCTGTCACCGGGATCCTGATGGCCACATGCGCTGCCTGTGGCGACGCAGGCCCGGCGCCGGTCGGACCGCCACGGCAGCCCAGCCGCTTGCCCACAGTAATGCCGGCAAGGCCAAAAGAGACCAACGCCGTAATGCCTACTCCGGAGAAGCTGAGGGCGATCGAGCACCCGTTCTCGCCGAACCAACAGAAGCCGACCGTGCGGCGACCCTCCACTAGAAAACAGAAGACGACGGTGCCGCGACCGGACCATATCGTGGTCGTGATCTTTGAGAACAAGCACCGCACCAGCGTCATGGGTAGCGGGCAGGCGCCGTACCTCGACAAGCTCGCGGATAAGGGCGCGAACATGACCCGCTCGTACGGTATTACTCACCCCAGTCAGCCAAACTATCTGGCATTGTTCTCCGGATCCACCCACGGGGTGACTGGGAATGGATGTCCCCAGAACCTTGGCAAGGCCGACAACCTGGGCCATCAGCTCCGTAAGTCAGGCCTCAGCTTTGTCGGCTATGCCGAGTCCCTGCCGAATACTGGCTTCCGCGGCTGCGGATCCGGTCGCTACCTCCGCAAACACAACCCCTGGGTCAACTTCGGCACGCTGCCAGCAAGCACCAACCGCCCTTTCAGCGACTTTCCCCGCGACTACAGCAGGCTGCCCACTGTGGCGTTCGTGAGCCCGAACATGTGCCACGACATGCACGATTGCTCGATCCGCACCGGCGATCGTTGGATGAAGAAGCATTTCGACCGGTACGCGCGCTGGGCCCAACGCAACAACAGCTTGCTCATCGTCACCTTCGACGAGAACGCGGGCGGCTCAGCCAAATCGATCCCGACGATTATCGTCGGCGCGAACGTGCGACCGGGGGTCTATGCCGAGAGGCTCGACCACTACAAGCTGCTCCGCACTATGGAGGACTTATACGGACTGCCCGCTCTTAGCCGCGCGAAAGCCGCTTCCCCACTCTCGACGATCTGGAAGAATTAGCCAATTCCCGGAAGCCGTCACCATCGCCGGTGACATGTGACAGCCTGTTAGTTGGTCGCTCTCTGAGGTCGGCCTCCGGGATGGCGCCCCATATTGGGGCGATATGCACCGCTACACAACTGCGATCGCTGCTGGACAGGCGGCCGCAAGAGAGCGTCTACTGCTGGTTCGTGCGCCCCGAGAGACGGGCGCCGCGGATCACGCAGAGCTATGCCCAGCGATCAGATGGGGGACGATCGTGGTCAGGAGTCTTCTGTGGTGACTCTTCAGTCGGTCACTGCCAGAGACGCCGATACAGTCAAAACTAATCCGGGTGACCTCGGCACCGGGAAAAGGGTCACCAGCCTGCCTCGCAGGATCCGATCGCGGATGCTTACGTTCTTCCGACGATCGCCAGGGATCATTGTCGCTGGATCTTTTGCCATCCTGTTCGCCACCGCGTACCTCCTCGCTGCGCCGATGGGTCGTGATCTGTCTGCCCAGCTTGCGCATGCCCAGCTAGCCGAGCTGGCATGGCCCGCTGTGTTGAACCTGCGTTGGTACGGCGGCTTCGATCCCCTCGGCTATAGCGTCTTGTCTCCGCCGGTGATGGCGCTGCTGGGCGTGCGCCTCACGACGGCCCTTGCCTACGTTGTCAGCGTCGTGCTTTTCGCGGCGCTGATGAAGGTCACGGCGGTGACGCGACCGGTTGCCGGGGCGATCATCGCGGCTGTATGTCTTACCGGGAATCTGGTGACCACGCGGACTACGTTTGCGCTTGGTCTAGCAGTGGGCCTGGGAGCGGTGGTGGCTCTGGTTTCGGGACGTCCACGTCTGACTTCCGTGCTGTCTGTCCTCGCGCCGCTGTTCAGCCCGGTAGCAGGCTTGTTCCTCGGAGTAGCTGGCGGAGCGCTATTCCTTTCCGGCCGACGTCGAGACGGCATGACGCTCGGCGTAAGTGCCATGGTGCCGACCGTCGCCATCGCGCTGGCGTTTGGCAACGACGGCTACCAAACGTTCGCAGCCAAGCAAGCTCTGATGAGCTTTGTGGTGTGCCTAGGCGTGGCCGGATTGTGTTGGCGCCGTCCAGTTCTCCGGTGGGGGGCGCTGCTATCCGCCGCGCTGGTGGCCGCGGCTTATCTGCTGCCGACGCCGGTGGGCACGACCGCGTCGCGTCTGCCCGAGTTGTTCGCTGCACCGATTATCGTGGCGGTTGCGGCCGTCCCTCTGGGCGCGGTCGTGGCCGCTACCGCAGCCGTGGTCTTGCTGTTACCCCCGGTATCGATCACGGAGGTTCAACAGCGGGGCGATCCTGCGCTCAGCGCAGAGTTCTATGCGCCCCTTCTTGAGGAGTTGACCGCTCGCCGGGTTGACGGGCCAATTGAGGTCGTTCCGACGCTACGGCGCGGCGAAGTTGCCTTTGTCGCACCGGTGGTTCCCATTGCGCGAGGTTGGTCTCGACAACTCGACACCGGGCGTAACCCGATCTTCTACGACGAAAGCCTCAACCCGGACACCTACCGGAAGTGGCTGGACGACAACGCCATCTCGTACGTAGCCATCTCGAACGGGCCGTCCGAGTGGGCCTCGACTGAGGAAGCGACCTTGGTCCGAGGTGGGCTGCCATACCTACAGAGAGTGTGGTCGAACCGAACTTGGATCCTCTATGCCGTGACGAATCCTTGGCCTGTCATCTCAGCCCCAGGAGAGGTTGTCGCTCGTGATGGCGTTTCGATGACGCTGTCATTGCCCCACCCGGGTGAATATGTGGTGCGAGTGCACTGGTCCCGGTACTTGTCCGCCTCCGATGGCTGCGTAAGACCGGCTGCAGGTGGGTGGTCAACGCTCGTGGTGGATCGGCCCGGCACTGTCAAGATTCACGCGAGCCTGGCGCCACGACATTGTTGACCTAGCCCCAAGTACGTCACCTTGTCCGCACTGACTCATAAACGCTTGCCACTTTGGCTGCGACTGCCTGCCAGGAGTAGCCGCGTCGTACCAGCGCCTGTGCTGCCTCGGCTCGCGTTAGGCGCTCAGCCGGGCAGGTCAATGCTTCGACGAGCACCTCGACCAGCGCATCCTCGTTGTCGGGCGGTATCAGCCAGCCCTCCGGCGCATGTGCGTCGAGGTTGAGGAAGGTTGGAGGGCCGCCGGTGGTCGTGGCCACGACCGACAATCCGGCTGACATCGCCTCCAGGTAAACCGAGCCGAATGCCTCACCGACCGATGGCGCAACCAGCAAGTCCGCACAGCCCAAACCGAGTCGAAGATCATCATGGCCGCGCCAGCCGACGAAGAAGACGCCGTCTATGCGCTCCCTGTTGACCAGGGAATAGGGATGTTCGCCCTCCCATTCACCGGGGTGTCCGCCCCAGATCAGCAGCGGCGCGACCGGGCCGAGTCGGGACCTCACACGTGCGTACGCCCGAAGCAGCAGCGACAGGCGTTTCACCGCGGTGAACCGACCGACGTAGAGCAGAACAGGACGAATGCCGGTGGAGTCGGTGAAGTCGGACAGGTCGGCCAAGGAATATCGGACGCTACCCGGGCGGCCAGTCTCGTCCCAACCCCGAGGGTCGTCGACGAGCCAGTGTCGCAGCAGGGCTAGCCGTTCGCTCGCGGTGAGGTCGAGTCGCTGGAAATGCTCAGTGTCGACCCCGTTGGGCACCACCGTCACGCGATCCTCAGGGACACCGAGGACGCGAACCGCGCGAGCGGCGTGATCAGTGGAGGCGGCGACAAGGCAGCTGCTGCGATGAGCAGTGGCACATAGCCGATGCGCCCAATAGTCGGCGTACCTCCATGTGGGAGGCAGCCCGATCTGCGATCCATCCGCAGCGCCGTACTGTTCGATCTGCTCCAGCATGAGCAACTCGGTGCCGTGCAGGTGCGTCACCACCGGCACGTCGGGCCAGACAGTCTCGGCGGCATCGTGCAATGGCGTGAGGTGATGGAGATGCAGAACCATTGGGTCGGGCGGACCGAAGCCGGTCAGCAGGCGCCGCCAGGACTCCACCTGGCGGGCGGCCAGCTCGGGCGAAACCCCAGCGAAAATGCGATCCGGAGCGCCCGGCTTGTCCTCGTACGAGGCATGCAGCGGCACTGGCTGGTCCAACGGATCCTCACCGCGCAGCCAGGCGTCGAGGGCGGGACTGAAGTCGGCCGTCGACACCGGGAGTCCGGCGAAGAATGTTCTGGCATTGCTCGGATTTGCACTGTCACCTACCGAGCCGGCAACGATCCGTGGTGTCCAGCCGGCCTGCAACAGCGCGGCAGTCAAGTAGCGCACTACCTGCGCTGAGCCACCACGCGGGAAGAATGAGAATCCCTGCAATACCGGGCCCGGAACCATATGCGCACCATTCCACAAGGTCGATGACTGCTGTGGTGCTTGCACGAACTGCGGTTCGCTGATTACGAGTTCGAATGGCGTTCCAGCGCGTCCAGCCGCAGCTCCAACTGATCAACCCGGTGCCGCAGGAGCGTCAGCTGCGCCTCCAAGCTGACTTCGCGCTCGGCGCGGCGCTGGATCCGGGCAGACTGCGCGGCCCTATCAAGCACCGCCTGCAGCGGCACCAGCCGTTGCGGGCCGTGAGGCCCGTCGACCAGTCGGGATGCGATCTCACCGTGGCGGTACCAGGCACGCAACGCCGAGCGGGAGACCCCCGCCTCGGCCTCTGCGGTGGCCAGCGGTACCCACGGAGTGTCATCAATCTTGGCCAATATCTCCAGCTCGTCGCGCCATGCGGCGAGCCGGTCATCCCATTCGGACGGCAACGATGACTCCTGTCATACGACTCTATTAGTGACAGTGTATTGACAGGGTTTTCATAATGAAAGCATGTTTGAGCGATTCTCTGGACAGGCCCGGCAGGTCGTCGTTAGCGCGCAGGAAGAGGCCCGGGCACTGGACCACAACTACATCGGCACCGAACACCTGCTTCTCGGGTTGCTGGCAATCTCGGACTCGCTGGCGAGCGCCAGCCTCACTGCCCTGGGTTACACCCATGACGACGTGCAGGCCTCGGTGGAGGCCATGATCGGTCGGGGCAAGGCCCCGCCTGGCGGGCACATCCCGTTCACCCCACGGGCGAAGAAAGTGCTGGAGCTGTCGTTGCGCGAGGCGCTGCAGCTCAAGCACAACTACATCGGTACCGAGCACATCCTGCTCGGCCTGCTCCGCGAGGGCGAGGGCGTCGCCGCGCAGATTCTGGCGGACAAGAACCCGCTGGATCGTATCCGCGGCGAGGTGCTGGCGCGGATCGAGTCGCCGGGGGCGCGAGAGGCTCACGGCGCGGGCCGTACGCCGGCGGCGCACGACGTGCTGGCGCTGGCTGCGGAGCTGGCCGGCGAGGCGCCGGTCGGCAGCCACCACATCCTTGAGGCGATCCTGGAGCAACCAGACAGTGCCGCGGCCAAGGTGCTGACCGAGGCCGGCATCGACCTCGACCAGCTCGCCGCCAAACTGGATGAGGTCAGTACCGAGGACACCGCGGACGACACCCCGGAGCAAGCCGCCGCCCGCCAGCTCGAGCTGTCCGTGACCGACGAGACCGTGACGGTCGTGCTGCGCGACCCCCGCTCCCTCGAACTCGGCAAACAAATCGTCGAGCTCAACGGCGGCCCGCTAACGGCTCGCGGCCCACAGCTCGATCTGCTCAGCCGGCTTTGGGCTGCGGTGAATGCCTGGCTCGCCGCCACCGCGCGGACCTTGGCACCTCCGCCTGACGTATCACCGGAGGTAGCCGAGCAGCTGTTCGGTCGGGGCGTACGCTCCCGGTTCCGCCGACGTAAGGCCGGCTGACGAGGAGTCGCTAGATGTGCACTGTCCCCGCCACCCCAGTCACGCTATTACCGCCCGTCCAGACCTCGTCGCCAACTTTGCTGACATAGACCCGGCCACGACGCCCGATGGCAGTTCCTTGTGCGGCGATGTAGGAGGTCGGCGCCCGTCCGGTATTGATCAGCCACTCCCCTAGCGCAGCGTTGAGGCTGCCGGTGACGGGGTCTTCACGCTGCCCCTCCAATGGCGCGAAGGCCCGGACCTCGAAATCCACTTCCGAGCCTGGCGGATACGGTCCGATCACCCCGATGGCGTCGAAGCGGCCTGCGTCGACGGCGCTGGGTTGCAGTTCCAGGACCGTCTCTGCGTTGGCGAGCAACAGCGCTACCCAGCCGGGCCCGTTGTCGGCCCACTGGGAATCCACGACCAGGTCATGATCGATACCGAGAAAGGCGATGATCTCTGCAAGGTCTTCTTCCTCGACCTCACCGCCACGGATTAGTGGCGGTGCGGCGAATGCGAGCCGCGTTACGTCGCGGCGGACCCGTACCAGTCCCGCTCCACATTCCTGGATGATCATTTCGGGATTTCTCGGGATGCCGCCGGCCTCCAACCAGGCATGCGCCGAGCCGAGGGTGGGATGACCTGCAAACGGAAGCTCGAGGCGGGTGGTGAAGATCCGCACCTGATAGTCGGCCCGCCGGTCGGTGGGCGCGGACAGAAATGTCGTCTCGCTCAGATTGGTCCACTTGGCGAAATCGATCATCTCCTGCGTTGTCAGCTCGTCGGCGTCATGCACAACAGCCACCGGATTTCCGAACATCAACTCGTCGGTGAAGACATCAACCTGTGTGAACCGGTGCATGGTGAAAGCCTGCCAGCCGGACTTGGGACACTGTTGGCATGCAGAAGATCTCGCTCGAGGCACTCGCGCGCCAGCAGATGAAGTTGGCCGCAACAGCGGCTGGTCGACACACCGCGGACACTGTCTACGGCGGTCATGAAAAGGTACTGCGTCAGACGGTGATCGGTATGATCGCGGGCTCTTGCCTTGCCGAGCACGAGAATCCGGGCGAGGCGACAGTACTGATCTTGCACGGGCGCGTGCGACTCACAACGGCCGAGCTGTCGTGGGAGGGCGCTCGGGGAGACTTGCTGATAATGCCCGCCAATCGCCACAGCCTCGATGCGCTGGAAGATTCGGCGGTGCTACTGACGGTAGCCAAGCTGTAACCGCTACGAGATCACGGACAGTCCGGCAGCTACGGCGTAGCCGATAACCGCGGCAAGGCCAGCGCCGATGGCTGCCTTCTCCTTTGCCTCGGGGACCATCGAGCCCACCAACATCACCAGTAGTGCGCCAGCGGCGAACCGTCGACACTCCCTCCCGCACGACCGCCAATCCGCGTCACAGCGATTGCCGGCGAAGAAAGTGAGCGCCCCAGTCGCGAGACCCAACGCCACCGGGAGCTCTCCGGCGACTCGCATGCCTTCTTCAACAAGCTCAAACGAGACGCTTGCGATGAGCGCCCCAGCACCGAATCCGAGAACAAGGCCGACAAGTCGCCGATCCCATTGCCGGTAGACGCCAAGCACCGCCCCGAGGAGGAGTGAGCTGGCCGCAACTATCCCCCACAGGAATGCTGTCAACACGCGAGGACGATAGCTGGTAGGAAGCTCAGCTCACTTCGAAAGCGCCGGAACCCGCTGGAACAACCGACCAGCAAGGTCCACGCCCACGACCCTGCCGCTCTCGTCGCGGGTGAAGAAGCCACGTTGCCCCTTCAGACCGCCCTCAGTGACGATGTACTCATCAGCATTGCTGGGGAGCAGGCCGATGGCGGCCGGCGCGTAGTCCGGAGGCATCTCGCCATCCGCTGCTGCACGTACCTCCGGTTTGATCCCGACCTCGAGCGTCAGCTCCGCTTCATCGAGTGCGATGACGAGCGTCATGACGTCGATGTCGTACCTCCCGACGACCTCCCGAGCCCGCGCCTCGTCGTACGGGCTCGGCTCCGGGTCCCGGTCAGTCACCCCCAGGTAGGTCCGCAGCGCCCAACGGACGACGGCTTGGTTGAAAGGTATGCCGCCGGGACCAGCGTTGGACAACGCGACCACCGCAAAGCTCCGTTCCGGCACAGTGAGGAATTCGGCGAACTGGCCGTTCGCCGAGCCGCCGTGCCCGACAGTGCGAACGCCGTCGACGTCGCGCAGGAACCAGCCGATGCCGAGGGCGTCGCCGAGCGTGCTGCCGCGCAATTCGACCGTCGGCTCCTTCATCCGCTGCAGCACCACGGTGGGCAGAACAGGCTCACCGCTTTCGGCGCGACCGTCACCAAGATGGAATCGAGCCCAGCGCAGCTGGTCCGCCACAGAGGAGGCGATGCCCGCGCCCGGGTTTCGGCAACGTGAGCCCCTCCACAGCCGGGCGACGGAGAGGGTTCCGTCCTCTCCGGGATTGTGGCCCACGGCGAACCGCCTCGTCATGACATCCTCGGGCGCGAAGAAACTGTGGGACAGGCCCAACGGGTCGAAGACGAGCGATGCGACGGCTCGCTCGTACGTGAGACCCGTGACCTTCTCGACGATCCGCCCGAGCAGGCTGTACCCCGCCTGGCTGTAGGAGGCTCGCGTGCCGGGTGGCGCTATCAGCTCTAACTCGGCCAGTTTCGCCACATACCTGGCCAGGGCGTCGTCCCCCTCGCCGGTGTCGACGAGAAGGTCCCAGCCCAGTCCGGAGGTGTGGTTGAGCAGCTGTAACACGGTAACGTCCGCCGCAGCGCTCTCGTCCGCAAGCTTGAGTTCGGGAACATAGCGACGCACTGGCGCATCCAGCTCGACTTTTCCTTCCGTGACCAGGCGCATCAGGGCGGTCGCCGTGTAGGTCTTGGTGATCGAGCCCAGCACGTACAGGGTGTCCCGGTCGATGGGCAGTGGGTTGTCGATGCTCGAGACGCCGTGGCATGCGTAGATTTCTTGATCGTCGGCCCACACGCCGACGGCGACTCCAGGAATGCCGAATTCTGTGGCCGTCGCCTCCACGAAGTCGGACAGCGTGTCATGTGGCATCCTGCATCCTCTCTAGCAACTTGAACTATGTTCAAGTGCCACGATAGTCAGACCTTGAACACTGTGCAAGTAGTTTCTTGAACCTCGTTCAAGGGGCTCGCTATTTTGATCGCGTGCCCCGCGACACGTTGACCCGCGAACAGATTGTCCAGGCTGCGATCGATCTGCTTGACAACGAGGGCCTCGAAGGCCTGAATATGCGCGAGCTAGGCAGGCGGCTCGGTTCTGCCGCGACCGCGGTCTACTGGCATGTCGACAGCAAGGAGAATCTCGTTGCACTTGCCGGAGACCAAGCATGGAACGAGATCGCCCTGCCCGACCTCACCGCTACCGACTGGCGTACAGCCGCTGCCGATATGGCGAAAGACCTGTACGCGATGCTGATCCGCCACCCCTGGCTACTGCAGGCCTTCGGTTCGTTCCTGATCTTCGGCTCCGGCAAAGCCCGCCACGACGACCACAACCTGGCCATCTATGAGTTGGCTGGATTCGCCGGCGTACAAGCCGATCAGGCAGCGGCCACCGTTTTCACATTCGTGCTCGGCAATGCTCTCGGCCCAACCGCTGCGGCATCGCTTGCCAGGAAACTCGGCCGCGAACGCGGTGACGCAGAGCAATTGATACGGGGGAGTATGGCTAGAGCGGCGGAGATCGCAGCGCAGTTTCCACGGCTCCGCAGCCGACTCCACACAGCCGCCGCCAACTACGCGGCAGCACCAGAGAACAGCTTCGAGTTCGGTCTGCAAGTCATCCTCGATGGTCTGCAAGATCAACTTATCGCCCAACGCACGCCACCAGACCAGATCATTTGATCTTGTTCCAAAGCGGGACCGCAGAAAAGGACAAACCGAATGTTGGCGAATCTCAAGATCGGACTCAACCCCCTACCCTGGGTGTTGACTCCCAGCGGCTTCGATCTTTCCGTACCTGTGCTGCGGACGGCCTTCAGCGAGATCGCCACTACTCCATTCCGCGCGATCCACGCCGACCCACCAGCCGGCATGAGTGCTGCGCAATACCAGCAACTGCTCGCGGACTACGGCCTCCAGCCCGCCCCTGGCTACTTCTCTGCAAACTTTCACACTGATAAAGCCGACGACATCGTGGAGGCAGCCAAACGGCACGCCGGCATGCAAGCCGAGCTCGGCAACACCGAAGTCTTCATTGCCTCCAAGCTCACCCCCGAACGGAAGGAGCACCCAGCCATCGGGTACGGCGGAGACGAGGCAGCCCTTCGGCGCGTCATCGACGGGCTGGGTGCCGCGGCAGCGGCCATCACCGCCGAAGGAGTCACTCCTGCGCTGCACCCTCACGTCGCCAGCACCGTTGAGACCGAGCCCGAGGTGCGCGCCGTCCTCGATGCGATCCCAGCCTCCGACTTGTCCTTCGGGCCCGACACCGGTCATCTCGCCTGGGCAGGTATGACGCCGTCAATGATCATGGCCGACTATGCCGATCGCGTAGCCGCCATGCATCTGAAGGATGTGCACCTCGACCAAGCCGAGCGAGCCCGTGCCGCAGACGCCGACTACATCGCGGCGACCGTTCGAGACTTCACTGTCTGGACGGAGCCCGGCCGAGGTGACGTCGACCTCCTTGCGGCGCTGGACACGTTGCCAAGCACGTTCCCCGGTTGGGTCGTCGTCGAGGTCGATGTTCCTGAGGCGTCGACCAATGTCGAGTCGACTCAACTCTCTGCAGCTTGGGTGACCGAACAGCTCGGCGCTCATGTTTTCCAGACATCTACCGGCGCCAAGAGCGACCGTGGACTCTAAACTGAGGTCGGCCGGTGGCACGACAAAAGAGGCAATCGTAAGGGTGGATGACATGGCCAGTGTCGGTGATCCGATGAAAGCCTGGCAGGACATGATCGAACAGTTCCAGAAGGCTGGATTTGGTTCGTATACGGAGCTTCTGCAGACGATGTTCGCGCCCATGCAGCAACAGTTGGATCTGCTCCAGAAAGCCTTCGAAGCTCAAGCAGAGTTCAACCGAAAGCTAACCGAACAAGCGTTTGTCCCCATGCGGCAGATGTTGGAGGGCCTGCAGCAAGCCGCCAAGACGACCCGCGCTGCTGGTGAGGCCCTCAAGGAAGCCGGAGAGTTGTTGACACAGCAGGCGGCTGCAATGGATCAAGCCCTCAGCTTCTCCAGCCCGTTCCTCGACATGACCGCTCCCACTAACGAACGATCGGCGACGACAGAGTAGCGGTCGCCGAACGGATCATGCCTTCCCGACCGAGTCCTCGATCAAGATCGGCAACCAGGCTTTGACCCTTGTGCCGCCGGTTGGTGAATGCCCGTTGGTACACCAGCCTCCCAACTCGGTGGCTCGTTCGGTCATGGACGCCAGACCCACTCCCCGTGGGTTCGTATCGGCTGCCACGCCGATGCCGTCGTCCTCTATTTCAACGGTGAGGCCGTTGTCCGCTCGGCTCAACCGGACAGTGACGCGCTGCGCGCCGGCGTGTTTTGTCGCGTTGCTAATAGCTTCTTGCGCGATGCGATAGGCCGCGACCTCGACCGCTGCCGGAAGTATCGAGAGGTCACCCGCGACCTCGAAACTAACCGCCGGAGAGCTCGGCGCGGTCATGCCTGCACTCAGTTCGGCGTGCTGCTCGAGGGCCGCGAGCAGACCGCCGTGGTCAAGGGCTGGCGGTCGGAGTCCTTCCACCAGGCTGCGAACGTCCGTGAGCGCGGTCTTCTGCAGGTGGTGCAACTTCTGTAGGGATTCAGCCTGACTCTCGCATCCTGGCGGAAGGTCCATGGCCGTCTCGGTGCGCAGCAGCGCTGCCGCTAGCAACGGACCGATGCCGTCGTGGATCTCTCGCCGGATACGACGACGCTCTTCCTCGCGAGCAGTTACGGCCTGGACCAGCGCTCTCCGCAAGGCTTGCTGCAGGCCGAGGTTGTACGCACTGCTGGCGAGGACGTGACTAAGAGCCTCAAGCAACCGCTCGTCGGTCCGCCCGAGTGGCTCCAGGCCCGGTCGCACCGCAAGACTCAGCTGTCCCACATGGACTTTTCCGGCATACAGCGGTATGACCCGATCGGGTGCTTGGGAAGCGCCGCGTGACAAGCTGAGCGGCGTCATGCCAGGCATGGTGAGGTCAAGGTGAACGAATGCCAGCCGCAGGGCATGCCTCAGGGCGCCGAGGGTGGCGGTGAGACCGCTCTCGTCCGTAACCACTGGCGTTGTCCGAGGTGAGAGCGCGGCAATCATCACATCGCTATCAGCACGGGCCCCGAACAAACGCCGCTGTAAGACTCGGTTGAGCACGGCGATTGTCACGCACAGAGCGCCGATAAGTACTCCTGCGGCGGCCGCCACTAGCCAGTCGGCCGGCGGCGTCCGCGCCATAACCAGCAAACGCCATAGCACCAGCACGCCGGCCGTCGCTGAAACCAGTGCGATGATTCGTAGCCCCCAACGGCGGACGACGATCTGAACCTCGAACAGGTGGTTTCGCACCACGGCCACGGCCATTGCAGCTAGGACCAGGATGAAAAGTCCGCGGAACCAGATCCATGGGATCAAGGGACGCCCAGTGATCGCGACGGGCAGTTTCCCAAGCCCGAGATAAGCGAACATCAAGAGCGTAAAGGGAATCACTACCCATCGCAGAGCAGCCCGTCTCTCCGGCTGTCCCACTGACCTGTAGCCGAGAACCAAGGCGAACACCATGAGGATTGGTATGGCGTGCGCCGCCCCGAACGAGACGGCAACCAGTCGGGCCAGCTTTCCGAGTTCGCTGGTTTGTTGTAGCGCAGCCAGGATGTAGAGCAGGTGTAGAGCCAGTGGCGCCACGAAGCAACCAATCACAAGCCTGCGGGGAGGAAGGCTCTGCCTGGGCAAGGATGCAGCCATCAACAACAATGCGCCCCAAAACAGCGCTTTGGCAGTGTCACCAATCACAAACGGCCATAACCGTGGACCACTAGCCAGGTCGACAACCTGAATGCCGAAAGGCCGCGCCGTTACGCCGAACAGATAAAAACAACCAGCCACCAGCAGGGCGCCCGGGGCACCCGACCGCGGCCGCACAGCAACCAAGAAGGCGCCCAGGGCGAGCATGAAACAGGCAAGGAGCAACACGCTGGCGTTTTCCCTGAGGACCGAACCGAACCGGTAGGGGGTGAGGCTGACCTCGATGCTGGCCAGCGCCCCAGAACAGCCTCGGTCGAGCGGCGCATCGCTTCGACGCACGTCGTAGCGAACCACGTCTCCCACCTCGTAGATACGGGCAGGGCCGCTGCGAACCAGCTCCTCCAGAGGCCGGCCATCGACCGCCACGACGCAATCACCGACGCGCAGCCCGGATACACCCGATACCACGTCATTGATCACGACGCCGCGTTCCGACCAGTAGGGTTCGCTCGGAAATGTGACAGTACCGTCCGCGGGAAACATCCCGCGGGCAAGCATGACCCAGCCGAGGGAAGCCATGATCACTACGGCGACAAGTAGCGGAGCTCCTGCCCAGTGGGGCAGACTTGATCGGATGCTGGCCCAGCCCGACCAGGACGACTGCCTCATGCGGCCGGGACACCTCCGCTGGACCCTTGGGGGCATGACGCCGTCCGGCTATTCAGACCTGCGGCGCCCCGAGTGTATTGAGCGACCGCGGCCCTTACCCCCGCACCCAACAAGCAGGCTCGCCCCGGTGTTTGCGATGACAACTGCGTTGCGATGACAACATTACGCGTATTGATCGCCGATGATCACCCCCTTTACCGAGACGGGCTTGGGGCGGCGCTGTCTGCTGCGGGCTTGGATGTGGTCGGTGAGGCGGGCGATGGACGGCAGGCGGTCGCGCTCAGCCTCGAGTTGCAGCCGGATGTAGTGATCATGGACCTCGATATGCCGGGCATGGGCGGCATCGAGGCCACCCGCCGCATCGCCCACGGCAGCCCAGATGTCGCGATCCTTGTGCTCACCATGCTCGCCGACGACGATTCAGTGTTTGCCGCACTCCGCGTAGGTGCCCGCGGCTACCTCCTGAAGGGTGCCCGCCAAGCGGAGATCGTACGCGCGGTGCAAACAGTGGCCGAGGGCGGCGGCGTGTTTGGCGCATCCGTGGCCCGCCGAGTCATGGAACACTTCAGCGGGCGGCACGCATCCGAGCCATTTCCTGATCTGACAGAACGCGAGCGCGAGATCCTGGCTATGGTGGCGGCTGGACAGAACAACGCCGCGATTGCTGATCGGCTCATGCTGGCACCTAAGACGGTGCGCAACCATATCTCCAACATCTTGACCAAGTTGCAGGTTTCCGACCGCGCACAGGCCATTATCCGGGCACGTTCAGCCGGCCTGGGTTAGGCGACCGGCCGCGTCCCGGGTGCTGCCCGGCACTCGCCCGATTCGAGCGGGGATATCCACCCCTCGAAGCCGGGCCGGGCAGTTTCCACGATAAAATATCAGCAGGCTTGCGCTCGGGCGCGATTAGGAGTGATTGCGTAGCAGCAGAAGCGAGGAGATAGCGATGGCCTCGATCCTCCATCCATCGGACGCGCTCAGCAGTCTCTTAATGGGGATTCGGATAAATCATTAGCAGTATTAGTTCTCCATTCATTAAGAAAACAGAGACAGTATGGCCACGAAATGGTCATAAACATGATGGACGAAACCGACGTTCACAGGCTGACGAGACGGTTCGTTTCGGACTCGATGGCGAAGCGTTCGAGCTCAGGTCGATCAAAAGCGCAGCAGCAGATTGGTGTCGAGCTCCTGCTCGAGAGTGGAGTACACCGCGAACGCAATCGAGCCGG